>NZ_JBIWPP010000038.1:261-74787 GCF_044768335.1 Streptomyces sp. NPDC101151 | reverse complement strand
CGGGGGCGCGCCCGCGGCGCGGGCGGCGGGGCGGGGGGGCGCGGCGCGCGCGGCCCGGGGGGGGGGGGGCGGGGCGGGGGGGGGCGCGCCCCCCCCGCCCCGGCCCCCCCCCCCCCCCCCCCGCCGCGTTCCCGTGCCGACTGCCGACTGCCGAGCGTGGGCCGTTCCGCACGGGCAACGCCGACGGGCGAGGCCATCTGCATGGCCTCGCCCGTCCAGGACGTCCAGATCGTTCGGGTGTCACCCGATGCCGGTCCCCAGGGGGATCGGGCGGGACGGGCACTGTTCATAGGTGGGCAGCAGGCCGGCGGCGGCCGCCTCGGCGAGTGTGGGAGCGGCGGCGTCCTTGGCGGAGCGGATCGGCGGCTCCCTCAGCTCCCACGGCAGAGCCAGCTCCGGATCGAGCGCGTCGACATCGATCATGGTGCCCGGTACGTACTCGGCTGAGCAGAGGTAGCACATGGTCGTGTCGTCGGCGAGAGCGAGGAACGCGTGGCCGATCCCGTCGGGAAGGTACACCGCCGTACCGGACTCGGGACTCTGGTAGGTGATGTCGTGGTGGCCGAACGTCGGCGAGCCCACGCGGAGGTCGACGGCGATGTCGAGCGCGAGCCCCCGCACACAGGTGATGAACTTCGCCTGGCCGGGCGGGACCACGGTGCCGTGGATACCCCGTAGCGTGTTCCGCTTGGACACCGAGAAGTTGACCTGCCGGATGTTCAGCTCGAAGCCGGTGTCGGCCAGCAGGGAACTGCGCCGCACGGACTCGAAGAAGTGTCCCCGCAGGTCCCCCAACGGCTCGGGTTCGATCCGGTACGCGCCCGGGACCGTCATGGCCGAGATCCGCACGACGTGCTCCTTTCGACAACCAGCTCTTCCAGGGTTCGCGCCACCTCGTTGGGGGCGGGCATGGCCAGCACCTCCTGCTGGAGTCGCTGAGCGTTCGCCCGGAAGGAAGGATCTTCCAGCAGTCGTACGAGTGCGGCGCGGACTCCGGGCCCGTCCACCTCGGCCGGCGTCATGGACAGTCCGGCTCCGGTCCGGTCGAGGTACTGGAACTTGAGCGGAGCGTCCACCGCCTGACTGATCAGCAGCTGAGGGACGCCGTAGCGCAGGGAGCATCCGAACGACCAGGTCCCGCCGTGATGCACCAGGGCCGCACAGGACGGCAGGATCTCGGCGGGAGGCACGGAGCCCACGAGCCGGGTGTTGTCCGGCACCCGGCGCAGCCGCCGCTGGACATCCGCCGGCAGGGTCAGGACCAGTTCCATCTCCAGGTCGCCCACCGCGTCGAGGATCTCCTGCATACGGTCGACGGAGAGCACGTGCAGTGCCGGCCCGTCGGTCATCGAGCCGCCGAACGTCATCAGGACCCGTGGCGCCCCCGGTCGTTCCGCAAGCCATCGCGGCACCACGGCCGGCCCGTTGTAGGGCACGAATTGCATCGGCAGTGTGGTCAGCCCGTTGTCGAGCCGGAACGACTCGGGAAGCGGGTCGATCGTGACATGCCCGTTCACCAGATCCTCGGAGAATTCGACGCCGTGTTTCCCGGCCCAGCCCGAGAGCCAGTCACGCAGCCCGTCGACGCGTTCCGCCGGCGGACGCAGGGCCTTGGCGTGCAGGTAGTCCTCACGCATACGGGTGTAGACATCGCCCGAATACAGCACACGGGCGTGCACCGCTCCCACCGCGGCGGCGGCCACCGCTCCCGCGAAGGTCTTCGCGCCCCAGAGCACCAGATCGGGCCGCCACTCCCGGCAGAATCCGACCAGATCGTCCATCATCGTGTCGTTGGACAGCTCCGTGCGCGGAACCACCAGCGTGTCGTAGAGCTTGGTGAGTTGCTCCCAGCTCAGCCGCTCGCGATCCGGTCGTACATCGAACAGAGGCGCGGGTTCGCCCAGGCCGAACCCCTGCTCGGGAGGCGGCAGGGCTCCTTCGCGCCGGGCTCGCCGGGTTCGCTGTGTCACGGTCTCGCCCGAGCCGACGCCGACGGCCGTCAGCCCGGCCCCGGTGACGGCGCCGAGCAGATCCGGCTCGCCGGCCACGCGCACCTCGTGACCGGCCGTCTGCAACGACCACGCCAGCGGAACCAAGTTGAACAGGTGCGTCTTCCAGGGAAACGGCACTATGAGGACACGCACGCCGGACTTCCTTTGGCTCGGGGTCGGGTGAACTCGCGGGCGAGGGTCACGACTTCCCGCCTTTTCATCCTCGCCGCGAAACCCCAGCGAGTCTTCTTTCAAATTGCCACGAACAAAGCTGTCGACGGGCAGGCAATTTGGGAGGTGCCGGGAATGAATCGAGGCCAATATCGTGCTGCATGCTGTGCCCCAACCAACCTCGCAAGAACGGGATCAGCAAATGCTTCGACCATGGATATCCAGCTACGGTGGGACCTCATGAGAATACTCGTCACCGGTGGAGCCGGATTCATAGGCTCCCATTATGTGCGCACCATGCTCGACGGCGGATATCGGGACTTCGAGGACGCCCACGTCACGGTCCTGGACCAGTTGACCTACGCCGGACGCCGGGAGAACATCCCGGGCTCTCATCCGCGTCTCACCTTCGTGCGAGGGAACATCCTCGACCGGAAGCTGCTGCGTGAGGTGCTGGACGGTCAGGACGCGGTGGTGCACTTCGCGGCCGAAAGCCATGTGGATCGTTCCATCACGTCGGGCGCCGAATTCGTCCGGACCAACGTGGAGGGCACTCAGGCGGTACTCGAGGCCTGTCTGACGGGCGGTGTCGAGCGGGTGGTGCACGTCTCGACGGACGAGGTGTACGGGACCATCGAGAAGGGGGCGTGGACCGAGCGGTCTCCGCTGCTGCCCAATTCCCCCTACTCCGCGTCCAAGGCGGGGTCCGACCTCATGGCCCTGGCCTATTTCCGCACCCATGGACTGAACGTCTCCGTGACGCGCTGCTGCAACAACTACGGCCCCTACCAGCACCCCGAGAAGTTCATCCCGCTCGCCGTCACCAACCTGCTGGAGGGACGTCCCGTTCCGGTCTACGGAGACGGTCTGCAGGTGCGTGAATGGCTGCACGTGGCCGATCACTGCCGGGCCGTTCACCAGGTGCTCGCCGAGGGCCGGGCGGGCGAGGCCTACAACATCGGCGCCGGCACGGCCGAGTCCAACCTGGCGTTGGCGCGACGGCTGGCCGAACTGTGCGGAGCGGAACCGGACATGATCCGTCATGTCACCGACCGCAAGGGCCATGACCGGCGATACGCGCTGGATCAGACCAGGTTCGAGCGTGAACTCGGCCGGGAGCCGGACGTCCCGTTCGGCGAGGGCCTGGCGGAGACCGTCGCGTGGTACCAGGACAACCCGCAGTGGTGGAAGCCGGTCAAGAACGGCGGTGATCGGCCGTGAACGGCCGGACGCTGCTGAGGCCGCGCGCCGGTACGGGGATCGGTGATCGGCTGGCCCGTTCGGCGGCGGCCACCGCCGGCGTCGGTATCGCGACCGCCGAGGTGCCGGACTGGCTGGCCGCCCGTCGGCGGGCAAGCCGGGCCCGGGTACGGCAGATCCCGTTCGCGAATCTGGAGGGCTGGTCGTTCGCTGCGGACACCGGTGACCTGAGGCACCGCAGCGGACGGTTCTTCACCGTCGAGGGCCTCCATGTCGTCCGGCCGGACGCGGAGTGGCAGCAGCCGATCATCGTGCAACCGGAGATCGGCATCCTCGGCATCCTGGCCAAGGAGTTCGACGGGACACTCCACTTCCTGATGCAGGCGAAGATGGAGCCCGGCAATCCGAACCTGGTGCAGCTCTCCCCGACCGTGCAGGCCACCCGCAGCAATTACACGAAGGCGCACGCGGGGGCGGCGGTGAAGTACCTGGAGTACTTCCTCCGCCCCGACCGGGACCGGGTGATCACGGACGTCCTGCAGTCCGAGCACGGCGCCTGGTTCTACCAGAAGCGCAACCGCAACATGATCGTCGAGGTCGACGAGGACGTGCCCGTCGACGACGACTTCCGCTGGTTGACGCTCGGACAGCTCGGCGAGCTGCTGCGCCGGGACAACGTGGTGAACATGGACGCGCGCACCGTGCTGGCCAGCGCGCCGATGACGCGGCCCGAACCGCGGGCGCTGTCGTCCGACGCCGACCTGCGGTACTGGTTCACCGGGGAACGCGCCCGGCACGACGTCCACACCCGGCGCATACCGCTGAGCCAGGTGGCCGGCTGGCGCCGCGACACCCACTCCGTCCACCGCATCGACCACCGGTTCTTCCGAGTGGTGGCGGTCTCCGTGGAGGGCGCCAACCGCGAGGTCCCCGGCTGGACCCAGCCCATTTTCGAACCCGTCGGTCTCGGGGTCGTGGGCTTCGCGTACCGCGTCTTCGACGGCGTGCCGCATGTCCTGGTGCACGCCCGGGTCGAAGGCGGCTTCCTCGACACCGCCGAGCTCGGGCCGACCGTTCAGTATGTTCCGGCGAACTACGCTCATCTGCCGGCCGAGCACCGTCCGCCCTTCCTCGATCTGATGCTGAACGCGGACCCGGCCCGTATGCGTTACGCGGCGGTCCACTCCGAGGAAGGCGGCCGGTTCCTCAACGCCGAGAGCCGCTATCTGCTGGTCGAGACCGACGAGTCGACGACCCCCACGCAGGCGCCGCCGGGCTACCACTGGATCACCATCGGTCAGCTGAACTGGCTGGCTGGGCACAGCCGTTATGTCAATGTGCAGGCCCGGACCCTGCTCGCGGTCCTCAACGCAGGCGCGGCCGACCTCGTCCATGGCTCTGTGTGAGCACAATGGTGGCGCGCGGCACGACCCGGTTCGCCAGGGTCGTGCCGCGCGCAGTCGGTGCGGGGTGAACTGTCGGAGAAAGGCCGGGGAGGCCAGGATCCAGCGTCACGCAGGCTCTGTCGCGGAGCCGCCGCCGCCCACCTGCTGGAGCACCTTGCGCATGGACTGGGTGTCATTGACGTGCGGGAAATCCTCCGGCGGGACGTCGACTCCGAGGAAGGAACACAGCGGTTCCCACCCCTGCTTCACGTCGAAGACGAGCAGGTTGTCCGGATCGACGGTGCGGGCGATCTCCAGATTGCGCCGACGGAAGACGTCGATCGCGTAGTCCTTGTCGGAGAACCGTCCGCCGAACAGGCCGTTCCAGACCATGGTGCTCGTCACGCGGTACAGCCGGCCCTGCCTGGACCGGGCCTCCGGAGGGTTCTCCTGGCTCTTCAGAGCGAACTGGTACAGCGTGTCATAAGTGCTCCGGTACCAGCGCTCGGCATCGCGCACCGTGAGAATGACCTTCGCCTCGGGAAATGCCTCCATGATCTGCCGGTAATAGACGGCGGGAGGGCCGTCCACGGCGGAGGTGTACCCGTCGAATACCGCGTCCCAGTCAGCAGGCTGCGCATCGCAGATGATTCTCTCCCACTGCTTGAGTCGCTTTTCACTGCTGACGACGTCGAACATATGGAAACAGGGTCCAAAACCGAGGCGTTCCAACGCCACCTTCAGTGATGTCGTCCCGGTCCTGCCCAAGCCGGCGTTGATGAGCTTCAACACGGCGGTGTCCCTTTCCCTCGTGTGAACAGCGGCGCGGTCACGGCTTCCGTGCTCCGGTGACCGCACCGCTGGAGATCCCGCTCAGGGCCAGTTGAGAGGTACCTGCTTGGTGGAGATGTTGACGCGGTTCCAGAGGTTGACCAGGCCGATCTGTATGACCAGGGCGCCGAGTTCCTGCTCGCTGTAGTGCTTCGCGGCCTCCTCCCAGATCTCGTCCGGCACCGGGTCCTCCCGGTCACCGAGGCGGGTGACGGCCTCCGCGAGAGCCAGTGCGGAGCGCTCGGCGTCGTCGAAGCAGGTCTCATCCCGCCAGGTGGCCACCTTGGGCAGGCGTTCGTCGTCCGTCGAACCCGCCACGATCTCACGGCCGTTGATCTGGCTCGTGCGCAGATGAACGAGAACGAGCGTCTGCAGCGGCACGACCTTGTTGATGGCCTTGGAAAGATCGAGCAGCGGCTGCAAGGCGTCGGGAACGACCAGCGACGGGTTGGTCATCCGTGGTGACATCGGTATTTCTCCTGTCGGTCGGGACTACTCCTTGGCTGCAATGGAACATCACAGCGAGGGAACGGAAAAGCGTGCCGGCGTGCTGTGCATTCCCGTCGCTGAGCACGAGCTCAATGGACATCAGGCTGCCGCCTGGATGACCGAATGCGCAAGTTCCTGAGGATTTCCGGGCCTTGGGATCCAGCAAAAATATTGTGCCGAATCCGTTCGGCGAATCAGGTTGTGGCGGCGGTTCGGCGGGAAGCGAGTCCGGCCGCTTCGACGAGTGCCGCGTGGAGACGGTCGTCCGCGGTCTGGCCGGCTTCCCATTGCACACCGATCGCAAAGGGGTGATCGGTCGCCTCCACCACCTCGACGACTCCGTCGGGTGCCCGGCCGGTGGCGACGAGGCCCGCCCCGATCCGGTCGATCCCCTGATGGTGGTGGCAGGAACTCTCGGGTGCGTCCTCGCCGAGGATCTTGCCGATCCGGCTGCCGGGTGCCAGGTCCAGGAGGTGCCTGCCGAGGGTGAACTCCGCTGTCTCCGGGCAGTGGCGGTCGTGGCCCGTGATCTCGGGCAGGTGCTGGTGCAGTGTGCCTCCGCAGACCACATTGAGCAGTTGCATGCCGCGGCAGATGGCAAGGACGGGCAGGCCGGCCGCCAGCGCCCCCTTGACCAGCGCCAGTTCGGCGCGGTCCACGACCGGGCTACCGGTGCGCGTCCTGGGGTGTGCGGGTGCTCCGTACAGCGCCGGACTCACGTCCGGGCCGCCCGGTACCAGCAGTCCGTCGAGCTGACCGAGGACGTGCTCGCAGCCGGGCAGCAACGGCAGCAGTACAGGAGTGCAGCCCGCGGAGGCGAGAAAGTCCACATGCGACTGCAGCGAAAGGCTGACGGACATGTCGATGCCCTGGAGCGTGACCGGAGCCGTCCGTGCGCATATTCCGATCACCGGCCGCTCGGCGAACTGCCGCGCATTTGCCGAATCATTCGACGCTGCGTTCATGACCACCCTCATCGTCCCCATGTGAGTCCGCTGAATTCCTGGACACGGGGGCCGAGCGTAGAACGGCGCTTTGACCGCCCGCCACAAGGCGGTGTTCCTCATGTTCAACTGAAGAAGATACGCAGACGAACCCGCGGTCCTGCCGGGCACGCCGGCTCAGAACGACGGCGGCCGCTCCCCCACAGTGCCCCGTCCTGGTCGTGGACCGGCCATCGATCCGGCTGAATCCACTCATCCTTGACCGGGACTAAAGAGGCCCTTGACAGGCTGCGAGCGTATCGCAGCCGAATGGGGCAAGTGGAGTGGCGGGCAATGGGCCGTAGTTCGCGCTGATCACGGGGAACAAGCGGATTCGGCCTGGCTGGCCAAATACGGCGGGCTCCGCAATCCCGATATGGAACGCTGGTGCGCGTCCTGAAAGTTGCGGGGTGGCGTCGCGCTCTCGGTACCGTTTCCTTCGGCACGCCGTCATGCAGCCGGGGCCGTCCAAGATTCAGCTGACACTCGCCTCTGGACTGTCACATTCTGGAAGGACGAATATGGGAACGCTCGAGGTTCCGGTTCTGATCGTGGGCGGTGGCGGATGCGGCCTGTCCGCCTCCGTCTTTCTCTCCGACCTCGGAGTCGGCCACCTGCTGGTGGAACGGCACGCGGACACAGCGAACATACCGAAGGCGCACTACCTCAACCAGCGCACGATGGAGATCTTCCGACAGCACGGGATCGACGGGCCGGTGGCCGAACAGGGCGCGCCGCTGGAGAAGTTCGGGCAGGTGCGCTGGCTGACCTCGCTCGCCGGTGACGGCGCGCTGGATTCCCGGGTGATCCATGAGATGGACGCCTTCGGCGGCGGTGAGCTGCGCGAGAGGTACGCGGCGGCCGGGCCCGTCCTGCCCGTCAAGCTGCCGCAGATCCGGCTGGAGCCGATCCTGCGCCGCCGCGCCGAACAGCGCAATCCCGGGCGCATCCTGTTCAGCCATGAGATGACCGGTTTCACCGACGAAGGCGACCGCGTCGTGGTCGAGGTCCGCGACGTCGAGTCCGGGGAGATCACCACGGTCGTGACGCAGTACCTCATCGCGGCCGACGGCGGTCGCACGGTCGGTGCCGCTCTCGGTGTGGAGATGCAGGGCCTGGCCGGGTTGCTCGACGTCACGACCGCGTACTTCTCCGCCGACCTGTCCGAGTGGTGGCACGAGGGCACGCTGATCACCCACTTCCTCAATGCCTACGACCCCGGCCTTTCCAGCAACATCATCGAGATGGGACCGGCCTGGGGGAAGGACTGCAGGGAATGGGTGCTGCACCTTCCCCCGAGCGACCCGGGCGGCCTCGACGAGCAGGAGGTCGTCGCCAGGATCCGTGAGGTCCTCGGCCTGCCCGGCCTGGACGTGACCCTGCACCATGTCACGAACTGGACCGTCGAGGCATTGCTCGCCGAGCGCTACCGAGTGGGACGGGTGCTGCTCGCCGGCGACGCCGCGCACCGCCAGCCGCCCACCGTGGGGCTCGGCCTGAACTCCGGTATCCAGGATGCGCACAACCTCGCGTGGAAGCTGGCCACGGTGCTCACCGGCCGCGCGGACGACCGTCTGCTCGACACCTACGAGGTGGAGCGCCGGCCCGTCGCCAGGCACAACGTCGACTGGGCGGTGTCGGCGGCGTTCCACCACCGGTCCGTCCTGGACGCCATCGGTCTCGGCGAGAACGCGCCGGTGCAGCGCCGGGAGGCGATGTTCTCCGCGTACTTCGAGCAGTCCCCGATCGGCGCGGCCGTGCGGGCACGGGCGGTGGAGATCTTCGACACCCACCGTGGCGGATGCCAGGCGCACGACCTGGAGGTCGGCTTCGCCTACGAGCAGGGCGCGATCGTCCCCGACGGCAGCGAGCCGCCGGCCCGCGCACCGCTGCGCGATGTGTACCAGCCCACGACCCGCCCCGGGCACCGGCTGCCGCACGTCTGGCTCGAGCGCGAGGGCCGGCGCCTGTCGACCCACGACCTGACCGGCACCGGGACCGGCTTCGCGCTGCTCACCGGCCCGGACGGAGGCGCGTGGTGCGAGGCGGCGGCGCGGGTGGCGGAGAAGTTCTCGGTCCCCATCGTCACGGCCCGCATCGGCGACGGCGCGGAGTTCACCGACGTGGACGGCGGGTGGGAGGCCGTCCGGCAGATCACCGACGGAGGTGCCGTGCTGGTGCGCCCGGACAACCATGTGGCATGGCGCAGCGTGAGCGGCAGTGAGAACCCGGAGGAGGTCCTGGCGAACACGCTGTCCCGCGTCCTGGATCACACGGCCGGCGCCGACGTGCCGCCCCGAGCGGCTTGATCAGACAGTTCCCCAGGTCCCGGCCGGGTGTCCGCGGCGGTCCGTCCGCCGCGTCCGCTCCGAGGCGTCCGCCGGCTCCGTGCCGCACCCGGTCGGCGCGGCCGCCGGCACGGCACCGAGGACGGCGAGGATCCCGCGCCGGGACCACCTCTCCGACCGAAGTCGGAGTTCCGTTCCTCGGCTCCGCCGCCGATCACTGCCGGAGGTTTTCGTGAGTCCAGTCCGCGAGCGGTACACCGTGGCCGTCGTCGGAGCGGGGGCGGCGGGCGCTCTGACCGCCCTCCATCTCTGTGAGACGGCCACGCGCCGCCGGACACCCCTCACCCTCGTCCTGATAGACCCGGCGCCGGAGGCGGGCCGGGGCACCGCCTACGCCACCCCCGATCCCCGGCACCGGCTCAACGTGCCCGCAGGCGGCATGAGTTGCTATCCCGACGAGCCAGGCCACTTCACCCGCTGGCTGTGCCGGCACGGTGAACCGGCCGTCACCGCGGCGGACTTCGCCACCCGGTACCGCTACGGCGCCTATCTGGCCGACACGCTCGGCCAGGCGATCGTCCGCGCCCATGGAGTGGTCTCCCTGCAGCGGCTGCGCACCCGCGCCGAGAGCTGCACCGGCACCCCGGACGGCCGGGTGTCGCTGCTTCTCGCCGACGGGGCGCGGCTCACCGCCGACAGTGCGGTCCTGGCCACCGGCCCTGCCGCGCCGACCGCCGCCTGGGCCCCCGGGGAGCTGTGCGCCTCGCCGCGCTTCGTCGCCGCGCCCTGGGCGGCCGGGGCCCTTGACGGCCCGAAGGCCGACGACGCCGATGTCCTCCTCGTCGGCAGTGGCCTGACCGCCGTGGACCTCGCCCTCACGCTCGACCGCTCCGGCCGCACGGTGCACGCCCTGTCCCGCAACGGCCTGCTGCCCCAGCCGCACGCCCTCGCCCCGGCCGGCCCCATGCCCGCGCCGGAAGGGCTGGAGGACGCTTCTCTGGACCGGCTGCGGCGCGCCGTCTACCGCCACGTCAGCCGCTCGGTGCGGATGCACGGCGACTGGCGTCCCGCCCTGGACAGCCTGCGCCCGCACACGGCACACCTGTGGCGCTGCCTCACTCCCGGGGAACGCGCCGAATTCCTCGCCCGCGAGGGCACGTTGTGGAACACCCACCGTCATCGCATGGCCCCGGCCACGGCCGAGTCGGTCACCCGCGCCCGTACGGCGCGACGACTGACCGTCCACGCGGGCACGGTCACCGCGGCCGTCTCCCGCGACGACGGCTCCCTGGACGTCGAGCTCTCCGACGGGCGGACGATGCACGTCGGTTGGGTGATCGACTGCACGGGCCCGGGCCACCGTCTCGACGACCCGCTGTGGCGCTCCCTGTTCACGGCCGAAGCGGCGGTCCCCGGCCCGCTCGGCATGGGTGTCGCCACCGTCGACGGACGTCTGCTCGACGCCGGAGGGCGCGCCGGCCTCCCGCTGTACACCCTGGGCGCTCCGCGCCGGGGCGAGCTGTGGGAGACCACGGCGATCCCCGAGATCCGCGGCCAAGCGGCGGCCCTCGCCCACGAGGTGCTCGCGCCGCTCGCACCCGGGCCCCGCAGCACGCGCCGCCCCCTCGACGGACACGGCCTCGCCCTGTCGACCCACGCCGAGGCCGCCGCCGCGTACCGCACCGGCCTCGACCGGATCCTGAAGGTCCGCTCGGGGGCCGAGGACGCCCTCGCCCGCGCGATCGCCCTGGACCCCGGATTCGCCCTGGGGCACGCGGCCCTCGCGTTGCTGGGCCACGAGTGCGGAGCCGCCGTGGACGTCCCGCGGTCCCTCGCCGACGCACAACGCTGCGCCCGCGAACGGGCCGACGAGCGCGAGCGCTCCTTCGTGGACGTCGTCACCCGCCGTGTCCACGGCGACAACGGCGACACGGCCCTCGTACGGCACCTGGACACCCACCCCGGCGACGCGCTCGCGCTCGCCGCGGCCGTGCCGACCATCGCCTTCTCCGGGGTCGACGACCTCGACGACGACTACGCCCTGCGCCTGGTCGAGCGCACGGCACCGGCGTACGACGGCCACTGGTTCCACACCTCGCTGCTGGCGTTCCTCCGCCAGGAGCAGGGGCGCATGTACGAGGCCGGCGAGCTGGCCCATCGTGCGCTGGCCGCCGAGCCCGCCTCCGGCCATGCCGTGCACGCGCTGGCGCACGTCCATTACGAGACGGGCGCGCACAAGGCGGGCCGGAACTGGCTGGACCGGTGGGTGTCCGGGCGTGGCCGCGGTGCGGTGCACCGGGCGCACTTCTCCTGGCACATCGCCCTGCACGAACTGGCCCTGGACGACACGGCCGCGGTCCGGAAGCGGTGGTTCACCCAACTCGCGCCCGGCCGGGTGACCGGCGTGCGGGCCCTGGTCGACTCGGGGTCGCTGCTGTGGCGGGCCCGGCTCAGCGACAGCTGGCACGGCGAACTGCCGACCGCGGACGTGCTGGGGTCGGTGGCGACCGATGTCCTGGAACGGCCCTCGACGGCCTTCACCGCCCTGCACTCCGCCGTCGCCCTCACGGCGGCCGGCGACCTGGCCGCACTGCGCCGGCTGCGCGACCACGCCGCCGAGGCCGACGAGGTCCAGCGCGAGATCATCGCGCCGCTGTGCGAGGCGTTCGCCGCGGTCGTCGAGGAGCGCTTCCACGAGGCGGCCCGCGGTCTCGACGCTCTTCTTCCCGTGCTGCGCCGGGTCGGCGGCAGCGCCGCCCAGCGCGAGGTGGTGGAGGAGACCCTGCTGTACGCCCTGATGGCGGACGGCCGGTGCGACGCCGCGCTGCGGTTGCTGGACGCCCGCCTGGAACGCACGCGGGCCCCCAGGGACCGGCGGATGCGGGCGGTGCTGTCCGACTGAGCGCGCCAGGGACCCCCGCACGGCCGGAGCCGTGCGGGGGTCTCGGCGTGTGCGGGGCGGGGAGCCGGCCGCGATCCGGTGCGTCCCGGAAGACCCGGAGTGCGCGGGGGACCCGGAGGAGGACCCGGAGCACGCGAGGGACCCGGAGGGCTCGGAGGAACCCGAAGGGCTGGGCGGACCCGAAGGCTCGGGATTCGTTGCCCTGCGCGTCGGCCCGGCCCGGCTCGGTGGAGACCGGCTCCTGCAGCGGCGGGACGCGGACGGCCGAGCGCCGTCCCGGAGAGTCCGGCGGGTGCGGCGCAGGGCCGGGGCGGCGCCGACAGCAGGAACCCCCGGTGGAGGCTGCGGATGGTCGCAGCCTCCACCGGGGGCATGGGCCGGCACCCCGCCCTAGCGGGCAGTGGTGTCCCGCCGCAGCCAGGTGAGCACCTCGTCGGCGGCCTTGCGCGCGGTGGCCACACAGTTGCCGACCCCTGCACCGTCGTACGCGGCGCCGCACACCGCGAGCCCGGGCTGGGCCGCCACCGAGGCACGGATACGTTCCACCCGGTCCAGGTGACCGACCGTGTACTGCGGCATCGAGGCCTCCCAACGGCTGACCCGGGTCGCCACGGGGCCGCCGACCAAGCCGGTGGTCGCGGCGAACTCGGACGCCGCCAGCGCGCCGAGCTCGGCGTCGTCGAGCTCCATCAGCTTCTCCTCGCCGCTCCCGCCGGCCTGGCACCGCACGATCTGCAGATCACCCGCCAGGTGCGGCCACTTCATGTTCAGGAACGTGACGACCCTGACCTTGCGCCCCTCCACCGCGGGCACCCGGTAGCCGCTGGCCCCGAGGCGCCGCAGCCCGGCGAACCCGGCGGAGAACGCGCTGCGGGTGTACGCGAGCGTGATGATCGCCGTACTGGCGTAGGGGATCTCGGCGAGTCCGGCTGCGGCCTGCCCGGCCCCGGACACCCCGGCCAGCAGCCGGCCGGCGGAACCCGCGGGAACGGCGACGACGACGGCATCCGCGTCGATGTACTCCGAGCCGGCACCGGAACCGACGGTCAGTCGCCAGCCGCGCTCTCGCCGCACGAGCTCCTCGACCACGGCTCCGGTGCGCACGGTCGCTCCCGGCGACGCGGCGAGCAGGCGCTCCGCGAGCACAGGGGGCAGCGTGCCGAGCCCGCCGGTGAGGGTGGCGATGCCCGTCGTGGGCTTCTCCCCCTCCGGGAGCGGCTGCGGTATCAGCGAGCCCGCCGCCTCGGCCAGCGACGAGTACTTGCGGGACGCGGCGGCCAGCGGGGCCAGGGTGGCCTCGAAGGACAGCTCGTCGGCACGGCCGGCGAACGCGTCGCCGAGGAACGGGTCGACGAGGCGGTCCACGACCTCCTGGCCCTGCCGCCCCGCGACGTACGACGCGACGGAGACGTCCCCGTCCCGGTCGAGCGCGGGCAGCTCGAGGTCCTCTCGTGCCCGGGCCAGCCCGTCGGCGGACAGCAGGCGGGCCTTGGCCAGCTCCTCCATGTCGGAGGGCACGCCCATGAACTGGCGGGCGGGCAGCCCCCGCATGTCGTCCCTGGTCCAGATCCCCATCCCCGGCAGGCTCGCCGTCACGAGCTGATCGCCGAGCCCTGCCTCCGTGATCAGCCTGGAGGTCTTGGGACGCCGCGCGTACAGCGATTCCGCACCCTCGTCGACGGCGAAGCCCTCCACCTCCGACACGGCCAGCTTCCCGCCGAGCCTGGACGCTCCTTCGAGGACCGTCAGCCTGACCGGCTCGTCCCGCAGGAAGAACGCCGCCGCCAGCCCCGCGATACCGCCGCCGACGACGACCACATGCGGTACTCCGCTTGCCTTTTCCTGTCCGCTGTCCGCCATTCCGCCTGCCCTCTCGTGAATATGATGTCGAAGCAGTTTTGCGGGAAGCCCAACAATCCCGGTCGAGCACGGGTGGACCGTCTCGGTGCGGCACCGATGGGCATGCGAGGGCCCCCGCCGCCCTCGCTGCAGGCACCTGGTGCCCCGCTGTCAATCCACGGAAACGGCTTCGGCCGCCGCCGTGACCGCGGGAGAACGCCGTGCGGGGATTTTCCCTGTGTGCTGCGGCTGTCCGCCGAGCCGATCGGCGAACTGGCCCCATTCCTTGCTGATGCTGTCGGCAATCGGCGCGATGACGCTGAGCCAGTGCGGCGGAAGGGCGTTGATGAATTTCCGCCACCCGTCCGGGTCATTCGCATGCATCGTCATCCACCGCAGGAACTCCTTGCCGCCCTCGGTGTAGCGGATCGCCGGGTCGTTGGCCATCTTGGCCGCCACCGCGCCCCAGTGGAGCGGTGCGTCGGTGTGGTTCCGGCGCCGTGGCGACGCACCGGCGGCGCCCGGCGCCGTGATGGCCTGATCAGTGGCCCCGTGGTCCACGGCGCCGTTGTCCGGGAGCCCGCCGACCACGGCTCCGTGGACCGCGACCCCGGTGTCGAGGTGCACGGCGGGCCGTACGGCGGGTGCCCGGTGTCCGCTCCGCTCCGGGCTGACGCCACGGCGCAGCCGGGCGCTCACGTCGTGCACCGTGCCGAGCGACACATCGGTCTCCCTGGCGACCTGCCTGAGCGGGGCGTTGGGATTGGCGCTGATGTACTCGGCGGCTCGGCGCCTGCCCTCACCGGCGGCCACCGGGCGCCGCCTCCCGTCCCGGCCGAGGCGTTTGACGCCGGGATGCGCCCCGCTCTCGGACCGGTTGCGCAGCGACGCTATCGTCTTCGCGCTCAGCCCCGTGATTCCGGCAATGGCGCGGTCGGACCAGTCGGGATGCGCGGTCAGAACGCGTTGGGCTCCGGCGACGCGGTCGGCCTTGGACAGCGGCAGTCCGTGCGCGCTGTTGGCCTTCATGGCCAATACGAGTGCTTCGGAGTCCGAGCAGTCGAGAAAACGCGCCTTTATGATGTCGTCGCCGCGGAGCTTGGCGGCCTCCAGCCTGTGCAGCCCGTCGATGACCCGGCAGCCGTCCTCCTGGACGAGAATGGGCGGGAGTTCCGACGATCCCGCCGCGTCCAGGAGCAGTTGGACGTGAGCGGCGTTCGTCCCGCCCTGGCGCAGGGAAAGTCCGGCGGACAAGGCGCGTACCGGCACTGCGCGAGCCGGCAGTCTCTCGAAGTTCTTCAGATCGAATCCGTCGCCGGCCATCGATTCGTCGTCGTCCGGCCCGACAGAATTGAAGCCGCCTTCGATCAAGACAGCCTGTCCGTTTTTATAAGCCATTTCGGAGTGCTCCTCCCTGCTGCCGACCCGGCGAGTCTTGCAGGGGCATCTGTAGCGGCAGTCGAGGGCGGGTGGACGTGCTGCCGGTCACCGGCCGACGGACTGGGCGGTGGCGCTGGTGCGGGGCGTTGCGGTGGCGGGGAGGGGGGTTCCGAACCAGCGGCCGAGCGCGTCGGCGAGACCGGCGTCGCTGCCGGGAGACGTCCAGGCGACATACCCGTCCGGCCGGACCAGCACCGCATCCAGCGCACCATCCGGACCGGACACCCACGTGCCGGTCACGACATCGAGCCGGTCCGCCCAGCCCTCCGCGACCCGCACTCCCCCGCCGAAACCGCTCGTGGCCACGAGCACACCCCGCGCGGAGTGCAACAGCTCGGCCATCCGCACACGACGGCCGTCGGACAGGACCAACTCACGCTCGGGAGGCATCCGCAGACCCAGCAACGGATGGCCACCCGCACCCACGTCGTAACGGATCCCCAACCCGCTCAGCATCCCGGCCAGGTGCCCGGCCGCGTCCTTGTACGCCACCAGCTCACCCAGCACACCGCGCACCGGATCCATCTCCTCGCCGGTGAGGCGCAGTTCGATCGCGGCGCGGGCGTTGCGTGCCAGTTGCTGCCCGATCGGATGGCGTTCGGCGTGATAGGTGTCGAGGAGGTCCTGGGGCGCCCGGCCGTTGATCGTCGCCGCCAGCTTCCAGCCGAGGTTCACCGCGTCCTGTACGCCCACGCTCAGCCCCTGGGCCATGGCGGGAGGCTGCACATGGGTGGCGTCGCCGGCCAGGAACACCCGGCCGCGCCGGTACTCGTCGGCCACCCTGGATGCGTCGGTGAAGCAGCTGATCCAGCGGCACTGCCCGTGGTGGATTGACTCACCGGTGAGCCGCTGCCAGGCGTCGGCGAGTTCGGTGTACGTCAGGGACTCACGGTCCTTGGGCGGCATGCCGCTCTCGTGCACGACGACCCTGGTGACGCCGTTCTCCAGGTCCATCGCCATGACCATGCTGCCGCCCGGCAGATCCTCGCCGATGCGCCGGCGACGGGTCTCGATCCCGGTGACGTCGGCCGAGTAGAAGCCGCGCGTGGGGTCGGGGCCGGGGAAGCCGATGCCGGCGAGCCTGCGGACGGTGCTGCGTCCTCCGTCGCAGCCGACCAGATACCCGGCGGTGTCCTCGCCGCGGCCCTCAGGACCGTCGAGGTCCACCACCACGCCGCCCGGTGTCTCACGGAAGCCGGTCACCTCGTATCCGCGCCGCACCGGCACGCCGAGTTCGGTGGCCCAGCCCTCCAGCATCCGCTCGGTGCGGAACTGTGAGATGCCCCGGGCCCCGAAGTGATTCTCCTCGAACATGCCGAGGTCGATCGGCACGCCGCCGAAGTGGCTGTCGGCCGGCTCCGTCTCGCCGAGCCTGCCGAGCAGCCCCCGCTGTTCGAAGCACTCGGCGGTGCGCCTGGTGAAACTGGCGCCTCGAGACTCCCGTGGCGGGGTGCGCAGCTTCTCGTAGACGACGACATCGACGCCGCCGAGGCGGAGTTCGCCGGCCATCATCAGCCCGACCGGACCCGCGCCGACGACTATCACGTCCCTGGTCATGCCTGCGCTCCTGTTCGGTCGGTGCCGCTGGAAACCGGCTGGGCGGTGGCGCTGGTGCGGGGCGTTGCGGTGGCGGGGAGGGGGGTTCCGAACCAGCGGCCGAGCGCGTCGGCGAGACCGGCGTCGCTGCCGGGAGACGTCCAGGCGACATACCCGTCCGGCCGGACCAGCACCGCATCCAGCGCACCATCCGGACCGGACACCCACGTGCCGGTCACGACATCGAGCCGGTCCGCCCAGCCCTCCGCGACCCGCACTCCCCCGCCGAAACCGCTCGTGGCCACGAGCACACCCCGCGCGGAGTGCAACAGCTCGGCCATCCGCACACGACGGCCGTCGGACAGGACCAACTCACGCTCGGGAGGCATCCGCAGACCCAGCAACGGATGGCCACCCGCACCCACGTCGTAACGGATCCCCAACCCGCTCACCGTCCCGGCCAGGTGCCCGGCCGCGTCCTTGTACGCCACCAGCTCACCCAGCACACCGCGCACCGGATCCATGTCGGCGTCGCCGAGGTACAGCTTCGACGCCGCCCGCGCGTTGCGGATCAACTCCTGTCCGACCGGGTGACGTTCGGCGTGATAGGTGTCGAGGAGGTCCTGGGGCGCCCAGCCGTTGATCGTCGCCGCCAGCTTCCAGCCGAGGTTCACCGCGTCCTGCAGGCCGGCGCTGAGTCCCCATGCGGCCAGCGGGGGCATTTCGTGCGCGGCGTCGCCGGCCAGGAACACCCGGCCGCGCCGGTACTCGTCGGCCAGCGCGGCCGCGTTGCCGCAGGCCCACAGCCACAGTGCCTGCGCGTGGTGGATGGACTCACCGGTGAGCCGCTGCCAGGCGTCGGCGACCTGAGCGAAGGTCGGTGCGCCTGGGGCAGGGCACGGGGACAGGCTCTTGTCGTGGATCACGATGCGGAAGCGGCCGTCGCCCAGCGGGGTGCACACGACCATGTTGCCGCCGGAGAGGCGCTCGCCGATGGGCCGCGGCCGCAACGCCACCCCGGTGATCTCCGCGGTGTACATGCCCCGCGTGGCCTCCCGGCCGGGAGCGTCGATGCCGGCCAGGGCGCGCACGGTGCTCTGTGCGCCGTCGCACCCGACCAGATACCCGGCGGTGTGCTCGCCGCTGCCCTCAGGACCGTCGAAGGCCACCGCGACGCCGTCCGGTGTCTCACGGAAGCCGGTCACCTCGTATCCGCGCCGTACCGGCACGCCGAGTTCCGCCAGCCACTTTCCCAGCATCTCCTCGGTCCTGGCCTGGGACAGGCCCAGCACGCCGCTGTGGTTCTCGTCCAGCATCCCGAGGTCGATGCGGACGCCGCCGAAATGCCCCATCGGCCCCCACCTGAAGTCCCCCAGCAGGGGCAGCAGTCCGCGCTGGTCCAGCGACTCGGCGGCCCGCCTGTTGAAGCCGAGAGCGCGGGATTCCCCGGTCGGCGCGGTCAGCCTGTCATAGACGGTGACATCGACCCCGCCCAGGTGGAGTTCGCCGGCCAGCAGCAGACCGACCGGCCCGGCACCGACAATTATCACGCCCGTTTTCATTTCCGGCCCTCCGCACTGTCAATGAATGCATAAGTGTCGCCGACCGGCCGCCCGTTCGACTGCGGATATCACGCGGTTGAACGAACCGGCGGCCACAGCAACTTCGGAGATGCCGGAAGACTATGGAGCCCGCCATTGTGAACACAAGAGCCTTATGGCGACACGAAGTTGCCTTCTCCGACGAAAGAAATGGACTTCAGTCGTGCCGGTGGAGAAGATCGCGCTTGTCACAGGCGCCAACAAGGGCATCGGATTCGAGACAGCACGGCAGCTCGGCGAAGAGGGGGTCGTCGTCCTCGTCGGTGCCAGGGACGAGGCACGCGGCAAGCTCGCGGCCGACGCGCTGGTGGCCCGGGGCATTGACGCGGTGCCGTTGCGGATCGACGTGACGGACGCGCCCTCCGTGGCCGACGCCGCGATCCGGATCGAGCAGAGCTACGGCCGCCTGGACATTCTGGTGAACAACGCCGGAATCGCGGGCGGCTTCACCGGGGCACCCAGTGAGGCGACCGCCGACGACATCCGGGAGGTCTACGAGACCAACGTCTTCGGCGTGGTGTCCGTGACCCATGCGATGCTGCCGCTGCTGCGCCGTTCGGAAGCCGGGCGCATCGTCAACCTCTCCAGCCATGTGGGGTCGTTGATCCTGAATTCCGATCCCGGTTCCCCGTTCGCACGTCTCAACATGATCGCCTACCAGTCATCGAAGACCGCACTGAACGCCCTCACGGTCGCGTACGCGAAAGAGCTGCGAGGAACACCGATCAAGGTGAATACGGCCTGCCCGGGAGTGGTGGCCACGGACATCAACCATCACCAGGGGCAGCGCACTCCCGCGGAGGGGGCCGTGATCGCGGTCAGGCTGGCACTGCTGGACGACGCGGGGCCCTCGGGCGCCTGTCTGTCCGAGGACGGGGTCGTTCCGTGGTAGCAGGATTCCTCGGCTCATTTCTCGCGGTACTCGTTCCGAAATGCATTGCACGGCAGGAAACGGCATCCCCTTGACATGCCAGGCAAATGCCTTGGCGGGCAGCAGATATGGAGACATACGGTGGCGGTAGACGAGACGATCCTGGTGCTGGGCGGTACCGGCCGGCAGGGCGGCGCGGTGGCCCGCGAGCTGCTGCGCCGTGGGCGTACTGTGCACGCCCTGGTGCGTGATCCGCGGTCGGGCGCGGCACGGGCGCTCGCGGACACCGGCGCGGTGCTCGTGCGCGGTGACATGGAGGACGAGTCGTCGCTGCGAGCGGCGATGCGCGGGATCCACGGCGTGTTCAGCGTCCAGACGTTCAGGACGCCCGGCGGGGTGGCCGCCGAGGAACGGCAGGGCATGGCGGTGGCCGACGCCGCGGCCCGGGCCGGCGTGACGCATTTCGTCTACAGCTCGGTCGGCGGCGCCGAACGCTCCACCGGTGTCCCGCACTTCGAGAGCAAGTGGAACATCGAGCAGCACGTGCACAAGCTCGGCCTGCCGGCGACCGTTCTGCGGCCGACCATGTTCTACGACATCTTCCACGACATCGGCCCCCGCCGGGTGAACGGCCGGCTCGTCCTGGGCCTGTGGCTGCGCCCCGATGTCCCGGTACAGGTCATCGCGCCCAGCGACATCGGCGCGTTCGCCGCGGACGCCTTCGACGCCCCGGACGCCTGGCTCGGCCGGCAGGTCGAGATCACCAGCGACGAGCTGACCGGACCCCAGATGGCCGAGGCGTTCGAGCGCGTGTCCGGCATCCCGACCCGCTACGAGCAGCAGCCCATCGAGCCGCTCCGCGCGGTTCGCGCGGACCTGGCCAGGATGTTCGACTGGTTCGAGCACGAGGGCTACCTCGCCGATCTGGCCGAGCTGCGCCGGATCAGGCCGAACCTCGTCACGCTCGACGCCTGGCTTCGCACCCACTGGACCGCGCCCGTGGCCGCATGACAGCAGGGCCTCCTGAGCGACTCGGGGTGACGACACCGTCCGAGCATCAGGAGGCCCTGTTCTGTGCGGGCACGCGGGTGGGCCGTCAGCCGGTCGCCTCCCAGTGGTAGAAGCGGGTGGCCATGGCGTCGGCGGGCGAGCGCCAGGTGGCCGGGTCGTAGGCTTCGATGTAGGCCTTCAGATCGTCACTGATCTTGATGAAGCGCTGGTCCGTCCGCGCCTGCAGGATGTTCTCGTCGCCATGGTCGCCGTCGAAGTCCTGCAGGTGGAAGTACAGGCCGTTGTAGCTGAAGAGCTCGCGGCGCCTGGTCCCCATCCGGTCCGGCATGTCGGTCCGGTCGAACGCGCCGAAGAGCCGGGCGACGTCCGTCGACCACTGCGGCTGCATCCGGGCGACTATCAGGGTGCTGTGCATTGCGCTCTACCGCCTCACTTCGAAATCGATGGGTACCGGTCCTCAGTAGTTTCCGAGGCCGCCGCAGACGTTGATCGCCTGCGCTGTCACGGGCGCGGCCGCGTCGGTGGTCAGGTAACCGACGAGTCCGGCGACTTCCTCGGCCGTGGAATAGCGGCCGAGCGGAATCTTCGCCTCGAAGCGCTCGAGAATCGCTTCCTCGGTGGTGTCGAAGTGTGCGGCATAGCCCTCCCGCACCCGCTGCGCCATCGGGGTTTCGACGTATCCGGGGCAGACGGCGTTGACGGTGACTCCGGTCTTCGCGAGTTCGAGACCCAGCGCCTTGGTGAATCCGATGACACCGTGCTTGGAGGCGGAATAGGGGGCGGCGAGCACCACGCCCTGCTTTCCGCCGGTCGACGCGATGTTGATGATCCGTCCCCAGCCGCGCTCCAGCAGCTTCCCCGACTTGAGCACCTCGCGGGTCATCAGGAAGACACTGTTCAGGTTGGTGTCGATGACGTCGTACCAGAGTTCGTCGGCGAGTTCCGCCGTCACGCCGCCGCCGCTGCGTCCGGCGTTGTTCACCAGGACGTCGACGTGGCCGTACCGCTCCACGGCGGCACCCACCAGGCGCTTCACATCGTCGGGACGCCGTACGTCCGCGGCCACGCCGTCGGCCTCGTACCCGTTCGACCGGAGCTTGCCGGCCGTCTCCTGGACTGTTTCGGGGTTCCGCGAGCAGATGAAGACCTTGAGGCCGCGAGACGCCAGCGTCTCGGCAACCGCCAGACCGATTCCGCTCGTTCCTCCGGTGATCAGCGCAACCTGCTGTCCGATGTCCGCCATTCGGCCTGCTCCTTCGTGAAAAAAGGTGTCGCAGCAGCCTGACAGGCATTCCCTCAGTCTCGGTCGAATACGAGTCGACCGACTCGGTTCGACCGCGTGGATTCCCCAGTTGAACGTTCCGTCAAGAGGAGCCCGTAAAGCGGAAGTTGCGGGCTCAAGACGCGCCGCCCTATCGTCGGCAGCCACCGGCGAAGAATTCGGGAGGAAATCCATGTCTGCAATTCCCGAGGTACGCGACCAGTCTGCCGCGTACGCGTTGCTCGACCTGATTCAGGGAGCGGTGATCACCCAGGCGATCTCTGTCGCGGCCAAGCTCGGCATAGCAGATGTGCTCCGTGACGGACCGCTGCCCGCGGAGGAGATAGCCAAGCGTGTCGGATCGGACCCCGACGCGACGTACCGCCTGCTGCGCGCGCTCTCCGGCTACGCGGTGTTCGCGGTGCAGCCGGACGGCCGGTTCAGGCTCACACCGATCGGCGACGCGCTGCGGGAGGACGCGCCGGACTCGATGCGCCCCATGGCCATGCTGATGGGCCACCCCCTGCTCCGTGAGGAATGGGGACACCTGCTCAGCTCCGTGGGCACCGGCGAACCCAACCTGCCGAAACTGCGCGGCATGGGCGCATACGACTTCTTCATGGCGAACCCCGAGTACGCGCCCGTGTTCTTCCAGGCGTTCGGCGGCCTCTCGCTGTCGGAGACCGATCCGGTGCTGGCGGCCTACGACTTCTCCCGGTTCGGCACGATCGTGGACGTCGTCGGCGGGCGCGGCAACCTTCTGGCGGGCATCCTCTCGCAGGCGCCCGAGTCGCGCGGTGTGCTGTACGACTCCGAGCAGGCGACCGTGGACTCGCCCTCGCTGTTCGCCGAGACGGGCGTCGGCGAGCGCGTCACGATCGAGACCGGCGGCCACTTCGACAAGCTGCCGGCGGGCGGCGACGCCTATGTCGTCAAGCACATCATCCACGACTTCACGGAGTCCGACTGCCTGACGTTCCTGAAGAACGTGCGTGAGGCGATCTCCCCCGACGGCAAGCTGCTCGTGATCGAGTACGTGCTCGACGGAAACAACGAGCGGCACCTCGGGAACATCATCGACCTGTGGCTGCTCCTGATGCTGGGCGCTCGGGAACGCACGCAGGCGCAGTACACCGAGCTGTTCGCCAAGGCGGGCCTGAAGGTCACCAGGGTGATTCCCACCACCGCGCCGATTTCGATCATCGAGGCGATACCCGTCTGAATCCCGGCGCGCGAAGCCGGTCCCAGACACAGCACTCGTAGCTGAGGACAGGAAATGGACACAGATGTAATCGTCATCGGTGCCGGGCCGGTGGGATTGATGCTCGCCGGTGAGCTCCGTCTCGGCGGCGCGGACGTCATCGTCTTCGAGCAGCGGACCGAGCGGAGCTGGGAGTCGCGCGGGATCGGCTTCACCGCGCGCGCGACCGAGATATTCCATCAGCGCGGGATTCTCGAACGGCTGGAGAACATCGAGATCACCCGGCAGGGCCACTTCGGCGGCATCCCGATCGACTACGGGGTGCTCGAAGGCTCGCACTTCGGAGTGCGCGGCGCGCCCCAGTACCGGATCGAGGAGATGCTCGAGGGCTGGGCGCTGGAACTCGGTGTGACGCTGCGTCGCGGCTACGAGCTGACCGGTCTGAACGACACCGGCGACGCCGTCACCGCGATCGTGCAGGGGCCCGACGGCCCCGAGGAGTACTCGGCCCGCCACCTGGTCGGCTGTGACGGCGGGCGGAGCACCGTCCGACGCCTCGGGGACTTCGGCTTCCCCGGCTCCGACGCCACTCGCGAGATGTACCTGGCGGACGTCACCGGGTGCGACATCCGCCCGCGGATGATCGGCGAGCTGGTGCCGAA
The DNA here is from genome assembly GCF_044768335.1 of Streptomyces sp. NPDC101151. Classification (NCBI taxonomy): domain Bacteria; kingdom Bacillati; phylum Actinomycetota; class Actinomycetes; order Kitasatosporales; family Streptomycetaceae; genus Streptomyces; species Streptomyces sp. NPDC101151. The sequence goes on along the minus strand of NZ_JBIWPP010000038.1, from coordinate 51,125 downwards.
CGGCATGGTCATGGCGGCGGCGCTGGAGAAGGACTACTTCCGCATCATCGTCTGCGAGAACGGGACGCGGCCCGACAAGAGCCGCCAGGTGGACTTCGCCGAGGTCGCGGACGCATGGCAGCGGCTGACCGGTGAGTCGATCCACGCCGGCCGGGCGCGCTGGGTGAGCAGTTTCACCGACGCCACGCGTCAGGTCACCGAGTACCGGCGTGGCCGGGTGCTGCTGGCAGGGGACGCCGCCCACATCCATCTCCCGGCCGGTGGCCAGGGGTTGAGCATCGGCGTGCAGGACGCGGTCAACCTCGGCTGGAAGCTGGCCGCGACGGTCAGGGGCTGGGCCCCCGACGGACTGCTCGACTCCTACCACGGCGAGCGGCACCCGGTGGGCGCGCGGGTGCTGCGCAACACGCTCGCCCAGGGGACGCTCAACCTCAGCGGGCAGTCGGTCGAGCCGATGCGGTCCGTCATGACGGAGATCATCGCGGTCCCGGCCGTGGCACGGCATCTGTCCGGCATGGTGGGCGGGTTCGACATCCGCTACGACATGGGCGAGCAGGGCCATCCGCTGCTGGGCGGGCGGATGGCCGACCGTGAGCTGGAGCTCGCCGACGGCGGCCGTGAGCGGATCGCACGGCTGCTGCACCCGGCGCGGGGCGTCCTGATCACCGCCGACGACTCGGACGGTACGAGCCGGTGCGCGGCGGGGTGGTCCGACCGCGTCGAACTGGTCCGGGTGAAGAGCTTCCCCGCCGGCCCGGAAGAGGGCGGAGCCGCGACGGAGTCGGTGCTCGTCCGCCCCGACGGATACGTCGCCTGGACCGCCCCGGGCGGAGGCCGCCTCGCCGAGGCGCTGCAGCGCTGGTTCGGCGCGCCCCGGCAGGCCGGCGAGTCCCCCGACACCCAGCCGCCCGCATCAGCCCGTCAGACGTCCCGGTACTCAGAGGAGAAGAAGCGTGACCACTACGAGCGCGGTGCGTGAAACGGAACACGAGATCAGCGTCGCCGCTCCCGCCGAGCGGGTGTACGCGCTGATCGCGGACGTCGAAGGGTGGCCGGAGGTCTTTCCCCCGACCGTGCACGCCGAGTGCGTCGAGAGGGACGGGGACGCGGAGGTGATCCGGCTCTGGGCGACCGCGAACGGCACGGCCAAGACCTGGACGTCCAGGCGCCGGCACGACCCGGAGCGCATGAGCGTCTCCTTCCGTCAGGAGCGGTCCCAGCACCCGGTCGGCGGCATGGGCGGGCAATGGGTGGTGGAGCCCGTTTCCGACTCCGAATGCCGGGTGCGCCTGCTGCACGATTTCTTCGCCGCGAGCGACGACCCCGCCGATCTCGAATGGATCAGCCGGGCGGTCGACCGCAACAGCGAGTCGGAGCTGCGGGCGCTCAGGACGAGCGCGGAGCCGACCGGCTCGGACCGGCTGATCACGTTCGACGACACGGTGTCGGTGGACGGCAGCGCCAAGGACGTCTACGACTTCCTGAACGAGGCCCAGCTGTGGTCGGAGCGGCTCCCGCATGTCGCCAGGGTGTCGTTGGAGGAGGAGACGCCCGGGCTGCAGATCCTGGAGATGGACACCACCACGAAGGACGGACGGGTGCACACCACGCGGTCCGTGCGCGTGTGCAGGCCGTTCACCAGCATCGTCTACAAGCAGATCGTCCTGCCCGCGCTGATGACACTGCACACCGGGCGGTGGCTCATCGAGGAGCGCGACGGGGGCGGGGTCACCGTGACGTCGCGTCACACGGTGCGGATCAACACGGCACGCATCACCGAGGTGCTCGGCGAGGACGCGGACCTGGCGACCGCACAGGAGTTCGTCCGCAAGGCCCTGAGCGGCAACAGCCTGGCCACCCTGGGCCTCGCGAAGGCCTACGCCGAGCGCGACGACGGCAGGCGCGCGGCGTCGTGACGGGTCCCGGGGCGGCCGCGCCCGTCGTCATCGTCGGTGCGGGGCCGGTCGGGCTCCTGCTGGCCTGTGAGCTCGGGCGGGCCCGGGTCCCGGTGGTCGTCGTGGAGCGCCTGGCCGCCCCGATGAACGAGTCTCGGGCCAGCCAACTCACCACGCTGACCGCCGAGTTGCTGCACGAGCGCGGCTTCGACGCACTGCTCGACGAGGCCGCGCACGAGCCGCGCGCGCATTTCGGCGGGCTGGGGTTCGACCTGTCCGGCCTCGACAGCGCGTACGCGGGCAACTGGAAGGTGCCCCAGTACCGGACCGAGGCCGTCCTCGGCGAGCGTGCCGAAGGGCTGGGCGCGACCCTGCTGCGGGCGCACGAACTGACCGAGATCACCGAGCTGCCGGACCACGTCGTCTGCGGGGTCCGGGGACCCCGGGGCCATCGGCACATCCAGGCACGGTACGTGGTCGGCTGCGACGGTGCCCGTAGCACCGTGCGCCGGCTGTGCGGGTTCCCGGTGTCGGCCACGCCGGCGACGAAGGAGCTGCTGAGGGCCGATGTGACGGGTCTTCGGATCCGCGACCGCAGGTTCGAACGGCTCGAAGCCGGGTTCGCGGTGGCGGCGACCCGTGACGGTGTCACGAGGGTGATGGTGCACGCGGCCGGCCAGGGCGTGGCCGGCCGTACCGGGCCGCCGGAGTTCGTCGAGGTGGTGCGGCTCTGGGACAAGGTGACCGGCGAGGACATATCCGGCGGGAACGCCGTGTGGCTGGACGCCTTCGACAACTCCACGGGGCAGGCCGGCTCCTATCGGCGGGGCCATGTGCTGCTGGCCGGCGACGCCGCCCACTGGCACATGCCGATCGGCGGCCAGGCACTGAACGTCGGGCTCCAGGACGCGGTCAATCTGGGCTGGAAGCTCGCCGGCACGGTGAACGGCTGGGCGGCGCCCGGGCTGCTGGACAGCTACCACGCCGAGCGCCATCCGGTCGCGGCGCGGGTGCTCCACCATGTCGCGGCTCAGGAAGCCCTGTTGCTCGACGGCGTCGGGATCGAGCCGCTGCGCACGGTGCTCTCCGAGCTGGCCGGCCTGGACCGGGTCCGTGCCCACCTGGCCAGGGTCGCCGGCAACCTGGACGACCGGTACGGCCCGCCCGGGCCGGCACCGACCGGGCGGCGCATCGCGAACCTGCGGCTGCGGACGGAAACCGGCCCGCTGCCGGCGCCGGGCACCGAGCCCGTCCTCGTCCGGCTCACACCCTCGTCCGACGGCCTCGGCCGATGCGGCATCTCCACGATTCACGCGATCGACGAGGAGGGTTCCCTCCCGGGGGTCACCACCCTCCTTCTGCGGCCCGACGGCTACGTCGCCTGGGCCGATGACCACGAGGAAGACCTGGACCAGGCGATCGGGAAGCTGCTGCGCGTGGAAGGTAGGAAGGAAAATGCAGGACTTTGACACGGACGTCGTCATCGTGGGGGCCGGACCCACCGGACTCATGCTCGCGGGCGAACTGCGCCTTGCCGGAATCAGGACCGTCGTACTGGAGCGGCTGACCGAGCCGATGAAGCAGTCGCGCGCGCTCGGCTTCTCGGCCCGGACCATAGAGGAGTTCGGCCAGCGCGGGCTGCTGCCGCAGTTCGGCGACATGGGCGTCATCCCGTTCGGTCACTTCGGTGGTCTGCCCCTGGACTACACCATTGTGCCGGGCGGCAATTTCGGTGTGCGGGGAGTGCCGCAGGCGTTCACCGAGGCCGTCCTGGCGCGGTGGGCGACCGGTCTGGGCGCCGAGGTCCGGCGCGGCTGGGAGCTCACCGGGCTGACCGCCGAAGACGACGGGGCCGAGGCGGAGTTCGCCACGCAGGACGGCCCGCGCCGTCTGCGTGCCGCATACGTGGTGGGCTGTGACGGGGCGCGCAGCGCCGTCCGCACCCTGGCCGGTATCGACTTCCCCGGTTACGACGCGACCATCGAGATGCTGATGGCCGATGTCGCCGACAGCGGGCTGCGGCTGCGCCCCACCGGGGAGCTGGGCGCCACGGGGATGGTCGTCGTGCTGCCCGTCGGACCGAACGCCACCCGTGTGGTCGTCTTCGAGCGGGGCGCAGGCGTGCGACCGAGCACGGAACCGCCCACGTTCGACGAGGTGGCCGACGCCCTGCAGCGTGTGACCGGCGAGGACATCCACGGCGCCACACCGCTGTGGATCAGCTACTTCACCGACGCCAGCCGGCAGGCCGGCGAGTACCGGCGGGGCCGGGTCTTCCTGGCCGGGGACGCGGCGCACATCCACATGCCGATCGGCGCCCAGGGCATCAGCGCGGGCCTGGGCGACGCCGTGAACCTCGGGTGGAAGCTCGCCGCCGAGATCCACGGTCACGCCCCGTCCGGGCTGCTCGACACCTACCACACCGAGCGGCACCCCGTGGCGGCCCGCATCCTGGCCAACACCCTGGCCCAGCGCACTCTGTACCTGGGCGGGGACCAGATGGAGCCGATGCGGGCGGTCTTCGCCGAGCTGCTGGCCTACGAGGAGGTCCAGAAGCTGCTGGTCGGCATGGTCACCGGTCTGGACATCCACTACGAGGTCGGTGAGGGAGACCACCGGCTGCTCGGCCGGCGCCTGCCGGATGCCGAGCTCACGGGCGACTTCGGCACGGACGGCAGGGCGAGCACCTTCGGGTTCCTGCATGCCGGGCGGGGCCTCGTCCTGGACCTGAGCGACGACGAGAAGCTGCGCGCGGCCGCCGAGCCGTGGACCGACCGGGTCGACGTCGTCACCACGGCGTCCCGCCCCCAGGGCGTGCTCGCGGACGTCGGGGCCGCGCTGGTGCGGCCGGACGGCTACATCGCGTGGATCGGCTCCGGCGGATCCGAGGCCGCCGGTCTGCAGGACGCCCTGACCCGCTGGTTCGGCCGGCCGGACCAGGGTCACTAACCAGGTCGTGGCGCCCGCCGCGGCGGGCGCACGGTAACCAAAGGATGCGAGGAAGAACATGCCATTCATCAATCCCGAGGACGGGTACCTGACGGTCATCAACCTGTTCAAGACCGATGCGCTGGAACGGGTGGACCGTCTGGTCACCGAGATGCGGTCGATCGTCGACACGGCGGACTTCCCCGGCTGGATCTCCAGCACGGTGCACCGGGGCCAGGAGAAGCCGGGAACCGCGAACTTCATCCAGTGGCGCGGCAAGCAGGACCTGGAATCGCGTTACTCCGCCGACGAGTTCAAGCACCACACGATTCCGGTCTTCAAGGAGATCACGACGTTCGTCCGGCTGATGCAGACCGAGGTGGAGCTGGGCCAGCGCCACCCCTCGCTGGGCGGCGTCACCGAGATCTCGCCCGACCGCGACGACTACACGGCCATCGAGATCCTCGGCGTGCGGCCGTCCGACCAGAGCGACCTGATCGCCGTCCTGGGAGCGGCCCACGACTGGCTGGTGGACGTGCCGGGTTACCGTTCGCAGAGCGTGATGCGCGGCATCCGCTCCCGCAACCTGGAGGGCACCGGCGGCGAGCTGAAGACCGTCGGCACGGAGAACGACTTCGTGGTGGTCTATTCGCAGTGGGACGGCAAGGAGTCCTACGACGCCTTCCGCGCACTGGCCGGGGACGAGCAGCCGGCAGCGCGCCGCAAGTCCCGGGACAGGCGCGACTCGCTGACGACCGCCGCCGACCGGAACACCTACCGGGCCGTCCACACCCGGTCCGCGTCGCAGCCCGTGGTGGCCTGACCGGCCCGGCCGCAAGAACGCTCGTGGGGCCCCTGACCGAGAAGGCCAGGGGCCCCACCAGTTCTGCTCTACGCGGCGATCTGCTCCCAGTGCCACCGGGAGTCGAACTTCGTGATCTCGAGGTCCGCGCCGTCGGCGACCAGCGCCGCGGCAAGACTCGTGGCCTTGGCGATGAAGCCCGAGGTGCGATGGGCGGCCAGCATGTCCTGCTCGCCGAACGGCGGGCCCTCGCAGCGCAGCAGCCGCAGGTCGATGAACCCGTTGAACGTCCGGCCGAGCACCTCCACCGCCTGCGGGCTGCGGATGCTGAAGCGCACCTTGGCCGCGACATGGCCGTGATGGTGCTGGTCGGAGTGGTACGAGATGTCCGGGATCGTGGGCGGGACGAAGTAGTCACGGGCCGCGATCTCGGGAACCTTCGGCAGATTGCCGACCAGGAAGTGCCACGAGTTGAACCGCATCCGCGCGGAGATGGACCACGCGGTGTCGGCCATGTGTGTGGCGGAGTTCCCGAAGTACCGGCGGGCGTGCGGCGCAGGCACGACGCAGCAGAAGAAGTGCGGGAGGTCCCAGGTGGCGATCCTGGGCCAGTCCTGCTCACGCAGCGCCTTGACCAGCGCGGTCAACGACCGCATGCCCCGGCTCATCGCGAAGTCGGCGTCGAAGACCGCCGTCACCGCGGACACGGTCTCGTACACCAGGGACTCCAGACCCGTCCCGAACGCCCCGTGGGGCTCGGTCAGCCACCCGGGCGACGCCTCGATACCGGCGCCCAGTTCGCCGAACGTGTCGCCGCTGACCGGGAGCCGGTCGCGCACCCGGGCGCACAGCTCCGCCTCCAGGCGCCGCGCGTCGTCGGTGAGGGGTCCGGCGACCCGCTCCACCTTGTGCATCAGCGGGCCGTGGATCTCGCGGTAGAGCTGGACCTTCGAGGTGATCTCCCGGCGCCGTCGGGCGACCGCCTCCGCGAGATCGTTGAGCGCCGCCACCCGGTTCGAGGCCGCGGGCGGCACCTCCGGTGCGCCCGGGCCGCCGTTGTACGCCAGGCGGGTCCGCTCCAGAAGGTGGGCCACGTGGTCGATCGTGAGCTGCGTCCCGTTGGCCTCCTCGATCCGGGCGAAGCCGGCCGACCGCACCAGCAGCGTGAGGCAGGCCACCATCAGCACGTCGCTGTCCGACCACAGGTCGAGCGGGACCGCAGCCAGACTGCTCAGGGCGCAGTCCGGGTGTCCCGGCCACAGCGTTCGTCCGGTCAGCGTGTTCCGGTCGCGGAAGTTGGTGTACTGCCGGTCTCCGGCGTACAGCACGAAGGGTGCCGTCCGCAGGGCCGCCTCCTGCAGGTTCTGCAGCATGTCCCGGCGGCCGTCCGGGCCGGCCTCCGCCAGCCATGCGCGGCAGTCGGCGACCGAGTCGCGCAACCGCGCCGTGGCGGCCGCGAGTTCGGCCCGGTAGTCCGCCAGGTCGCGCTCGGACCACGGCACACGGAGCACGCCGCCCACGAGGTCCTCGTCGGCGGCCAGCGGGCCCTGCGACGGGACGCGCACCACGACCCGGCCGCTCGTGTTCAGCCCGATCTCACCGAGGAAGGCCGGTGTGACGTCATCGGCGGTGGCGCTGCCCGGGCCGGGTGCTCGCCATGACCTGCCGAACAGGACCTTCAGCGCGCACTCCTGCGGTGCGGGCAGCGCGCGTAACTGAATGTCCGCCGGGACGTGTCCGGCGAGCGTGAGCAGGACGTCCACGGCCGCAGGCAGGTCCGGTGCCACGTTCGCCTGCTGCCAGGTTCGCTTCAGCAGCCCCGGGAACCCGGCGTCCTCGGCCATCAGGTAGTCCGGCTCGGCAGCGCTTCCCGCCCGCTGGCCGAGCCTGCTGGGCCGACGGCTCTGCCGTGCCTTCGCCAGCGCCTCCCTGCGGGACGACGCGGACTCCCACTCGACGGGCAAGGTCATGGCGCACCTCCTTCGGCTGTCGGGGCGATGTGATCCCACATCTGGTCCTCGGTGGGGCTCCAATGCTCGTCCACGTAAATGCAGTCGACCGGGCAGACCATCACGCACACCGGGCAGCCGGAGCACAGTTCAGGCACTATCACGACGTCGAGCCCGTGATTGAATATCGCCCCGAATTCGGACGGGCAGTTGCGCAGGCACAGGTCACACGTGATGCATTCCGACGTCTCGATGCGACGCGGCGGCTTCTTCCAGTTCTCATTGCGGGATCGCTCGGCAATCCGGTCGTCGCGCCCGGTGCTCACCACTGAAGGCGTATCTTTCGTCCACGGCATCTCGTACTCACCTCGGTTCAGGTCTCATCGGCGCGAGCGCTCGAGGATGTCGTCCAGAATTCCGTCCCACAGCCTGGTCCGTGCCGCGAGAGCGAGGTTGATGGTGTCCTCGCACTGCGTCCACTTCTCCTTGTCATCGCCGCACAGGTCGGCGAGCATCTGCATCGCCATCGGCGTGTGCTCCTCGCTGTCCACCTGGATGTGCCGCCGGAGATAGTCGACGAACGTGGACAGCGCACCGAACTCGGCATTCAACGCGGCGACCTGGTCGAACATGTCGGGGATCAGGTCCTCACGGCCGAACGCGAACGCCGCGGCCTGGCAGTGCACCGGAGCGTTCTCGATGATCTCCCAGGTGGTGGCCACGAACTCGGCCGCCGGCGCCGGCACGCCCGCCTCCTCCAGCGAAGGCAGGACCGGGCGGCCGTCCCGCAGCCGGCCGATGAAGGCGTCGATGCGCGACGCGTCGGCGCCCGCCTGGCGCATGCCGTCGAGGTACAGCTCGAAGTGGCTGATGAAGCCGTTGCCGAGCTCGTCGCTCTCCTCGACGAGGACGATGTCGTTGATGAGCCTGCGGCTGCCGGTCGGTCCGGACGGCACCCAGGGCACCTCGACACAGGTCAGGCTGCGCTGCAGGCTCTTCAGCAGCGACATGAAGTCCCATACCGCGAAGGCATGGTGCTCCATGAACGTGACCACCGCGCCCACGGTGTTCAGCTGCTGGTACAGCGGGTGACTGATCACCTTCTGACGGGCCGGCTCGATGGCGTCCTCGAGCCTTTCGATGCCCGGATTCGTCTCGCCCCAGTCGTACCGTGACATGACGGTCTTCCTTTCATTTGGGTAGCACGGACTGATGTGTTCAGAAGTCACCGAAGTACTCGCGGTGCTCCCATTCGGTCACCTCGTCCGCGGCCGGGCGATGCGCCGCGCACCAGGCGTCGAATCGCGACGCCTCGCTCTCCTTCAGCTTCGTCAGGCAGGTCTTGAGCGGCGTTCCGAGCAGTGCCTCGGCGGCGCTGCTCTCGCGGAACGCGTCCAGCGCCTCGCGCAGCGACCTCGGCAGCGCCGGATGGGCGTCCCGGTTCGCCGGCGGCCCGGAGGTCAACCCCTGCAGGCCCGCGTAGAGCTGCGAGGCCATGGCCAGGTAAGGGTTGGCGCAGGGTTCCCCGATCCGGTTCTCGGCGTGCGTCGAGGCGTCGCCGCTGAGCACGCGGACCATCGCGCTGCGGTCCTCGAAGCGCCAGTCGGCCGAGGTCGGGGCCAACGTGACCTGCGGAGCCAGCCGCCGGTAGCCGTTCACGGTCGGAACGGACAGCAGGCAGAACTCCCGCGCATGGGCGAGGAGGCCCTCGACATAGGCCTCTCCGTCGGGGGAGATCCGGTCGAGCGCGCTGTCCTCCGCCGCGAACAGGTTGACGTTCGTCTTCGTGCTCGTGACGGACTGGTGCAGGTGCCAGCCGCTGGGGTCGAAGCCGTCCAGGCGCGGCAGCGTCATGAAGGACGCGTGGAAGCCGCGCCGCCTGCACATCTGCTTGACCTGGGTGCGGAACAACAGCATCGCGTCCGCCGCGTCCAGGGCCAGCATCGGGCCGAAGGTCGTCTCGATCTGTCCGGGACCGGACTCGTGCTCGATCGTGCGCAGCGGCAGACCGAGTGCCATGAGCATCCCGGCCAGCGGGTCCGTCACCCCGGCCACCGAGTCGTAGTAGCTGTCGAGGTTGAACTGGTAGCCGGGGTTCATCGCTTCCACCGCCGGGGCGGCCCCCTGCAGGCCGAACCCGTTCCCCGCGTTCCCGGGCGGCCCGCCGAGGCGGCGCGTGAGGTACCACTCGACCTCGAGCCCGATGACCGGGGCCAGGTCGCGCCTCGTGTACTCGGCGCAGACTCGGCGCAGGACGTTGCGGGAGGCCAGCGGGTGCGGGGTGCCGTCACGCAGGTACTCGTTCCCGAGCACCCAGGCGGTCCTCGGTTCGGTGCCGGGCAGTACCTGGAAGGTGCGCGGATCGGGGACGAGCACGAAGTCGCCCGCGCCGAGCAGTTCGTCGACCCCCGTGCCGGAGTCGGCGAGGAAGTCGACGGCGACGGCGTGGCCGGTGTCGAAGAGGAACGGCCCGGCGCTGAAGTCCATGCCGTTGCGCAGCACCGTGCGGAAGACATCCGCCGGCACCGTCTTCGAGCGGGCCAGCCCGTGCGGATCGCAGAAGACGACCCGCACCAGATCGACCTCGTCCAGCTGCACCTCGGCCTGCTCGGCCGCGGCGGCCTGCCGGTCGTCCCAGAGCCCGAACTCGGCGACGAACGAGGGGCGTCCGACGCCGCTCTCGCCGCCGTGCAGGGACCATGGCCTGGACATCATGAGTGTTCCCCTTTCGTTGGCCCGCCGGGCGGCACCATCGTGAGTCCCAGCTCCGCCTCGATCCGGTCGGCGGCCGAGAGCACCAGGTGGTCGTCGCCGACCCGGCCCACCAGCTGCAGCCCGACCGGGAACCCGGAGGACGTGAGGCCGACGGGAAGGGACAGGGCCGGCTGGCCGGTGATGTTGAACGGGTAGGTGGCGGGCGACCAGGCGAGCCACTTCAGGTCGTCCGGGTCGGCGGCCCAGGACGGGGCGATCGCGTCGGCGGCGAACGGTTCGGTGGGAACGGTCGCCATGGCCAGCAGGTCGTAGTCGTAGTCGTCCATCACCAGGCCGAGCTTCGTCCGCAGGGCCAGCCTGGCCTCCCAGGCGTGCATGACCGCCGCGCCGCTCAGGGAGCGCCCGTAGCGCACGACCGCGAGCCGGCCCTGGTCGCACCACTCGTCGTCCTCGGGCGCCGTACTGCTCGCCTCGGTGGCGGCGAGTGTGTCCACCAGGAGGGCATACGGGTCGGGGAACGGGACCTCGATGCGTTCGACGCGGTGTCCCTGTCCGGTCAGTACCGGCAGGACGTCCTCGGTGGCCCTGCGGACCTCGTCGGAGGTACCGGGGAACTCGAGCCAGGCGATGCGCAGCGGAGCCAGCTCCGTGGTGAGCATCGGTGAACCGCCCAGCGAGTCGGGGTCGCGGTGATCCGGGCCGGCCAGCACCGACGTCAGGACGGCGGCATCGGCCACACTCCGCGCGAGCGGCCCGACGTGTGCCAACAGCTCGGCACCGGGCGGGACGTAGGGAACCCGGCCGAAGGACGGCTTGAACCCGACCACGCCGCAGAACGCCGCGGGGATACGGACCGAGCCGGCGGCGTCGGTGCCGACGGACGCGGTGCCGAGCCCCGCCGCCACCGCGGCCGCCGAACCGCCGCTCGATCCTCCGGCGGTCCTGGTGCGGTCCCAGGGATTGCGGGTGGGGTCGGCCACCCTGCTCACCGTGCTCGCGCTCCATCCGTACTCCGACGTCGCCGTCTTCCCCACCACGATCGCGCCGGCCGCCCGCAGGCGGGCCACGGCGGGCGCGTCCGCGGCGACCCGGTCGTTCGGCAGCAGGGATCCCCTGGTGGTGGGGAGGTCCCGCGTCTGGATGAGGTCCTTCACCGACACCGTGACCCCGAGCAGCGGCCGGTTGCGGAAGGCGGCCTCGCCGAGGTCGGCGATGAGCCGGTCGGCCGCCTCCGCCTCCTGCAGGGCACGGGTACCCGCGACCGCGACGAACGCATTGAGTCCCTGGTCCGTTTCGCGGATCGCGGCAAGCACGGTCTCCACATGTTCAGCGACCGTGCAATGACCATGGAGAAACAACTCTCTTGTTTCCCGGACACTTCGGCAGATCGGCTGCCGGTTTCTCGCGCTGATGGCTGCAGTGGATACTGACACAGCACCACTACACGCCGCCGACCAAATGCCGCGCAACCTGCGGAAGTCGAGGAACGGGCCCACCGGGGCAAGTTCGAAGAAATATTCTCGGAGTCGACCGGTCCCGCCGGTTCAACTGCGGAGAGAACGCACCCGAACCACAGCACGCACGAAGAAATTCGGGGAAGCGTCGGCGATAGCCTGCCACAGACCGCCGTGCGAATCAGTATTCTGAGAACGGCAGTTACACCTACGGAGGAATTCAGCCATGATTTCTCGATATTCGCTGCCAGAGATGGCGGAGCTCTGGTCCGACCAGGCCCGCTACGCCACCTGGACCAAGGTGGAAGTCCTGGCGTCCCAGGCGCAGGCACGACTCGGCCGGGTTCCCGGGAGCGCGGTCGCGGACATCCTGCGTGCACCGGTGCCGTCCGCGGCGCGGGTCGCGGAGCTGGAGCGCGAGCGCGACCACGAAATCCTCTCCTTCCTCACCGCCTTCTGCGAGAACGTCCCCGACGACTCCGCCCGGTGGGTGCACCTCGGCATGACGAGCTACGACCTCGTGGACACGGCGCTGGGGTACAACCTCGCCCGCGCCTGCGACGTCCTGCTGCGGTCGGTGGCGCGGCTGCGCGGCGTGCTGGCGGACAGGGCGGTCGAGCACTGGGGCACGGTGTGCATCGGGCGTACCCACGGGATGCACGCGGAGCCCACGACGTTCGGCCACAAGCTCGCCGGGTTCGCCTTCGCGATCGACCGCTGCGTACGGCGGCTGGAGGCCGCGCGCGAGGAAGTCGCGGTGGGCACGATCTCCGGGTCCGTCGGGACCTACGCGCTGATCGACCCCTTCGTCGAGGAGTATGTGTGCGCGGAACTCGGCCTCGGCGTGGAGTCCGCGCCGAGCCAGGTCGTGGCCCGCGACCGGCACGCCCAGCTCCTGCAGGCGGTGGCGACGCTCGGCGCCTGCATCGAGCAGATCGCCACCGAGGTACGGCTGCTGTCGCGCAGCGAGGTCCGCGAGGTGGAGGAGCACCGGACGGCCGCCTACCAGGGGTCGAGCGCCATGCCGCACAAGCGCAACCCGACGACCAGCGAGCGCCTGGTGGGCCTCGCCCGGCTGCTGCGCGGATACGCGGGGACGATGCTGGAGGACGTGGCACTCTGGCACGAACGGGATCTGTCCCACTCGTCCGTGGAGCGGGTCGCCGTGCCGGACGCGCTGATCGTCGCCCACTACCAGACGAACGCGGCGGCGGACCTGGTCGCGGCGCTCAAGGTGCTCCCGGAACGGATGCGCTCGGCGATCGACGGGACCAACGGCCTGGCCTACAGCTCGGCGGTGCTGGCCGACCTGCTGGAGGGCGGCACCGAGCGTGAACGGGCCTACCGGGCGGTCCAGGCCGCGGCGAACGGCGCCATCTCCGCCGGCGGGGATTTCGGCAGCCTGCTCCGGGCCGAGGGAATTGATATCGGGCCGTTGCGGCCAGAGCGTTTCCTGGTCCACCACGACGTCATCCTCAAGCGATTGGAGACTCTCCGTGACCTGGCACATTGAGCGCGAGAACGGCACCGATCTGGACCTGGACGAGGTCCTGCGGGTCTACCGGACGTCGGGGCTAGGCGAGCGCCGGCCGATAGCGGACACCGAGCGCATGGCTGCGATGGTACGAAACGCCAATCTGGTCCTCACCTGCCGTGTCGACGGTGAACTCGTGGGCATCGCACGGAGCGTCTCGGACTTCTCCTACGTGACGTACCTCTCCGACATAGCCGTCAGCCGTGCGCACCAGCGGTCCGGTATCGGAAGGGCCCTCATCGACGCGACGCGGAAAGAGGCGCCGCAGGCCAAGATCGTGCTGCTGTCGGCGCCCGCCGCGACGGACTACTATCCGCACATCGGCTTCACCCAGCACAATTCCGCCTGGGTGAAGTCGTAGAAAAGCCGCTCAGGGGCTCGGACCACCGGTCCGAGCCCCTGAATCGTGTTCCGCTGTCGTTGTGCCCGGTCAGGAAACGGACGCCTCGGTGAGGCTGCTGGGGGCGGCCGCTTCCGTGGTGGGCCGGCCGCCGGGGCGGTACGGCCACCAGGTGATGGGTCCCATGTCGAGGGCGAGCGCCGGGATGAGCAGGCTGCGCACGATGAACGTGTCCAGGAGCAGCCCCACCGCGACGAGCAGGCCCTGCTGGAGGGATCCGACGGTCGGCAGCACCGCGAGCACGCTGAAGGTGGCCGCGAGCACGAGTCCCGCCGAGGTGATGACGCCTCCGGTGACGGTCAGGCCGGTGAGAACGCCTTCGCGGTGTCCGCGCCGCTGGACCTCCTCACGGGCGCGTGTCATCAGGAAGATGGTGTAGTCGACTCCCAGCGCGACGAGGAACAGGAAGCCGAACAACAGCAGGTTCCGGTCGATACGGGGGTGTCCCAGCGCGTTGAACAGGAGCACGGCGGTTCCGATGGCGGCCGCGTACGAGAGCGCGACCGACAGCAGCAGGACGACCGGTGCCACGAGCGCGCGCAGCAGCCCGATGAGCATGATCAGCACGACGCCGAGGATGAGGGGAATCAGCAGCTTCTCCTCTTTCGCCTCGGCGTTGGAGGTGTCCAGATCGACGGCGGTCTGGCCGCCGACGACAGCCTCATGGGCCGAGGCCGAGCTGCCGGCGAGGGCCGTTCGCATCCGCTCGACGGTCTGCCGGGCGCCCTGAGAGTCCGGCGCCGAGCCGGGAACGGCGCTGATGTGCGTCCACCCGCCCGCGGACGCCACGGCCTTGGCCGAGGTCACTCCGGGCACCCGCTCGACCGTGGCGAGCGCGGTGGCCGCGCCTCCGCTGGGCACGTACACGTCGATGGGCGCGGACGAACCCGCCGGGAAGTGATGGGCGAGCAGCTTCTGGCCCGCGACGGAGTCGACCGTCTTGGTGAACTGCTCGGACTGGGTGAGCCCGGTCTGCAGGCCGGTGGAGCCGAACGCCAGGGCCACGAGCACCACCGCGCTGCCGATCCAGATCGCGCGCGGACGCCGTCCGACGGCCTGCGCCACCCGCGCCCAACTGCCGTGCCCCTTCTCCGCGTTCTCCTCGTGATCAGGGGCGTGGCGGGGAACGAACGGCCAGAACACCCAGCGGCCGAAGACGACGAGCAGAGCGGGCAGCAGGGAGACCATGGCGAGGAACACGGCCACGACCCCGACGGCCACGACGGGCCCGAGACCACGCGTGGAGTTCATGCTGGCGAACAGCAGGCACAACGCCGCGATGGTCACCGTTCCGGCGGACGCGGCGATGGCGGGCAGACTGCGGGTCACCGCCAGGGCCATCGCCTCATGACGGTCCTCATGACGGCGCAGCTCCTCGCGGTAACGGGCGATGAGCAGCAGCGCGTAGTCCGTGCCGACACCGATGGTCAGGATGATCAGCAGGTATGTGCCGTACCCGTCGACGTGCAGTCCGCCGTACTTGCCGAGCACGTACACCACACCGCTCGCCACCTGGCTGGCCAGCAGCACCGACAGCAGCGGGATGAACCAGAGGACGGGGCTGCGATAGGTGACCAGCAGGACCACGGCGACGAGCAGGAGTGCGACGCCCAGGAGCACGCCGTCCATGCCGGAGTAGACGTCCATGTAGTCGGAGAGGGTGCCGGCCTGGCCGCCGACCCTGATCTCGAGACCGCTCGGAGCACCGCCCTTGACGATCTTGTCGACCTTGTCCACCGCGTCGCCGAGCACGGCGTTGTCGTTCTTCGACGACCGGAGGGGAACGGTGAGGAACGCCGACTCCTTGTCGGACGACACGGCCGGCTGCGGGATGGTCTGTACGGCGGCCCGCTCTGCCGTCAGCCGGCTGCGGTCGCCGTTGACCTTGCCGAGGTCGGCCGCGGTGAGCCCGCCGTCGCGGGCGTACACGATGACCGCCTCGCTGATGTTCTTGTCGGCGAAGTGCTCTTCGCCCACCTTGACGGCCTGGGTGGACTGGGCGTTGGCCGGCAACCAGCTCACCGGCTCGTTGTTCTGAACGGTGCCGAGCTTGGCGCCCAGTGTCCCGCCGATGCTGATGAGCAGCACCCAGAAGGCGAGCACCACCCATTTCGAACGCCGGCCCGCGACGAACCTGGCGTACGGATGAGAGCGCGTGGACGTGGGCGCCGGCTGCGCAGTTGAATTGCGCATAGCGGGTACTCCTCCAAATACGAGAGTTCAACGTGCCCAGTAGGCAGCCGAGCAGCACGGCGTGAATTCACCAGCGCCTCCTCTGCCGCATGGAACATCCGTCATGACGTTAGCGACCGTCGAGCGGGCCGGACTTCTCGGAAACTGCTCAATCGATATTCGAGCGGCGGGGTTCGGTCACCGTGTGCTCGACCTGTCCGGTCAGGCCGCCCGCCAGGCGGCTTGGGCCATCTCGGCGTCGCGGTTGACGAGCGTCGCGTAGCGGCCGCCGAGGGCGAGCAGTTGGTCATGGGTGCCGCGTTCGGCGATCTCGCCGGAGTCCAGGACGATGATCTCGTCCGCGTCCCGGATCGTGAGCAGCCGGTGTGCGATGGTGATCGTGGTGCGGCCCTCGCTCGCCGCGTCGATGGCCTCCTGCACGGCCTGCTCGGTCTGTGTGTCGAGGGCGCTGGTGGCCTCGTCGAGCACGAGTATCGGCGGGTCGCGCAGAACGGCTCGGGCGATCGCCAGGCGCTGCTTCTCGCCGCCGGAGAACCGGTATCCGCGCTCGCCGACGAGGGTGTCGTAGCCGTCGGGCAGGGACATCAGATAGTCGTGGATGTGCGCGATCTTCGCGGCCGTGACCAGCTCGTCCTCGGTTGCGCCGGGCTTGGCGAACCGGAGGTTCTCGGCGACCGACGCGTGGAACAGGTAGGTCTCCTGGGAGACCACGCCGATCGCGGCGGTGAGCGTGTCGAAGGACATGTCCCGCACGTCGATGCCGTCGATCGTCACTCGGCCCGAGGACACGTCGTACAGCCGCGGTACGAGGTAGCCGAGGGTGGTCTTGCCGGATCCGGTCTCGCCGACGATCGCGAGACTGTGCCCGGCGGGGACGGTCACGTCGACGGCGTCGAGCGTGGGCCGTTCCGCGCCGGCGTAGGAGAAGCCGACGCCCTGCAGGCGCACTTCTCCGCGCAGTCGGGCGGGGGCGACGGGGTGCTCCGGCTCCGCGATGTCGATGGGCAGGTCAAGGTACTCGAAGATGCGGCCGAACAGTTCGAGCGAACTCTGGATCTCCACCCCGACGCTCAGGAGTTTCTGCGCCGGCCGGAACAGGTTCTGCTGCAGAGAGGTGAAGGCGACCAGCGTGCCGACGGAGATCGCCATGTGGTCGCCGCGGCTCGCCAGCCCGGCGACCCAGTAGATCGCTGCGGGCATCGAGGACATGACGATCCAGATCGTCGACTGCCACCAGCGGCCTGCCATGTTCGAGCGGAGTTCGAGGTCGGAGAGCTTGCCGGACTCGTGGGCGAAGGTGTCGGTCAGCGACCGGGAGCGGCCCATCGTGCGGCCGAGCAGGATGCCGCTCACCGACAGGGACTCCTGCACGATCGAGGAGATCTCGGCGAGTTGGCGCTGCCGTTCGCGGGTGATGTGGCGGCGCTCGGTCCCGACCCGGCGGCTCACCCAGACGAAGACCGGCAGCATGACCAGCGACGCGATGGTGAGACGCCAGTCGAGGACGGCCATCGCGGTGGTCGTGGCGATCACCACGGTCAGATCGGACACCAGCGCCGTGGCGGTGTTCGTGACGGTGGCCTGCATGCCGCCGATGTCGTTGGCGATGCGTGACTGCACCTCGCCGGAGCGGGTCCTGGTGAAGAAGGCCAGCGACATGCGCTGGAGATGCGCGTAGACGGCGGTGCGCAGGTCGTGCATGACCAACTGGCCGACCTTGGTGGACACATAGGTCTGCCAGACGTTGAACGCGCTGTTGGCGATCGACACGACGATCATGCCGAGGGCGAGCAGGGTCAGCAGGCCCGTCCGTCCCTGGGGCAGCGCCACGTCCATGATCTCGCGGATCAGGAACGGGTTGACGAGCGAGACGAGCGACGAGGCGAGGACGAGAAGGGCGACGAACAGCAGGCTCCACCGGTACGGGCGGAACAGCCTGACGATGCGCCGTATCGGCACACGGGGGTAGGCGGTGGGTGATTGAGCGGTACTCAACAGAGCCTCCTCTCACGACGGTGATCGGTCCGCTCGAGGAAGCCGGGCACAGCGGAGGACCGACAAGGCTCCCGGGGCGTTGCTGAGCCCTGTCGGCGCTGGAACACTCCCCCGACGTCCTCGCCGTACTACGAGACTTCTTGTACGGTGAGTTGGGCGTTGACGGCGTCGATCAGGGCGCGTGGTGTGGTCGAGTCGAACAGTGTCTCGTCATCCAGCTGGATCCCGAATTCCCGCTCGATGCGGCCACCGGTCTCGAGCAGCGCGAGTGACTCGTAGCCGAGTTCGATGAAATCGGTGTCCATGGTGTTGGTGTCGACAGCGGCACCGTCGCCTTCTCCCGCGGCCTCGTGCAGGATGCGCCTGAGGTCCTTGACAGTGAATTCACCGGATGCCATAGCGGCTCCCTCCCTTCGATCGGTTCCAGTCGATGGATCGCAGCACGAGGGCGGAGTTGAAGCCGCCATGGCCTCGCGCAAGGACAACGGCCGCGTTCACGGACGTGCGCCGCGGCCGGATGGTCACCAGGTCGATGTCGTACTCGGGTGAGGGGTTGACGTTCGTCGTCGGCGGGATCAGTCCCGAGCGCATGGCCAGGAGGGCGGCGGCGACATCCAGCGGAGCGGCACCCGAGCCGAGCCGCCCCGTCATGGTCTTGGGCGCGGTGACCGGGACCTTGCGGGGCCCGAAGACCGCGGTGATCGCCGCCGCCTCGACACGATCGAGTTCCGGAACGGCGGCGGCGTCGGCGAAGACGACATCGATCTCTGCCGGCGACAGGCCCGCGTCGTCCAGCGCGATCTCGATGGCCTTCCGCAGCGCAGGCTCGCGTCCGCTGCCCGGCCTCGGGTCGAAGGTGGACCCGTATCCGCAGATCTCGCCGTAGACGCGGGGTGCGCCACGCCGGCGCGCGGTCTCGGCGTCCTCGATGATCAGCAGTGCGCCGCCCTCGCCCGGCACATGCCCGGCCGCGTCGGGGTCGAAAGGCAGATAAGCCCGCTCCGGCTGTTCGCTGGTGCTCAGCTTTCCGCTGGAGAGCTGAGCCACCCACCCCCAGGGGCAGATCGACGCGTCGACACCGCCGGACAGGATCAGATCGCTGCCCTTGCGGACCAGCCGCCGGGCCTGCCCGATGGCGTCGAGACCGCCGGCCTGGTCGCTGACCACGACGCCACTGGGACCGCGCATGCCGTGCCGTATCGAGATCTGGCCGGTGTTGACCGCGTAGAACCAGGCGAAGGACTGATACGCGCTGACGTACTGGCCGCCCTTGCTCCAGAGGTTCTGCAGTTCTCCCTGGCCGAACTCGAAGCCGCCGCAGGAACTGGCGGTCACCACGCCCATCCCGAAGTCGGGCATGTCCTGCGTGCTGACCCCGGCATCGGCGAGTGCGTGATCCGCGCTCACGAGGGCGAGTTGGGTCATCCGGTCGGTCTGCGTGATGAGCCTGCTCGGAAGGTGGTCCGCGGCCCTGAACCCGGAGACCTCGCCGGCGAGTTTCGCGGGATACCGCCGGGGATCGAATCGCGTGATACGGCCGATGCCGGTCCGGCCCGCGCGGGTGGCGGTCCAGTAGTCGTCCACACCGAATCCGTTGGGAGACACGACGCCCAGACCGGTCACCACGGCGCGGGAGGTCATATCAGGCTCCTCTCGGGACGGGCCAGGATCATCGCGCTCTGGAAGCCGCCGAAACCGCTGCCCACGGTCAGCACGGTGTCGGTCTGCCAGTCGCGCGCGGTCAGCGGCACGTAGTCGAGGTCGCATTCGGGGTCGGACTCATGAAGGTTGGCCGTAGGGGGCACCACGTTGTTCTCCATGGCGAGGACGGAGGCGGCGATCTCGATGGAGCCGATCGCGCCGAGCGAATGCCCGACCATCGACTTGATGGAGCTCACCGGTGTACGGCGGGCGTGTTCGCCCAGGCTGCGCTTGAAGGCGGCGGTCTCGTGGCGGTCGTTCTGCTTGGTTCCCGAGCCGTGCGCGTTGACGTAGTCGACGTCCTCGGGGTTCACCCGCGCCTCGCTCAGCGCCACGCGGATGGCCTCGGCCATCTCCCTGCCGTCCGGACGCAGCCCGGTCATGTGGAAGGCATTGCACCGGGAGGCGTACCCGGCGATCTCCGCATACAGATGGGCACCGCGGCGGCGCGCGTGCTCGAGTTCCTCCAGCACGAACATGGCGGCGCCCTCACCGAGTACGAAGCCGTTGCGCGTGCGGTCGAACGGCCGGGAGGCGTGCCCCGGATCGTCGTTGCGCGGTGTGGTCGCCTTGATCGCGTCGAAGCAGGCCACGGTGATCGGCGAGATCGGCGCGTCCGAGGCGCCGGCGATCATCACGTCGGCCGAGTTGTCGCGGATCAGTTCGGCGGCGTAGCCGACCGAGTCCAGTCCCGATGTACAGCCGGTGGAGACCACGGTGGCCGGGCCCTCGGCACCGGCCGCCCAGGCGACCTCGGCCGCGAAGGAACTCGGTACGAAGAAGTTGTACAGATGCGGGACGGCGTATTCGGGGTCGACGAGGTCGAGCCGGCCACCGTCGCTGACCACGCGGTACTCCTGGTCCAGGCCCGTGGTGGCGCCCACCGCGCTGCCTACGGTCACTCCGGCGCGATGAGGTGCGATGCCGCCCAGGTCCAGGCCGCTGTCCGCCATCGCCTCCCTCGCCGTGACGACCGCGAACTGGGCTGCCCGGTCGGTGCGTCGTATCTCCTGCGGCCCGAGGCCCTGCTCCCAGGGATCGAAGTCCGCCTCGGCCGCGACCCTGGAACGGAACGCGGAAGGATCGAAGAAGGTAATCCCCCGGGTCGCCGTCCGGCCTTCGCTGAGAAGGTTCCAGAAGCTCTTTACTCCGATTCCTCCCGGCGCCACCACCCCGATTCCAGTGATGACGACTCGTCGGCCGGATTCGGTGAATTGAGGGTCCATCCTGGCCACGATAAGCTTCCAATCTCAACGTCAGGGATCAAGTCCTCTTGCCTCGGATCTCAGTTGATTCCGTCTGTGCGACGCCTACCGCAGACGCTCCAGGAGGGCTTCCCATTCGGCGCACTCCGCCCTCGACAACGGCATCACAGAAGGCTGGTCCGGAGGCTCCCACATACTGCCCATGGGCGGGCTCACCCACGACGCCCCCATCCACACCAATGCCTCACCGGCGTAATTCAGCATGGATCGCATAGCAGTCCTGAACCGCGCGCCTTTCATGCTGGCATCCCTCACTTTGAGACATTTCGTATCCTCGGATGCGACTTTAGCCCAGTGCCTTTGTGAATCACACGCAGTTGGTGACGGGCGGAGCAATCAGCGATAATCTGGGACGGCCCGGCGGCACGAGATTCGAATGAATCCTCAGTCTGTGGAGCCGTACCGGACGTAGACGTCGCCGTCCTCGACCTTCACCTCGTAGGTGGCGATCGGCTGCGTCGCCGGCGGGCCTGCGGGCTTGCCGGTGCGCAGGTCGAAACAGGACCCGTGCAGCCAGCACTCGACCTTCCCGTCGTAGACCTCCCCCTCCGAGAGGGAGACCGCGGCATGGGAGCAGAGGTCCGCGATCGCGTACACGCCGTCGCCGCTGCGCACCACGGCGACCGGCGTGCCCTCGATTTCCACCGCGATCGCGCCGTCGGCCGGAATCTTCTCCATCGGGCAGACCCTGACGAAACTCATCGGTCCAACTCCCTCTCGATTGTGTGCTGCACCTGCTGCCTGGCCCCCGGCGTCTCGATCCGCTCGACACGCATCCGGAGGACGGGAGACCAGCCATCGCCACGGTGCGCCGCGGATCTCAAGGGAGAACCGAGGAAAGGTCGAAGCTCGCTGGAGTCCGGCCCTGGGCCGTCCCTTGAACGTCCTTGCCGAGGCGGCGGCACGGGATGGTTGGACGCCGCGCGCACGAGGACCCGGTCCGGGCCCGGCGCCGCGGACCTCCGACCGGGGAGCCGGTCCACGCACCGCGCCCGCGGTCGCCCCGGGACCCGGCCCGGTGCCCACGCACCGCGCCGCGGACCTCCGACCCACAGCAAGCGGCCGGCACCTGCCGCGTCGCCGATGACGGGCAAGTGCCGGCCGCTGGACAGTCGGTCCGGGCGGTCGGATCACGTGACGGCGAGCGTCTCCAGGGTGTGCACCACCTCGGAGGGCGTCGGAAGCGTCGCGATCTCCTTGGCCAGGGCCTGCGCCTGCTGGGCGTACCGAGGGGTGGAGAGGACCTCCCGGCAGCCGGCCGCGACCGCCTCGTCCGGGTCCTGGCCGGGCCCCAGTTGCTGCGGCGTCACCATCAGGGCCGCACCGAAGCCGGACAGAGCCTGCGCAACGGCCTTTCCGTAGCCGTTGTCGGGGGTGATCAGCTGCGGCACCCCGGCGTGGGTGAGGGTCGTGGCGGTGGTCGCGCCGCCGTGATGCACCGCCAGATCACAGGTGGGGGCGACCACGTCCAGCGGGATCCAGCCGATGCGGACATCGCCCAGCTCCGCACCGAACTTCTCGGCGGCCTCCTCGGGCGCCGCGATCAGCACCTCGGCTCCCTCCCCGGTCAGCCGGTCCACCAGATTCCGCAGGGAGCTGCCGGCGGTGTCGAGCATGAGCGAGCGGGTTCCCGAGGTGATCAGTACGCGGTGGCGCCCCTCGGGGCGGGTGTACATCCAGGGTTCCAGGCGGCGTTGCCGGTTCCGCGGGATCCAGCGCATCGGCTGCGCGTCGGGAGCGAGCGGCGGCCGCAGGGACGGCGGGCAGACATCGATGAACAGGGCGGGATCCGGCAGCTCCGCCAGCCGCAGGCGCTTCAGCTCGGGCCGGAGTTCCTCCACGGCCCTCCGGTCCCTGTGCCCCATCGGGTCGATGTACCAGACCTGGCGCACATACGGTATCTCGCGGTGGGCGGCGAGCAGCCTCGGAACATGGGACAGGGCACCGATGACCAGATCGGGCGGCCAGTCCTCCGCCAGGTTCAGCAGCGCGTCCAGCCGGCCGGAGGCGGTCACGGAGTCCTGGCCGTGCCGCATCCGCTCGGGCGTGATGGAGACCGCGGGAAGCCCGATGGCCTCCGCGGCCTCCATCAGCGGCTCGTCGGCGGCCAGGAGGATCTCGTGTCCCGCGTTCCGTGCGGCCGTTGCGAGCGGCGCGACGCCGAAGACGGTCGCCTGGCTGCCGCCGACGGTGAAGAGAATTTTCATGGCGATTCGGATGCTTCCCGTGAGACGACAGGGTCAACGAACCGGGGCCTGTTCTGCGGCGACCGGCCTTTCGGGTCTTCACTCGACGTACTGGGTGCAGCAGGCCGGGTGGGATCGGGCAGGGCAGCGCCCTGCGCCGGGCAGAGCAGCGCCACATCCGGCCCGGCCGGGTTCAACTGGGCGAGTGCGTCACTCGAACGGGACGCTCACGACGAAGGCCGCCCCGGCACCGAAGGCTCCAGCTCGCGGTAGCCGTCCGCCCGGTGCGGTCCGGCCGGCTCCGGGCGCGGAGCGGTGGCGGGACAACCGGAGACCGTCGCTAGGGCCGGCGAGGGTTCGAGATCGGGCAACGCGAGCAGGACCGGCGGGTCGGCCGAACGGCCACCACGCAGGCGGAGCGCGGCACTTGTGACGCTGTCCGCGGCCACCCGCACCGCGTCGCGTCCGCCCACGAGCGAGCTCCGGTGGGCCCACGGATCGGGCCCGACACCGTCGGCCACCCCCACCGCGCGCACGAACCAGATGCCTTCGGGGACGTCGGGCAGTTGGTAGCAGGACGGACGGCCGCTGGGCACGTGCACCATGACAGCGGCGGACGGCGGGTACTGGACGATGGGAGTCGCGAAGGCACCCACGAACACCCGTCCGTTCCCGTGGCCTTCCGGCAGGCTGATCGTCCCCGCGACCACACCGAAACCGGTGCGCGGATTCGGCTGCGGGCTGGGCAGATCGAATCCCCCGGACTGCGACAGCCGACGGAACCGGCCGGGCGAGACCCCGACGCTGGACGTGAAATAGTTGGTGAACGAGCCCAGGCTGTTGTACCCGACCGCTGACGAAATGTCGGCGATGCTCATCGAGGTGCTCAGCAGCAGACGCTTGGCCTCGTGAATGCGGATCGCGGCAAGGAACCGGCCGGGCGTGACTCCGGTCGTGTCCTTGAACAGACGAGCGAAATAGAAGCGGCTGAGCAGAGCACTGTCCGCGATCTCCGTGAGAGACAGCGGCTCGCTGTAGCGCTCCCAGATGCACTCGATCGCCCTTTCGACTGGATTGTCCATATGCACCTCACTGCCTCCCGTCCAAGCCTTCAGGGTGGCCTGTGGCAGTCGCGCTCGACTTGAGCAGCGCTGGCCTCGAAGCTCGGTGACGGCCCCTCGGACCGGATTCCGGTCAGCTCGCCGCACGACGGCCCGGTACCGTCGCGAGATCTCCCGACTGGACGGCCGCCGCCAGTCGCTGCAGGGGCGCGCTGGGCTCGATGCCCAACTCCGCGTCCAGCACGGACCGGAGCCGGTGGAACGCCTGCAGCGAGCGTCCGGCGTGCCCCGCACGGGACAGGGCGGTCATCAGGAGTGCGCAGAGGTTCTCGTTCATCGGGTGCTTGGCCGCCACGAAGGTCAGTTCGCCCAGCAGATCGGCGTGCCGCCCCAGGGCCAGATCGGCCTCTATACGCCGCTCCAGGGCCCTGAGCCGGCTTTCCTCCAGGGACGTCGCCTCGATTTCGAGCACACGCCCCACCCGGATGTCCTCCAGCGCCGAGCCGCGCCAGAGCTGCAGTGCGCGGCCGAGTTCCTCCGAGGTGAGGCGGTGGTCGGCCGCCTCGGCGGCCGCGTATCCGGCACGCACACGACGGTCGAACACCTCGACGTCCGTCTGGCACGCGTCCCTCTCCAGCAGGTAGCCGGTGCCGCGGGTGCTGAGTATCCGCCGTGCGCCCGGGTTTCCGGCGTCGGCGGCGGCCAGTGCGTTGCGCAGCTGGAAGACATAGGTCTGCAAAGTCGTGGCATAACTGCGCGGTGGGCTGTTTCTCCACAGTTCCTCGATGAGCGTCGGCACCGTGACGACCCGGCCCGCGTTGAGAGCGAGCAGCGCCAGGACCTGACGTTGTTTGGGCGCGCTGGTCCTGACCGGCGTCTGGTCGAGGCGCAGGGAAAGTGGGCCGAGCAGCTCGATGCTCAGCGGCCTGGGAATCTGGTTCATGCCGTCTCCCCCGTTCTCCTCGTGTGTGAGCGGAATTTGTCCCACTGGGCATGCCTGTGGGGCGGCTGAATTACCGCTCCGCATCGTCTGGGCTGCGCACCGTCTGCGCTTCGTCCGAACTTCGCCCGACCCGGCGTAATTTCAGGCGGGCTTTTCCACGGGCCACGCCGTACCAGCGGGTGTTGTCCAGGTCCCCGGACGCCCCGCCCGATCGAACCACTTAACCACACCGCCGCCTCTTCCCGAACAGCGTCAGCAGCCGGCCTCGGCCGAGGAACGTCACGGGTTCCACCGATTCTCGACCGCCCGTCAACCGGTGTGCTGGAAATTGGCGACGCGAATACTCATCCCTTCAGCATGAGGAGAGCGTGATGCGCAAGGTCGTTTCGCGGGACGGCACGACGATCGCTTATGAGAAGGCGGGCGAGGGACCGCCGATCGTGCTTCTCAACGGCGGATTCCGCGACCACACGATCTTCGATCAGCTCGTTCCGGAGCTGACGCCGCACTGCACCACCTATGTCTACGACCGCCGGGGGCGAGGGGAGAGCGGTGACTCACCCGCCTACGCCGTCGAGCGGGAGATCGAGGACCTCGAGGCGGTGATCGAGGCGGCCGGCGGCCAGGTGGTGGTGTTCGCCGGGTCCACCGGTGCGAACCTGGCGCTCGAAGCGGCCATGGCGGGCGCCCCGATCACCAAGCTGGCGCTGCATGAGCCGTACTTCCGGGTCGAGGGGTATCCGAAGCCCCCGGAGGACTTCATGGAGAATCTCCGGGCCCTGCTGGCGGACGACAGGCGCGGCGAGGCCGCGGAATACTTCCTCGACAAGCTGGTGGGTCTCACTCCCGAGGTGATCGCCGACTGGCGGCGGGCCCCGCTGTGGGCGACGAACGAGGCGAACGCCCACACCCTCCCTTACGACACGACCATCTGCGGCGACTTCAACGTCCCGGTCGAGCGGCTGGCCGGGTACCGGACGCCGACGCTGGTCGTCCACAGTGACAGCACCAGCGACTGGATGCGCGATGCGGCGCGGGCGACGGCGACCGCGCTGCCCAACGGCTGGGGTATGGAGCTGCCCGGTTCATGGCACCGGGTGAACACGGACATTCTCGGCCGGGTCCTGGCCGGGTTCGCCACCACCTGACGCGCCGTCCGCTCCCTTTGGACCAGCCCCTGCCGTACCGGCGGCCGGGTGTGGAATCGACCTAGGAGCCACAGTGCCCGTAATGAACAGCCCGGCCGTCCCGTCCGGGCACACCCGCGAACAGGCCCCCGGCGCCACGATCTGGCTCACCGGCCTGCCCAGCGCCGGCAAGTCCACCCTCGCCGCCGCCCTCGCGAGGCTCCTCTCCGGCGCCGGCCATCGCGCCGAGGTGCTCGACGGTGACGAGATGCGCGCGTACCTCACCGCCGACCTCGGCTTCTCCCGCGAGGACCGGGAGACCAACGTGAGCCGCATCGGATACGTCGCCGAGCGGCTGGCCGCCCACGGAGTGACGGTGCTCGTGCCGGTCATCGCCCCATACGCGGACAGCCGCGAGGCGGTGCGCAGACGCCATGAGGCCGCGGGCACGCCGTATGCCGAGGTGCACGTGGCGACGCCGCTCGAGGTGTGCTCCACACGCGACGTGAAGGGGCTGTACGCGAAGCAGGCCGCCGGCAGGATGTCCGGGCTGACCGGTGTGGACGATCCGTACGAGCCGCCGGTCAGCCCCGACTTCCGGGTCGGCACCGAGCCGTCCGTGGGGGACACCGCAGCGGAGCTGTACCTGCGGCTGGTGGAGCGGGGGCTGGTGTGAGCTCGTACATCCTGCCGCATCTGGACGTGCTGGAGTCCGAGGCGGTCCACATCGTCCGAGAGGTGGCGGGCGAGTTCGAGCGACCGGTGATCCTCTTCTCGGGCGGCAAGGACTCCGCGGTGATGCTGCACCTGGCGCTGAAGGCCTTCGCCCCCGCGCCCCTGCACTTCGCCCTCCTGCACGTCGACACCGGACACAACTTCCCCGAGGTGCTCGCCTACCGGGACCGGGTGGTCAAGCAGCACGGGCTGCAGCTGCACGTGTCGTCGGTGCAGGAGTTCATCGACTCGGGCGAGCTGCGCGAACGCCCGGACGGCACCCGCAACCCGCTGCAGACGGTGCCGCTGCTGCACGCCATAGCCACGCACCGCTTCGACGCCGTCTTCGGCGGCGGGCGGCGGGACGAGGAGAAGGCCCGGGCGAAGGAGCGCGTGTTCTCGCTGCGTGACGACTTCGGCGGGTGGGACCCGCGCCGCCAGCGCCCCGAACTGTGGAACCTGTACAACGGCCGGCACTCCCCCGGCGAACACGTGCGCGTCTTCCCGCTCTCGAACTTCACCGAGCTGGACATCTGGCAGTACATCGCCCGGGAACAGATCGAGCTCCCGGAGATCTACTACGCCCACGAGCGCGAGGTGTTCCGCCGGGACGGCATGTGGCTGGCGCCGGGCGCCTGGGGCGGTTCGCGCGATGACGAACCGGTCGAGCGGCGCACCGTCCGGTACCGCACCGTCGGCGACATGTCCTGCACCGGTGCGGTGGAGTCCGCCGCCGGTTCGGTCGCGGAGATCATCACCGAGATCGCCGCCTCACGGCTCTCCGAGCGGGGTGCCACCCGCGCCGACGACAGACTCTCCGAGGCGGCGATGGAAGACCGCAAGCGCGAAGGGTACTTCTGAGCATGACGCCTGTGACAAGGGATACGACGCTCCTGCGCCTCGCCACGGCGGGCAGCGTGGACGACGGGAAGTCGACGCTGGTGGGGCGGCTGCTGTACGACTCGAAGTCGGTCCTCGCCGACCAGCTGGAAGAGGTGTCCAGGACCGGCTCCGCTCCCGACCTGGCCCTGCTCACCGACGGCCTGCGGGCGGAGCGCGAGCAGGGCATCACGATCGACGTCGCGTACCGCTACTTCGCCACGGCGCGCCGCCGCTTCATCCTGGCCGACACCCCGGGCCATGTGCAGTACACCCGCAACATGGTGACCGGCGCCTCCACCGCCGAACTGATGGTGATTCTCGTCGACGCCCGCAAGGGTGTGGTGGAGCAGACCCGCCGGCACGCCGCCATCACCGCGCTCCTGCGCGTCCCCCATGTGGTCATGGCGGTGAACAAGATGGACCTGACCGGGCACGACGAGGCCGTCTTCGCCCGTATCGCCGACGACTTCGCGACGTACGCGGACCGGCTCGGCCTGCGTACCGTCACCCCGATCCCGATCTCGGCGCTCGCCGGCGACAATGTCGTCGGCCCCTCGCCGCACATGGACTGGTACGGCGGCCCCACCCTGCTCGAACACCTGGAGACGGTCGCGATCGACCACGACCCGCGCGGCAGGGTCGCCCGGTTCCCGGTCCAGCACGTGATCCGCCCGCAGACCAGGGAACTCCCGGGCCACCGGGGCTACGCGGGCAAGATAGCCTCCGGGCTGTTCCACATCGGCCAGCAGATCACGGTGTTCCCCTCCGGCCGTACGACGGAGATAGCCGGGATCGACCTGCTGGGCACGCCCGTGGACGCCGCCTGGGCGCCGCAGTCGGTGACGCTCCGGCTGGCCGACGACATCGACGTCGGCCGCGGCGACCTGATCGCCCCGGCCGCCGCCCCGCCCCCGGTCACCAAGGACATCCGCGCCACGGCCTGCCACCTCGCCGACGCCCCGCTCACGCCGGGCGCCCGGGTGCTGCTCAAGCACGCCACCCGCACGGTCAAGGCGATCGTCAGGGACATCCCCGCACGGCTCGCCCTGGACGATCTCTCCCACCAGCCGTCCCCCGGCCGGCTGGCCGCGAACGACATCGGCCAGGTCGTCCTGCACACGGTCGAACCGCTCCCGATGGACGCCTACGCCGACTCCCGGCGCACCGGCTCCTTCATCCTGATCGACCCTGCCGACGGCACCACGCTCACCGCCGGCCTGGCCGGGGCACTCCCGGGGGACGAGGGCGTCTGACCCGGTCAGGGATCAGGCGCCCGCGCAGGCGTCGTCGCCGGTGTCCCCCCTCGGTCAGGGGTTGATGTAGGTGGCGAGGTGCTCGCCGGTGAGGGTGGTCGGGGTGCTGACGAGGTCGGCGGGGGTGCCTTCGAAGACGATGCGGCCGCCGTCGTGGCCGGCGCCGGGTCCGAGATCGATGATCCAGTCGGCGTGGGCCATGACCGCCTGGTGGTGCTCGATGACGATGACGGACTTGCCGGAGTCGACCAGCCGGTCCAGCAGGGCCAGGAGCTGCTCGACATCGGCGAGATGCAGACCGGTGGTCGGCTCGTCCAGAACGTAGACACCGCCCTTGTCCGCCATGTGCGTGGCCAGCTTCAGCCGCTGCCGCTCGCCCCCGGACAACGTGGTCAGCGGCTGCCCCAGGGTGAGATACCCCAGCCCGACATCGGCCATGTTCTTGAGAATCCTGTGCGCGGCCGGAGTGCGGGCCTCACCGGTGGCGAAGAACTCCTCAGCCTCGGCCACCGGCATCGCCAGGACCTCGCTGATGTCCCGGCCACCGAACCGGTACTCCAGCACCGCCGCCTGGAACCGCTTGCCCTCGCACTCCTCGCACGGGGTGGCGACACCGGCCATCACCGCCAGGTCGGTGTAGATGACCCCGGCCCCGTTGCAGCCCGGGCACGCGCCCTCGGAGTTGGCGCTGAACAACGCCGGCTTGACCCCGTTGGCCTGCGCGAACGCCTTCCGGATCGGATCCAGCAGACCCGTGTACGTCGCCGGGTTGCTGCGCCGAGAGCCACGGATCGGTGCCTGATCCACCGAGACGACACCCTCCCCGGCCGGGATCGAACCATGGATGAGCGAGCTCTTGCCCGACCCCGCCACCCCGGTCACCACGCACAACACCCCCAGCGGGATGTCGACGTCCACGCCCTGCAGGTTGTGCGTCCGCGCCCCCCGGACCGCGAGCGTGCCGGTGGCCTTGCGCACCGTCTCCTTGACCACGGCCCGGTCGTCGAAGTGGCGGCCGGTCACGGTGTCCGATCCCCGCAGCCCCTCGACGCTGCCCTCGAAACACACCGAACCGCCCGCCGTGCCCGCCCCGGGACCGAGGTCCACGACATGGTCGGCGATCGCGATCACCTCCGGCTTGTGCTCCACCACCAGGACCGTGTTGCCCTTGTCCCGCAACCGCAGCAGCAGGGCGTTCATCCGCTGAATGTCATGCGGATGCAGACCGGTCGTCGGCTCGTCGAACACATAGGTGACGTCGGTGAGGGAAGAGCCGAGGTGACGGATCATCTTCACCCGCTGCGCCTCACCCCCCGACAGGGTGCCCGAGGGCCGCTCCAGCGACAGATAGCCCAGCCCGATCTCCACGAACGAATCGAGGGTGTGCTGCAGCGTGGCCAGCAGCGGTGCCACCGACGGCTCGTCGAGGTCACGGACCCAGTCGGCCAGATCACTGATCTGCATCGCGCACGCATCCGCAATGCTGATGCCCCTGATCTTCGACGACCGGGCAGCCTCCCCCAGCCGGCTGCCCCCGCACTCGGGACAGACGGCGAACGTCACCGCCCGGTCCACGAACTCCCGGATGTGCGGCTGCATCGACTCGCGGTCCTTGGACAGCATCGACTTCTGGATCCGCGGGATCAGCCCCTCGTAGGTCATATTGATCCCCGCGATCTTCATGCGGGTCGGCTCGCGGTACAGAAAGTCGTGCAGCTCCTTCTTCGTGAACTTCACGATCGGCTTGTCCGCGGGGTAGAAACCCGACTCGCTGTAGAGCCGGGAGTTCCAGCCGCCCCCCTTGTAGCCGGGCACGGTGATCGCGCCCTCCGCGAGCGACTTCGACGCGTCGTACACCTGGGAGAGATCGACATCCGAGATCGTGCCCCGGCCCTCGCAGCGCGGACACATACCTCCCAGCACGCTGAAGGTACGGCTCTCCTTCACCGTCCGCCCGGCGCGCTCCACACTGACCGCGCCCGCCCCGCTCATCGAGGCCACGTTGAAGGAGAACGCCTGCGGCGAGCCGATGTGCGGCTGCCCGAAGCGGCTGAACAGGATCCGCAGCATCGCGTGCGCATCCGTCGCCGTCCCCACCGTGGAACGCGGATCACTGCCCATCCGCTGCTGATCCACCGTGATCGCGGTCGTCAGCCCGTCCAGCACATCCACCTCGGGCCGCGCCAGCGACGGCATGAACCCCTGCACGAACGCGCTGTACGTCTCGTTGATCAACCGCCGCGACTCCGCCGCGATCGTGTCGAACACCAAGGAACTCTTCCCCGAGCCCGACACCCCCGTGAACACCGTCAACCGACGCTTCGGAATCTCGATACTCACGTCTTTGAGGTTGTTCTCACGTGCGCCGTGCACACGGATCAGATCATGACTGTCAGCGGCATGCGGCGCAGGCGACAGCGCATCCGTCCTCTTGACCATGCTCATCATCACTCCATCTCCAGGACAGGAAG
Organism: Streptomyces sp. NPDC101151; assembly: GCF_044768335.1. NCBI lineage: Bacteria > Bacillati > Actinomycetota > Actinomycetes > Kitasatosporales > Streptomycetaceae > Streptomyces > Streptomyces sp. NPDC101151. The sequence goes on along the minus strand of NZ_JBIWPP010000038.1, from coordinate 19,657 downwards.
ACCCTGGCGGTCTCCGTGGTGTCGCCTGGCTCGGTCGGACCGGCCTCGAGCGTAACGTCCGGTTCTGCCTCGGCGGGCCCGGCCGTCACGGTCACGCTAGCCACGGCTCGGTGACCTGAGCTTCTCGGATCCTGACCGGTCCGGTCACCTGGTTTGCCCCACACATCGGCATTCCTGGTCACTCTCCGTGAGTGCGGCGGAAATCGGTGTCCGCGATGCCCGGGCGACGATGCGGAGAGGCCGCCATTCGGGTGATCCATAAAGCGCCCCGGTCTCGCCGGGAGCCCAGGAACTCGGGCCCGTCGAGCATTCCTCGCCCACACAGCGGTCGAGCCGAAGTGGCAACGAATCGATGGCCGTCCGAAACTGAACGTGGCGGTTCGTGATCAGGCAAGAGTCGTCCTCCAGGAGATCGAATGGTGGAGCAGTCCTCCGAGGTCCATATATCCGGGTCGGGCGAAAGCACCGTCCCGGGGCGGAGCAGCATCGGCCCGTCGAGGACCGACATCGAGGTGAAATTCGCGGATGCACTGGCTGATGTCGTATGCGCCGAGCGCGTGCCGGTGGACAGCCACTTCTTCACCGACCTCGGCGCCAACTCACTGGTCATGGCACAGTTCTGCGCGCGGGTCAGAAAGCGTGCGGATCTGCCGTCGCCGTCCATGAAGGACATATACCGGCACCCCACGATCCAGAGTCTTGCGGCGGCTCTCGCGAACGCCGCCCCGGATCCCGTCGATCCGGCGAAGGACACGTCGCCGCCGGCACGGACGATCCCGCCGGCTCCGGTGACGCGAGCGAGCAGGCTGAACCACACTCTCTGCGGAACATTCCAGTTGCTGTTCTTCCTGGGATACTCCGGGGTCGCCGGATACGTCACCGCCGCCGGCTATGAGTGGGTCGCCTCCAGTTCCGGTCTGACCGGCATCTACCTGCGGTCGCTCCTGTTCGGCGGTATCGGGTTCATCGCTCTGTGCGTTTTCCCGGTCATCGCCAAATGGCTGCTCATCGGCCGCTGGAAAGCGAGCGAGTTTCCCGTCTGGGGCCTGACCTATCTGCGCTTCTGGCTCGTCAAGGTGCTGCTCCATGCGAACCCGATGATCCTTTTCGCCGGAAATCCCGTGTACGTGCTGTATCTCCGGGCGCTCGGCGCGCGGATCGGCAAGGGAGTCACCATCCTGTCCCGCTCGGTCCCGGTGTGCACCGACCTGCTGACGATCGGCGCGGACACCGTGATCCGCAAGGACTCGTTCTTCCTCTGCTACCGGGCACACGCGGGGCGTATCCAGACCGGCCGGATCACTCTCGGCCGCGAGGTGTACATAGGCGAGAAAACCGTCCTGGACATCGACACCGCAATGGGCGAGGGCGCACAGCTCGGCCACGCGTCCGCCCTGCACCGCGGCCAGACGGTCCCGGACGGTGAGCACTGGCACGGGTCCCCGGCGCTGCCCACGGAGATCGACTATGTGCGCATCGAACCGGCCGCGTGCGGCACGGTGCGCCGGGCCTGGTTCGGCCTCGCCACGTTGTTCCAGCTGTTCTTCCTGTACATACCGCTGGCGGTCGGCGGGGTGTACATGCTGTTCATCGCGGTACCGGCGATCGGCAAGCGACTCGACCCGAAGACGGCCGCGCTGACGCGGCCGGAGCTGTTCTCCGACGCGCTGGTCCTCTCCCTCGTACTGTTCCTCGGATTCGTCGTCGTGGGACTCGCCGTTCTGTGCACCGTTCCACGGCTGCTGAGCCGGGTCGTCAAGCCCGACCAGGTGTATCCGCTCTACGGATTCCAGTACGTGGTGCACCAGGCGACGGCTCGCATGACGAACATCAAGTTCTTCACCTGGCTCTTCGGTGACAGCTCGTACATCGTGCACTACCTCCGCGGGATCGGATACGACCTGTCTCGGGTCGAGCAGACCGGGTCGAACTTCGGTACCGAAGTGCAGCACGAGACGCCCCTTCTGGTGTCCGTCGGGAGCGGGACGATGGTGGCCGACGGTCTCTCCATCCTCAACGCGGACTACTCCAGCACGTCCTTCCGCGTCTCCCGGGCCTCGATCGGACCGCACAACTTCCTCGGGAACAACATCGCCTATCCCGCGGGCGGCAGAACGGGCGACAACTGCCTGCTCGCCACGAAGGTGATGGTTCCCCTGGACGGCGAGGTCCGTGAAGGGGTGGGGCTCCTCGGTTCGCCGTGCTTCGAGATACCCCGGTCGGTGGAGCGCGACTCACGGTTCGACGACCTGAGGACCGGAGACGCGCTGCGCGGCAGTCTCGCCGCCAAGAACCGCTACAACCTGCGCTCGATGACGGTCATGCTGCTCGTACGGTGGCTGCACACCTTTGCGCTCACGCTGTTCGGGCTCGCGACCGTCGACCTGTACGGAGTGCTCGGTCATGTGGTGATCGGCGGATACCTGGCCATCACGCTCACCTTCTCCACCGTCTACTTCGTCCTGGTGGAGCGCTGCATCGCGCGCTTCCGCCACCTGCGGCCACGGTTGTGCTCCATCTACGACCCCTACTTCTGGTGGCACGAGCGCCTGTGGAAGGTGCCCGACCACTACCTGAACGTGTTCAACGGAACGCCCTTCAAGGCCCTGGTCTGGCGGCTGCTGGGCGTGCGTATCGGCCGCAGGGTCTTCGACGACGGCTGCTACCTGACCGAGCGAACGCTCACCACCATCGGCGACGACTGCACCCTCAACTCCGGGAGCAAGATCCAGTGCCACTCCCAGGAGGACGGCACCTTCAAATCCGACGGCACCTCGCTCGGTACCGGCTGCACGCTGGGCGTCGCCGCGCATGTCCACTACGGCGTGACGATGAGCGAGGGCGCGGTGCTCGCGCCCGATTCCTTCCTCATGAAGGGCGAGGAAGTCCCCTCGTACGCCCGGTGGGGCGGTAACCCTGCCGTGGACATGCCGGATGCCGCCGACCAGCCCTGCGGCAGCGGCCGGGCGGCATCACCGTCTTCGGCCAACGCCACTGCGGCGACCACGAGTTGAGGAAGGCCATTCGATGGGAACGCATGGGGAAGCGGACCGGGAGTTCTGGAGCCGTGTCCTGGGCGCCGGTGGGAGCACCGCGGTGCCGCGGTGGGTGCAGGAGCCGGTTCCGGGGACGGCCGAGCACGAGGCGGCTGTGCCGGACGACGTGGCGGACACGGCGCGCGAGCTGGTGCGGCAGTGGGGAGTACCGGTCAGCGCACTGCTGCTGGCCGCGCACGCCAAGGTGCTGGCCGCGCTGTCCGGTGAGCGGGACGTGGTGACGGGTTACGCCGCCGGAGTGCGGGGCGAGCCGCTGCCGTGCCGTCTGACGGTTCCCGCGGCGTCCTGGCGTGCCCTGGTGTCGAGCGCTCGGCGCGCCGAGGCGGAGGTGCTGGCGCACCGGGAGTTCCCGGTGGACGAGCTGCGCCGGGAGTTGGGGCAGGCAGAGCCGTCGTACGAGGTCGTGTTCGGTCCCAGGGGGGCCGAGAACACCCGAGTCGACGACGGCGTACTGCAGGTGCGTTGGTCGGACCGGGACGGACGGCTCAGGCTGAGGCTGCGGTACCGCACGGACGTGCTGGATGCCGCGGGTGCGGCCCGGATCGGCGGCTACCATCTGACGGCACTTCGGCTGATGACGGCCGACCCGGACGCCGAGCACACGCGGCAGAGTCTGCTGTCGGACGACGAGGTGCGCGAGCAGCTGGAAGGGCTGGCCGGGCCCCGCAGGCCGCTGCCGGACGCGCGGCCGCACGAGCTGTTCGAGCAGCGGGTACGGGCGCACCCGGACGCGGTGGCGGCCGTGCACGGCGAGCGGGAGTGGACGTACGGGGAGCTGAACGCGCGCGCGAACCGACTGGCGCGGGCACTGCTCGCCCGGGGACTGGGCCGCGAGGACGTGGTCGCCGTGGTCACCGAACGCAATCTCGACTGGCTGGCCGCGACGTTGGCGGTGTTCAAGGCGGGCGGCGCATATCTGCCGATCGAGCCGCACTTCCCGGCCGGCCGCATCGCAGCAACGTTGTCCCGGGCGCAGTGCCGGCTGGTCCTGACCGAGTCCGGCAGCACCGACACCCTCGACGCGGCGCTGGACAGCGTGCAGGGAACCGAGAGGCTGCTGATCGAGGCGGCGTACGCGGAGCCGCACGCCGACGGCGATCCAGGGGTGCGGGTCGACGCCGGTCAGCTGGCCTACATCTACTTCACGTCCGGCTCCACCGGTGAGCCCAAGGGAGCGATGTGCGAGCAGGCGGGCATGCTCAACCATCTCTACGCCAAGATCGACGACTTGGGGATCGGCGAGGGGTGCGCGGTGGCGCAGACCGCCCCGCAGTGCTTCGACATCTCGCTGTGGCAGCTGCTGTCCCCGCTGCTGGTGGGCGGGCGGACGCTGGTGGTCGGGCAGGACGTGATCGTGGATGTGGAGCGGTTCGTCGACACCCTGGTCCGCGGCCGGGCCGGTGTGGCGCAGCTCGTGCCCTCCTATCTGGAGGTCGTGGTCTCGTATCTGGAGCGGCACCCCCGCGCTCTGCCGGACCTGCGGTGTGTGTCGGTGACCGGTGAGGCGCTGAAACGGGAGCTGGTCCAGCGCTGGTTCGCGATCCAGCCGGAGATCAGGCTGGTCAACGCCTATGGATTGACCGAGACGTCGGACGACACGAACCACGAGGTCATGGACGGCGTGCCCGAGCGCGTCCTGCTGGGGCGTGCGGTCAACAACGTGCACGTCTACGTCGTGGACGAGGAGCTGTCGCTGGTGCCGCTGGGCGCCCCGGGGCTGATCGCGTTCTCCGGTGTCTGCGTGGGACGGGGGTACGTCAACGATCCCGAGCGGACCCGTGAGGCGTACCGGAAAGACCCTTACCGGCCCGGTGAGCGGCTCTACCTCGGCGGTGACTGGGGGCGCTGGCACCCCGGCGGCAAGCTGGAGTTCCTCGGGCGCCGGGACAGCCAGGTCAAGATCCGTGGCTTCCGTATCGAGATCGGTGAGATCGAGAACGCCCTGCTGCGGGTGGCCGGGGTGCGGGACGGTGCGGTGGTCGTCGCCGATCGGGCGGGACAGAGCAAGCACCTGATCGCCTTCTACACGGGCCGGCGTCTGGAGACGCAGATGCTGCGCGACGCGCTGGGCGCCGTACTGCCCGGATACATGGTCCCTTCGGCCTTCCACTGCCAGGAGGGCCTGCCGCTGACCGCCAACGGCAAGATCGACCGGAAGGCTCTCACCACGCTGGCCGAACGGGCGGAAACGTCCGTGCACGGCGGTGACACCGGCGAGCACGACCGTGTGCCGCTCACCCCGACCGAGCGGAGGCTGGCGGCCGTCTGGGCCGATCTGCTGGGCGTCCCCGAGCACCGGATAGGCCGAGGGGACCACTTCTTCGACTCCGGGGGCACCTCCCTGACGGCGGTCCGGCTCACCATCGCGCTCGACCGCGCGGTGTCCCTCAAGGACATCACCCGCCATCCGGTGCTCGCCGATCTGGCCGCGCTTCTGGACGGCGCGCCCCGGCGGCACCCGGAGCTGCTGCAGCCGCTGACGGATGCCGGAGGTACGACGGAGTGCGCACTGGTGTGCTTCCCCTACGCGGGCGGCAACGCCGTCAACTACCAGCCGATGGCAAGCGCGTTGGCGGGCAATGGCATGACGGTCCTCGCGGTCGACCTGCCCGGTCACGACCTGGCCGCCCACCCTGAGCCGTTCGCGTCGATCACGCAGGTGGCGGAGCGGGTGGTCGCCGAGATCATCGTGCGGGGCCTGACCCGGGTCCTGCTCTGGGGCCACTCGTCCGGCACCGCGCCGGCGCTGGAGACGGCCCGCAAGCTCCAGGAGCACGGTGTGGAGGTGACACGGGTGTTCCTCGGCGCGCAGTTGCTCGGCACCGCCGCCGACCGGCGCACCGCCATCGACGAACTGACGGGTCTGAGCAATGCCGAGATCGCCGCGCGGCTGACCGCGGACAGCGGCTACACCGGACTCGCGGAACTGAACGCGCAGCACGCCGAGCACATCGGCGCCGCCTACCGGCACGACTGCGTCGGCGCGCACCAGTACTTCTGCGCCGCACTGGAAGCCCCGCCGGCCGCGAAGCTGTCCGTTCCGGTCTCGGTGGTCGTCGCCGCCGACGATCCGCACACGGCCGGCCACGCCCACCGCCACCGGGACTGGCTGCTGCTGGCCGAGCACGTGGAGCTGCACGAACTGGCCGACGGCGGCCACTACTTCCCGCGCATCCGCCCGGCCGAGGCAGCACAGGCCGTCCTGGGTGTCGTGGCACCACTGGCCTCCTCCTGAGCGCCGCAGAGCCTCCGGACGGGAAACCGAAGGGAAACCGAGATGTCGTCCTCACCCCTGGCAGCACCCCTCGACGTGGACCTACGACCGGACAGGCCGGCGATCCTGCACGTCGAGTCCCCTGGTGACGTGTCGAGTTGGGCGGCCCAGTACCGCGAGTCGGTGCGTGCCCAGGTCACCGAGCACGGGGCGCTGATCGTCCGCGGCCTGGCGCTTCGGGAGACGTCCCAGGTGGGTGCCGTCTTCGCGGGGCTCGCCGGTGGTCTCATGCCGGAGCGGGAGGCCTTCGCCCCGCGTGAGACGTACGGCCCGGGGCTGTACTCCTCCACGGCCTGGCCGGCCAACCAGCCGATGTGCATGCACCACGAACTGAGCTACACACTGGAGGTTCCCGGTCTGATGCTGTTCGCGTGTCCGACCCCGCCGGGCGAGGGCGGGGCGACGGCGGTGGCCGACGCGGAACAGATCCTCCAGGCGCTGCCCACCGCGCTGACGGATCGGTTCGAGCGTGCGGGCTGGCTGCTGACCCGCAGCTACAACGACGAGATCGGGGCCTCCCTGACGGAGTCGTTCGGCACCGACGACCGCACCGAGATCGAGCGCTACTGCCGGGCCCACGCCATCGACTTCACCTGGCAGCCCGACGGCTCGCTGCACACCGAGCAGCGCCGCAGCGCCGTCGTGCGGCATCCGCTCACGGACAGGCGCTGCTGGTTCAACCAGATCGCCTTCCTCAACGAGTGGACGCTCGCCCCGGAGGTGCGCGAGTACCTGGTGGACGTCTACGGCGAGGACGGCCTGCCGTTCAACACCCGCTACGGCGACGGCACCCCGATCGGCGAGGACGTCGTCCAGCTGCTCAACGCCACCTACGAGGAGCACACCCGGCGCGAGCCCTGGCAGGCCGGTGACCTGATGCTCGTCGACAACATCCGTACCGCACACAGCAGAGAACCCTTCACCGGAGAGCGGCAGGTGCTGGTCGGCATGGCCGAGCCCCGCCGGCTGGCCGACTGCTGCCCCACCCCGGAAGCGAGCGAGCGATGACCCAACCGTTGTCCACCGCCACCCAGCCGGCCATGCCGCACCCGGCTACGGCACCGCCGTTCGCGGTGATCACCGGAACGCAGGTGCAGCAGGCGCTCAGCGGGCGCGAGAAGCAGATCGTGGAGCTGGTCGAGGCCACCTACCGGTTGCACGGCGCCGGGGACTCGGTCAATCCGCCGTCCTATTTCCTGCGCTTCCCCGACCGCCCGACCGCGCGGATCATCGCCCTGCCGGCCTCCGTCGGCGGGTCGGTCCATGTGGACGGCGTCAAGTGGATCTCCAGCTTCCCGGACAACGTGAAGGCCGGGCTGCCCCGGGCCTCCGCAGTCCTCATCCTCAACGACCACGACACGGGCTACCCGTTCGCCTGCCTGGAGAGCTCCATCATCAGCGCCACCAGAACCGCGGCGTCCGCCGCGCTGGCCGCCGACTGGCTCAGCCGGACCCGGCCCCGCCCCACCCGGGTCGGATTCTTCGGCACGGGGCTGATCGCCCGCTACATCCACACCTTCCTGGCCGGCACCGACTGGATGTTCGACACGATCGGCGTGCACGACCTGTCCGCCGACAGCACCGGCGGCTTCTGCGGCTATCTGCGCGAGGCCGGCACCACCGCCGAAGTCACCGTCCACGACAGTGCCGAGGACCTCATCCGCTCCAGCGACCTCGTGGTCTTCGCCACCATCGCCGGCGAACCCCATGTCACCGACCCGGGCTGGTTCTCCCACAACCCCGTGGTCCTGCACATCTCCCTGCGCGACCTCGCGCCCGAAGTCCTGCTGGCCTCGGCCAACTTCGTCGACGACGTCGAGCACTGCCTGAAGGCAGACACGTCCCCCCATCTGGCCGAACAGCGCACCGGCGACCGCGACTTCCTGAACGGCACCCTCAACGACGTGATGCTCGGACGGGCCGCTCCGCCGCACGACCGCCCGGTGATCTTCTCGCCCTTCGGACTCGGCGTCCTCGACCTCGCCGTCGGCAAGTACGTCTACGACGAAGCAGCCGAGGCGGGCAACCTCCGCCTCATCGACGACTTCTTCCACGACCTGCGCCGGTACGGCTGAGGCCGTCGTCCTCAGCCAGGCACCAGGAGGCCCATCGTGCCCGTAGTATCCGCTCCCCATGAGTTCAACGAAGGCAGCCTCTTCGTCGACCTCAAGTCGATTTTCGGATGCCCGCTCTACCTGAAGTGCGAGGGCTTCAACTTCGCCGGCTCCATCAAGTTGAAAGCCGCCAACGAGATGGTGGAAAGGGCCGAGCGGGACGGAGTCCTGACGCCGAATTCCATCCTCGTCGAATCGTCCTCCGGGAACCTGGGCGTGGCACTCAGCATGATCGCCGCGAGCAAGGGCTACCGGTTTCTGTGTGTGACGGACTCCCGTTGCAACCTGTCGACCAGACTGCTGATGGAGGCACTGGGCAGCCAGGTGCACGTGGTGGCCGATCTGGACGCGAACGGCGGCTTCCTGGGCATGCGGATCGAGTACGTCCGCGCCCTGTGTGCCTCCGACGACCGGTACGTCTGGCTCAGCCAGTACACCAACGCGGGCAACTGGCGGGCGCACTACCGCACGACGGGGCCGGAGATCGCCAGTCACTTCCCGCGGCTGGACGTGCTGTTCGTCGGGACGGGCACCGCCGGGACCCTGATGGGCTGCGCGCGCTACTTCCGGCAGTGGCACCGGCCGGTGCGGATCGTCGCCATCGACAGCGTGGGCTCAGTCGCCTTCGGCGGCAAGCCGGGCCGCCGGATGATCCCCGGCCTGGGCATGAGCATGGTTCCCCCACTGCTCGACGAGTCCTTCGTGGACGAGGTGATCCGGGTGGAGGAGGCGGACACCATCCGTACCTGCCACCGCATGGCCAGACGCGGCTTCCTGTTCGGCGGCTCCACCGGCACGGTGGTCAGCGGGGCGACCGACTGGCTGGCCCGGCATGCCGGACGCGGCCTCACCGCGGTGGCCATCGCGCCGGATCTCGGCGAGCGCTACCTCGACACCATCTACCAGACCAACTGGCTGCAGGATCTGTACGGCGATCACATCCTCGACGCCGACCAGATCAGCCCCGAACTCCAGGAAGGCAAGTCCGCGCCCCAGGCGCAGAGCCGCCGGCCGAGGCCGTAGCCGCGCCGGAGAGGTGCCCGCGCCCCGACAGGCGACGTTCCCGTCGGGGCGCAGCGCGGAGCCCATGGTGACCCGGCGCTGCCCGGGTACTCGGTGCCGCGTCAGGCGACGTTCGCCCCGTCGCGACGCCCGGCACGCTCCCCCGGAGGGCGTACCCCTACTCGCCGTACCGGCCGAAAGCCCGTGTACGTCCCGTACGACGGCTTCCGGCCGGCACTCCACCAGCCTCCGGCCGGGGGACCCCCGGAGCACGCACCGGACGCCCCTCCTCGACGGGCGCACGCTGCCTGCCGCGGCACTAGTCCCGGAACGCGTCGACGCCCGTCAGCTGTGCCGACAGCGCCCACAGGCGGGCCGCCTGCTCGGGGTCCGTCGCCCAGGCCTTGACGCCGAAGCGCTCGCCGTCAGCGGGGGCCGGCTCGGCGATGTCGCAGTCCTCCAGGTAGACACCGCCCATGCCGTCCAGCTGGGGCGAGGTCGCCGCCCACACCTGGGTGGCCGCGCCCTGCTGCGGGGTCTTGAACCCCTCGGGGTTGAGCGCGTTGCCCTGTTCGTCGATCCAGCCGCGCTCCACCATCTCCTCCTTGGGCAGATGCCGCTGGAGCGGGGTGATGATGCCGCCCGGGTGAAGCGAGAAGGCGCGCACGCCGTGCTCCCTGCCGAGCTTGTCGAGGTGGACGGCGAACAGGACGTTGGCGGTCTTGGCCTGGCCGTAGGCCTCCCACTTGTCGTAGCCGTGCTGCCAGTGGACGTCGTCCCAGCGGATGCCGGAGAAGTGGTGGCCGCGGGAGGAGACGGAGACCACGCGGGCCCCGCCGGGCCGGATCGCCGGCCACAGGCGGTTGACCAGGGCGTAGTGGCCGAGGTGGTTGGTGGCGAACTGCGCCTCCCAGCCGGGCCCGACCCGGGTCTCCGGGCAGGCCATGATCCCGGCGTTGTCGATCATGAGGTCGACGGGGCGGCCGGAGGCGAGGAACCGCTCGGCGAACGCCTGTACGCTCTCCAGGTCGCCCAGGTCGAGCTGGTCCACTTCGGCACCTTCCAGGCCCGCCAGCGCCTCCCGCGCGGTGGCCGGACGGCGTGCCGGTACGACGACCCGGGCGCCCGCCCTGGTGAGCGCCCGGGTGGTCTCCAGGCCGAGCCCCGAGTAGCCGCCGGTGACGATCGCGAGCCTGCCGGTGAGGTCGATGCCCCGCAGGACGTCGTCGGCGGTGCTCTGGGCGCCGAAACCCGAGCCGATCTTGTGCTGTGCAGTGCTCATGTCCGAAACGCTACGAATTGGAGTGCACTCGAAGTCAAGCGGACCCGGGCATTCGGCTGCCGTCCGGGCCGCCGGTGGCGAGGGTGGGGACCGGCGCCGGCTGTGGCACCGCCCCGGGCCGGCGATAGACGTACGACGGCGCCTCGGGCCCGCCGCCGTCGGCCGGCTCACGGACGAGGTGGTGGTCCGGGGACAGCGCGCACGCCGGGTCGGTGCGGGCGGCGTCGCCGGTGAGCGCGAACGCCTGGCACCGACAGCCGCCGAAGTCCTCCTCCCGGCGGGGACAGCCACGGCAGGGGCCCGTCATCCAGTCGGTGCCACGGAAGCGGTTGAAGGCCGGGGAACTCTCCCAGATCCAGGCGAGCGAATGATCACGCACGTTGGGCGGGCCGAGGTCCGGAAGGGAGGCGGCGGCCGGGCAGGGCAGGACGGTTCCGTCCGGCGCGACGGTGAGCGAGACCGCTCCCCAACCGCCCATGCAGGGCTTGGCGATGCCGTCGAAGTAGTCGGGGACGACCCAGACCAGGTCGATCCGGCCGGCGAGTCGCTCCCGCCAGCCTTCCACGGCCGCCCGGGCGCGGGCCAGCTGGTCGCGTGTGGGGAGCAGCGCGGCACGGTTGAGCAGGCCCCAGCCGTAGAACTGGGTGTTGGCCAGCTCGATGCGGTCCACGCCCCAGGCCACGCCCAGCTCGACGAGGGCGTCGACGGCGTCGAGGTTGTCGCGGTGCAGAACGACGTTGAGGCCGAGCGGAAGCCCGGCCCGGCGGACGAGGGCCGCGGCCCGTTCCTTCGCGGCGAAGGAGGACGGGCGCCCGGCGATCCGGTCCGAGGCACGCGGGTCGGCGTGCTGGACGGACAGCTGGACGCTGCGCAGCCCGGCCGCGGTGAGCGAGGCGAGCCGGGCTTCATCCAGGCCGGTGCCGCTGGTGACCAGCTGGGTGTAGATCCCGGCGGACTCGGCGGCGGTGACGATCAGCTCCAGGTCGTCGCGCAGCAGCGGCTCACCGCCGGACAGATGCGTGTGCACGACGCCCAGCTCACCGGCCTGACGCAGCACGTCCGTCCACTGAGCGGTGCTCAGTTCGCCTGCCCGCCGCGCCAGTTCGAGCGGGTTCGAGCAGTACGGGCAGTGCAGCGGGCAGGCGTGGGTGAGTTCGGCGAGCAGGGCCCAGGGGCGTGCCGGGTCCACGACGGACGCGGGGTTCACGGGGTCGGTCACTTGAGCCAGCCCTCCTGCCGCAGGCGGTCGAGGAAGGAGGGGACGGCGGTGGCCACCGGCGCGCCCGGGAAGCGCTCGGTCAGCTCGCCGACGATCCCGGGCACGGTACGGGTGCCGTCGCACAGGGCGACGATCGCCCCGGCATGTCCCTTCAGGACGACCACGCGTTCCGGCAGGACGAGCAGGTCGGTGCCCCGCACGCTGTCGTGCCGCAGCATCAGCGCGGGGGCCAGGGCGGGGCACCACTCGTTCTCGGGGTCCGGCATCACATCCCCTCCCGCCGGCCGTCCGGCGTCGCGTGCTCGGACCGCCCGGCGTGCTCGGACCGCCAGGCGTGCTCGGACCGCCAGGCGTGCTCGGGCCGCCCGGCGTGCTGCACGGCGTCCAGCAGAGCCCACAGCACGTCGCACTTGAAGGAGAGCGCGCCCACGGCCCTGTCCTGGTCCGTGCGGGTGCGGGCCCACTGGAGGACGAGCTCCAGCGCCTCCGCACTGTCGCGCCGGCCCTGGTCGACGCGTGTGCGGAAGTAGCCGAGGCCGTCCGCCTCGATCCAGGGATAGTGGCGCTCGAACGCCTCGATGCGCCGACGCATCAGATCGGGAGCGGTCAGCTCGGTGAGCGAGGCGGCGACGGCCTCCAGGGGCGAGCGCAGCCGGCAGAAGTTGACATAGCCCTCCACCGCCAGCCGCACACCGGGCAGCACCGCCTCGCCCGACAGCAGGGTCCGGCGGTCCAGGCCGGCCGCCTCGCCGAGCCGCAGCCAGCGCTCGATGCCGCCTTCGCCTTCGCTGCGCCCGTCGTGGTCCTCGATCCGCCGCAGCCACATGCGCCGCAGCCGCGAGGAGTCCAGCTTCGCGGTGATCAGCGCGTCCTTGACGGGGATGTGGCGCTGGTAGTGGAAGCGGTTGGTGATCCAGCAGCGCACCTCGTCCGGGCCGAGGTCGCCTTCGTGCATGCGGACGTTGAAGGGGTGACGGTCGTGGTAGCTCGCCTGCCCCACCGCGCGCAGGCGGGCCTCGAACTCGGCGGGGCTCCAGGATTCCGTCAGCGGGGCAAGTGTCGTGGTCACAGCTCGATCACCATTCCGTCGTCGGCCACCTCGATGCCCAGCCGGGCGAGCCGCTTGTGGTGCGGCGCGGCGGGGTCGACGAGGGGATTCGTGTTGTTGAGGTGTGTATAGAGACAGCGGGCGGACAGCGTGGCGAGGATGTCGGCGGTGCCGCCGGATCCGTCGATGGGCAGGTGGCCCATCCCCGTGGCGGTGCGGGCGGAGATGCCGGTGCGGCAGGGCTCCTCCTCGTCCCAGAAGGTGCCGTCGACGATGACGCAGTCGGCCTCGGCGGCGGCCCGGTGCAGCGCGTCGGACCAGTCGGCGACGGCGGGGGCGTACAGGGCGGACCTGCCGGTGGCCGGGTCGTACAGGCGCAGCGCGACGACCCAGGCGTCGTGCCCGGGGGCGTCGGCGGCGTAGCGCGGGCGCTTGGCCGAAACGGGCACGGCGCTGATCCGTACGCCGGTACCGAACGGAACCGCCGCGTCGCCGCGCAGCGGCTGCGTGCCCCGGCACCCGAGGTCACGCCAGGTCAGGTCGGTGTAGGGAGCGAGCACCTCGCCCAGCCGCAGGCGGTCGTCGAGTGCCTGGCGGACCGGATCCGTGGCGAGGATCTCCAGGCCGTCCGCCTCCCGCAGCCGCCAGATGCCCAGGGTGTGGTCGAGTTCTGCGTCGGTGAGGACCACTCCTGCGATCGGCGTCTGCCGGGGCCCGGGCCCGGGGTGGAGGTGCGGATGGGCCTCGATCTGATCGCCGATGTCGGGGGTGGCGTTGACGACGTACCAGCGGCCCTCGTCGGTACGCACGGCCAGCGAGGCGTGCCTGCGGCGCGGCCACGAGCGGGCGCGCACCCCCGAGCAGCCGGGGCACGCACAGTTCCACTGGGGAATGCCACCGCCGGCCGCGGTGCCGAGCACCTGCAGCAGCACGACGGCGGCTAGCGGACGGTGAGGGAGTAGGCGGTGACCTCGAGCGCGGTGTCGACGATCGCGTACCCGGGGGGCTGCCAGGCGGTCCGGTCGGCCTCCTCCACGGTGGCGCCGGCCGGTCGGTCGTTGTGCTCGATGGCGTCGGTCATGGTGCGTACCTTCCCTTCGGCAAAGGTGGTTTCGCCCCTTTGCTCAGCAATGGGTCACTTATGGAGTATGAGGCGCCTGCCGAACCACCGGCCACCTGGAAGCCTCCATCCTGCTGAAGGGTCGTCACATAAGGACAGAAAAAGAACACAATAGGGATAGATTTCTCAATAGTGATCTCTCGCTGACATAGTGCGGCCATGGACATCACGACTGCCGGCAGTCGGCCGGTCCGTGCAACTCTCCCTGCCCACCGGTCCGTCCAGTGAAGGCGTCGTTCACCCGGCGCGGCGTCCGTACCCGCCGCGCGACCCTCGCCCTGACCGTTGCCATCGGTGTCGCGGGTGCCACCGTCCTCACCCTCGCCCTCCCTTCCGGGGAGCACCGCGCACCCGCCCGTGCCAGGCACCCCGCGCCCGGCGCCTCCCCCGCCGACATCCCTTCCCCGGGCGCCCGGGGGCTCGGCGACCCGCTCGTACCGCTCGACGGCAACGGCGGCTACACGGTTCGCCGTTACACCCTCGCCTTCGACTGGCGCGCGCCCGGCACGCCGTTCCCCGCTGCCGCCACCGTCCAGGCCACCGCCACCCAGGCCCTGTCCCGCTTCGACCTCGACTTCGCGGGCAACTCGCTGCACACGGTCACCGTCGACGGCACACCGGCGAGGGCCGCGCGCGACGGCGACGAACTCGTCGTCACTCCGGCGAGGCCGATCGCCCGCGGAGGCAGGTTCACCGTCCGGATCGCCTACACCGCCGACCCGACGCAGCGACGGCACCGCGCCGACGCGATCCAGGACTACGGCTGGGTGCCCACGGCCGACGGCACCCTGCTGTCCCTCCAGCCCAACGGCGCCAGGATGGTCTTCCCGGCCGACGACCACCCGAGCGTGCGGGCACCGTTCACCTTCCGTATCACCACCCCGCCGGGGCTGACCGCGGTGGCCAACGGCCGGCTCGTCGAGCGCGTCCGCGGGCGCGACGGGCGGATCCGCTGGACCTACGACTCCGAGCAGCCGGTCGCGGCCCAGCTGGTCCAGCTGGCCATCGGGAAGTTCTCCCTCGTGGACAGCGAGGGTCCGCGCGGGCTTCCCGTGCGGGACGTGGTCGCCCAGGACCTGGTCACCGGCACCGAGGACTACCGCTCGCTCACCCCCGACCACCTGGCCTGGCTGGAGCAGCGGCTCGGCCCCTATCCCTTCCGCCGCTACGGCGTGCTGGTCGGGGACACCGATCTGCCGGTGGCACTGGAGACGCAGTCGCTGTCCGTCGTGCCGAGCGCGGACCTGCTCGGCGACCGCGTCGACGCCGAGCGCAATCTCGTACACGAACTCACCCACCACTGGACGGGCGACAGCGTGGCGATCCGGTGGTGGTCCGACCTGTGGCTGAGCGAGGGACACGCCCGCTTCTACGAACTGCTCTACTCCGACACCCACGGCGGCATCGACATGGCAGGCATGATGCGGGCCGCGTACGAGCAGCACGACCAGTGGCGCCACGACGACGGCGCGCCGGCCGAACCCACCGAGCCGACCCTGTTCCGGCAGATGCGCTACGACGGCTCGGCGCTGGTGCTCTACGCACTGCGGGAGAAGGTGGGCGAGGACACCTTCGACCGGATCGAGCGGTCCTGGGTGACGACGTACCGGGGCCGGACCGCCGGCACCCGGGACTTCGTCGCGCTGGCGTCCCGCGTCGCAGGCGAGGACCTGGCTCCCTTCCTGACCCCGTGGCTGTACGGGGCGCACACCCCGGCCATGCCGGGGCACCCCGACTGGCAGGTGGACCCGGTGGAGGACTGAGCCCTCCCCCGCCGCATCGGGATGAGTGCCGCCGACCGGGTGGCCTGTGCCCACGGCTGGTCCACGCCGGTGACACTCGGCGCGACGGGGCGCATGAGGTACGGAAACGTACGAAGGGTGATGCGAAGGGCACCTCTCCCACTGCCCTGACGGGCAACCCCCTGTGCCCTGGTCGCATTTGTTCTGGCCACGCTGACCCTCGTTGGAGGCACCTCCATGAAAAAACGCGTCGCCCCCCGCGTCTCCAGTGCCGTACGCGGGCACCGGCGGATCATCTGTGTGACCGCTTCGGCGGCGCTTCTGGTGCCGTTACTGATCGACCGCTCCGACGTCGGCGTGCCGACCGACCATCGTCTGCAGGACGACTACACGACCGCCGCCGACGAGTTCCACGTGCCCCGGAACCTCCTGATGGGCGTGTCCTACCTGCAGTCGCGGTGGGACTCCCATCCGGGCGCCCCGAGCGTCGTCGGCGGTTACGGGCCGATGCACCTGGTGGACGGCAGCCGCCCGTCCCAGCCGCAGCAGTCGCCGAGCCCGGCGAGTGGCCGGACACCCGCCGGGCACGACGCGAACTCCCCGGACGGCAGCACCGGGCAGTCGGCGGACCTGCAGCGGGCCGCGAGCCTGCTCGGCCTGCCGGTCGATCAGTTGCGGACGGACGACGCCGCCAACGTGCGCGGCGGCGCGGCGCTCCTCGCGGCCACCCAGCGACAGCTCGGCAAACCGCTCAGCCCCAACCCGGCGGACTGGTGGGAGACCGTCACGCGATTCCCGGGCGCCGGTGACCGCGCCTCGGCGGAGACCTTTGCGAACGACGTCTTCGACGTGATCCGCCGGGGCGCGCACCGCACCACCGACGCGGGCCAGCACGTCACCCTCGCCGCCAGCCCCCGCGTCCGCCCGCACGTCCCCCTCGCCGAGGGCGCGCCGCGGCCCAAAGAGGTCGACTGCCCACCGGAGTTGACCTGCTCCTGGCTCAGCGCCCCGTACGTCGAGATCGCCGACGACCAGTACGGCAACCACAATCTGGCCGACCGGCCCAAGGACCAGCGGATCGACTACATCGTCATCCATGACACGGAGGCGCCGCTGGCGTCGATGCTGAAGACGATCCAGGATCCGGAGGAGGCCTCGTGGCACTACTCCATCCGCTCCCGGGACGGCCACATCACCCAGCACATCAAGATCAAGGACGCGGCCTGGCACTCCGGCAGCCAGTTCGTGAACGCCCGCTCGATCGGGATCGAGCACGAGGGGTTCCTGCGGCAGCCCGACGCCTGGTACACGGAGACGATGTACCGGGCCTCCGCCCGCCTGGTGAAGTACCTGGCGAAGAAGTACGGGGTCCCGCTCGACCGGCAGCACATCTTCGGCCATGACAACGTGCCGGCCCCGACCAAGGACTCCATCCCGGACATGCACGACGACCCCGGTCCCTTCTGGGACTGGCGGCACTACTTCGACCTCCTCGGCGCGCCGCTGAAGGCGACCGCCGGGCCGGACAGCGACATGGTGATGATCCTGCCGGACTACACCAGCCACTCACCGCTGTTCACGGGCTGCGCCAAGAGCGATGTGCCGTGTGCGCCGCACGGCTCCAGCGCCGTCCGGCTGTACACCGACCCGGCCGAAGACGCCCCGCTCATCCAGGACCCCGGCCGGCGCCCCGACGGCGACGACTCCACGGTGGACGTCAACGACCTCGGTTCACGCGTCTCCGCGGGCCAGTTGTTCGCCGTCGCCGACCGCAGTGGCGACTGGACGGCGATCTGGTACCAGGGCCACAAGGCCTGGTTCAAGAACCCGCAGGCCCATCCGACGGCCGTCGGTGCGCGCGGCCGGATGGTGACACCGAAGGAGGGCCGCAAGGAGATCGAGGTGTTCGGCCGCGCCCTGCCGGAGGGGGACGCCTACCCGGAGGGGGTGGACGAGCTGCCCGAGTCGCCGCTCCCCTACACGCTCCGCGCGGGCCAGCGCTATGTGACGCAGTCCCGGGTCCTCGGTTCCTACCTGGAGCAGGCGACCGGCCCCGACGGCCCGTCCCCGGTGGTGAAGGGCCAGGAGGCGTACTACGAGATCCAGCTCGGCCACCGGCTCGCCTACGTCCGGGCGAGCGACGTGGACGTCGTGGCCGCGCAGGCCGCGGCGGTCCCGTCCGGACAAGCGGCGGCGGGCACTCCGGGAGCCTGACCCGCCCGAGGGCCGCGGGGGGGGGGGGGGCCCCCGGGGGGGCGCCCCCCCCCCCCCCGCGGCCCTCGGCGCTTCGGCCACAGGCCGGGGGCCCGGTACGTGGGCCGGCCCGCGACCACGGTCAGCACGACCGGCAGCCGGGCCGGCTCGGTGTCGGGCACCTCCAGCGGGTTCTCGGCCACGACCGTCGGGCCGGCGCGGGCAGACGGCGAGCCGGGCCGCGAGGTGCTCCTCCCCGGCGGCCCAGGCCGTGTTGACGGTCCTGCCCTGCAGCGCCTGCAGCGCGGTGAGGGCCTGTTCGGGCCCGTGCGGGGCAGGGACAGGTCGGCGGGCCGGCGGTGCCGGGCGCCGGCCATGACTGACCTGGAGCGGCGGGTACGGCGCGATGGGCGGGCGGCCATCGCGTGCCCACGGGGCGCCCGCCGGTCGGAGCCGAGGACGACCCGCGCTCCGGCCGCCCACAGGTCCTTGCAGCGGAACGCGCGCGGCACGCCTCGCCCGACCGCGCGGCCAGTTGCCGGTGTGGTCGGCCCGGGTGAACTCGCAGCAGTGCGCGGGCTGCAGGGACGCGGCGACACCCGGCCGTGCGAAGCGCCGTACGGTGTCGTCGGGCACCGTCTCGATGTGCTCGATGCGGTGCCGTGCCGGGGCCGGGCTCTGCGCACGGGCCTTCTCGAGGAGTCGAGCACATGCCGCACCGCCGCGTCGCCGATCGCGCGGGTGGCGGTGGGCACGCCGGCCCGGTGGAAGGCCGCGATCATCTCGGTGCAGCGCTGCGGCCCCGGCCAGAAGGCGTGGGCCGACTCGCCGTGACAGTCGGGGACTTCGAGCCGGGCAGTGCCGTTGTCGATGGTGCCGTCCATGACCGGCTGCGCGCCGGCGACCTGCCGGAGCGCACCTCCGGTGCCCTGCAGCCGGACCAGCTCGACGACGGCTCCGTCGTCGGCCTCCGGCCGGTACCAGGGGGCGACCCGCAGCCGCAGGGGCAGCGCGTCCCCTGACTCCGGCGCGGCGAGGACGGACAGGCTCGCACCGTTGGTGTCCATGGCGTGTCCGCCGGTGAGGTCCGCCGCTGCCATGGCCGCCAGCACCACCGCGCTGCGGGCCCGCACCTCGGCCTCGGTGAGCCGGGTGCGACGGCCTCGACGAGTGCGCAGGCCGCGTCCTCCAGCAGCAGGCCGGTGGGCCGCCCGGCGGCGTCGCGGGCGATGGCGTGTCCGCCGGTGAGGCCCGCCGCTGCCATGGCCGCCAGCACCACCGCGCTGCGGGCCCGCACCTCGGCCTCGGTGAGCCGGGTGCGACGGCCTCGACGAGTGCGCAGGCCG
>NZ_JBIWPP010000038.1:0-164 GCF_044768335.1 Streptomyces sp. NPDC101151 | reverse complement strand
CCGCGTCCTCCAGCAGCAGACCGGTGGACCGCCCGGCGGCGTCGCGGGCGATCTGGGGCCCCGGCCGAACGGCGAATTCCAGGGGTCGTTGCAACACAGTGATCAACTGGCTGTGGCCAGGAGCTTAGCGAGGCGCTCGGCTGGGGTTTCCCAGCCGAGCGTTT
>NZ_JBIWPP010000037.1:0-78906 GCF_044768335.1 Streptomyces sp. NPDC101151 | reverse complement strand
CGCGGAGGCGGCAGACCAGGTCTGATCGTTTGACATCCAACCTAGTCGCCCCAGGTCAGGGCATCGCACCAGACTAACTTGGCTGTCAAAGGACACTGATCTGAGCGCTTGCCTGCATCCCCATCACCATGTCGTACTCCAAAGATAGCCAATGCCCCAGAGCACACCGGCGGCCACGATCGCCGCCCCGGCGAGCAGCCAAGCAGGCTTACGGCGCCGTCGCCTCCCGTCTCTTTGTGAGGGGCTGGCCGGGTGCTCCGGCGCGTTGGGGGCGGTGACCTGTGCGGTGAGGGGTCGGGCCGGCTCGGTCACGGCGGCGTGCGGTGGTAGGGGCGTCGGGGCCGAGGCGGGATCGGGGGTCACTTGAGTATGCGGATCTTCGGGTTCGAGTAGTTGTGCCGCGTCCTGCCCCAGCCGCGCCAGGATGGCAGCCGGCAGCCATGGCCCGAGGTAGTAGTACTGCGTCTCCTCCCGGGTACGGAGCGCGTCGAGAGACGGCCGGGCGGACGGGTCCTTGGCGAGACAGTCCTGGACGAGAGGGAGGAGCGTTTCGGGGACGCCGGCGAGGTCTGGTTCCTCGTTCACCACTCGGTACATGATTGCGCGCGCCTGACCGTCGGGTGCCTCGAAGGCCATGTGTCCGCAGGCGGCAAAGGCAAGCACCGCCCCCAGTGAGAAGATGTCACCATCTTGGGTGAGACGCTCGCCGCGGATCTGTTCGGGGGCCATGAACCCGGGCGTGCCCACTATCAGCCCGGTAGAGGTCAGCCCGCCGTGGGTCGGGTCGTCCAGCGCGCGGACGATGCCGAAGTCGATCACCTTCGGACCGCCGATAGTGATCATGATGTTCGACGGTTTCAGATCACGGTGGACAAGCCCGGCAGCGTGAATGTCGGTGAGCGCCCCGCACAGTCCGGAGGCCAGAGCGCGCACCGACCTCTCCGGCAGTGGACCGTGCTGGTTGACTACCTCGGCGAGGGTGGGCCCGGGGATGTAGGCGGTGGCGCCCCAGGGCCGCTCGGCATGCGGGTCGGCGTCCAACACGGCAGCCGTCCAGTCCCCGCCGACCTGCTGTGCCACGGTGATCTCGTGGGTAAACCGAGTCCGGAAGTCAGCGACCGCCGCCAGCTCGGCGCGAATCGACTTCACCGCCACCATCCGGCCCCGCGACGAACGGGCGAGATACACCACGCCCATCCCGCCCTCGCCAAGCCGACCGAGCAGCCGGTAGTCCCCTACACGTTCCGGATCGTGCTCCCGCAGTGCCAACACAGAAGCACGGCCTCCTTCGCCACAAGCGCCGCACAGCGCGCGAACAACCAGTCAGGCCAATGGAGACGGCCCAAGAGGACGGGTGGTTTCGTGGAGCAGCTCCAGCCCTCCGGCTTTCCGGCCCGCGGGGTGCCCAGCTGTTTATGGCCCGCGTGGGCGAGTGCACGGACTCCTGGGGCCTGCCCTGCAAGTCTTGGCACGCCGAGCCATCGGGGCGGCCTGCCGCCGTTGCCCCCGGGCCGTCTCGGCCGGTCGGTTGAGACCGCGAGGAAGTGCCACGTTCGTGTGACGGGCGGGCTGTGCCACAGGTCTGAGACAGCGGAAGAGCCGCAGGCGAGCGAGCACGGCCTGTGCCACGAGCGACGAGACCCTTCACATCAGTGTGGGATCTGAGGTTCGGCTTCACAATCCCAGGCGCGACTGCACAGCAGCAGCCCATTTGAAGTGATGTTGAGGCTCGCTGTTCAGCGTAGCCACCCCTCAGGTGACGGCGTCCGGCGCTTGCGACGCCGCTCCGGAGGGCGGGCATCGTGGCCATACGCCAGTGGCGCACCTGATACGCACACGAGCATCTGCCGCTGCAGGCGATCGCCGACCGGGAGGCATCAGCCTCGCCTTGATCCGCCAAGTTGTGGGAGTCGCTCGGGGACTACGCGCGGCAGCGGATGGGGACTTATGCCGGTAACCGGCGTGATGCGCCGAAGGAAGCGGGAGGAGAGTGGTGTTGGATCCCAAAGGCAACACGGGTGCACAGCAGGGTCGGCGGGCTTTCGTCGTGCGCGGGCTCGGCGTACTGGCCGGGCTGGTCGTCGCCGGGACGAGCAGCGCGGCGGCGAACGCGGCGCAGGACGATCCAGCGCGTGCGACCCGCCTTCGCGCTGTCGACGACGAATGGCGCTTCTGTGAACGCTGCTACGGGATGATCCACGTGTATTTCGGGTTGGGTGTCGGCCGTTGCCCGGGCGCCAGTAACGGTCACTCCGTGGCCGGATACCAATTCCGTCTGCCCTATGACGTGCCGGAGACGGCGACTGCGCAGGCCAACTGGCGGTACTGCGAGAGGTGCCTGGGCCTGTTCTACTTCGGCTACCCGGGAGGCGGCTGGTGTCCGGCGGGCGGCTCCCACTTGGCGAAGGGGTATAACTACGTTCTTCCTCATGATGTGGTCGAGACGCCCACGAGTCAGGCTTATTGGCGTTTCTGCACCAAGTGCTACGCCCTTTTTTACTGGGGCTACCCCACCAAGGGCAGCTGCCCGGCCGGCGGTGGTCACGAGGCGGCGGGGTACAACTTCGTCATCCCGCACTACTCGTAACGCGCTCACACCTTGTGGGGCTGCCGTCTGCGCCGAGGAATGACCACCCTCGTGAGACGGATCTTCCATGCCACGTGGCGAGACGTGTCACAGAGCACAAGGTCAGCCTAGGATCCGTGCAGGTGACAGAGGTCCCCGAAGGCCTGATCGAGCTGGAGCGTGCCCGCCTGGCAGGCCTCTCCGGTGAGGAGTACGACGGTCAGTGGCGCCGCCGGCGTGAAGCGTCGGAGGAAGCGCAGGCCGCGATCACCGCGCACGCCGAGAAGACCGGGCACAACCGCGATGCACGCGGCGGGGAGGGCGATACGGCGTTCGAGGAGCTGAGCGACCGGCGTCGGCGGGCGGCGATCGTGCGGCTCCGGGGAGCACGAGGAGGCCGACCAGGCCGCGCGGATGGCGGCCGCGGCGGAGCTGCGCAAACAGCCTCAGCCGACAACGGCCGAGGCCCGGGATGCCGTACGGGAGGCGGGGGAGGAGGCGCGCCGCCGGTTCGCCGAGCGGTGGCTGGGCGAGCGGCTTGCTCGGCTGCGGGCCGTGTACTCGCTCGGCAACCCGTCGTCGGCGGAACGGACCGACTGGCGGGTGGTGTTGCCCGCTCTGGCGGCCCAGGGGCTGCCGGAGGCGACGGCCGGTGCGCTGCGGGAGCGGGTGAGCGTATGAGGGCCGCCGGCGTCGGCCGACGGGTTGCCGTGCCGGGCGATCGGTGGGCGGGGCCGGGTCGTTGCCGAACGTGGTCCAGGTGCGGGCGTTGACGGCTTCGGGCTCGGTGCTGTGCATGGCGCTCCTTGGCGTCGGGGGAGTGGCGGGGCCGCGCTGGCTGCACGGCCCCGCGTGGACCTCTGCCGGGGGCGCGGGTCAGCGGTCCTGGGCGAGGGCGTACAGCTCGCCGAGCAAACTCCCCTCGCTCGCGACTAGTTCGTCGTAGGAGCCTTGCTCCCGGACGGTTCCCTGGTCGAGGACGATCACTCGGTCGGCCATCCTCACGTTGTCGAGGCGATGGGTGACCACCACGGTGATCCGGTCCGAGGCCATGGCCCGCAGCTCCCTGAAGATCTGGTGCTCTCCTCGGGCGTCCATCTCACTGGTCGGCTCGTCCAGGACGAGCACGGCCGGCTCCCTGTACATCGCTCGCGCGCAGGCCAGCCTCTGCCACTGCCCTCCGGACAGCTCGTGGCCGCCCCACACCGACCGGGCGAGCAGCGTCTCCAGTTCCTTGGGGAGATCACGCAGGGCCTTGGTCATGCCGACGCGTTCGGCCGCGTCCCAGATCCGCTCGTCGCCGTGATCGCGGGGCTGGCCCAGGGTGATGTTCTCCCGGGCGGCGAGCGGCCAGTGCCCGTTCTTCTGCGGCACCAGGCCCACGTGCCGCCACACCGACTCCGCGTCGGCGCCGGCCAGGTCGGTGCTGTCCCACAGGACCTTGCCGTCGGTCGGGACGGTCAGTCCGGTGATCATGCGGATCAGCGTGGACTTGCCGGCGCCGTTCTCCCCGACGAGGGCGACGACTTCGCCGCGGTTCAGGGTGAGGGTGATCGGCTGGACGGCCGCGGCCTCCTTGCTCGGGTAGGTGTAGGAGGCGCCTTCCAGACGGATCTGCTGCGGGGGCTTGGCCCGCGCGGTGCCGCGGGCCGTGGTCATGGCGCGGACTTCGTCGATGAACTCGTAGTAGTCGGAGAGGTAGAGCCCGTGGTGGAACATGACCGTCGAGTAGCGGATGATCGAGTTCAGGGCGCGGCCGGCGGTCTGGGAGGCGACGACTGCGGTGCCTGCGATCGCGGTCGTCATGGCCCCGGCGAGGACCAGGCCGGCGAGCGAGGCCCACATGCCGAGGGTGAACAGGCCGCCGAGCGAGGCGGCGAGCAGCGTGATCTGCAGATACGGGCGCGCCCCGGCGACCTCCCTCATCTCGACCCGGTCACACATGGATCGGTACCAGAAGTGCAGGTAGCCGCGCATGGTGTTGGCCCGGAGTTCGTCGGCGAGCTCGGCCGTCGTCAGCCACCAGCGCATCATGCCGCGGACGTTGCGGGCGGAGATGGTCTGGTCGTGGACGCGGTAGTCGACCCGGGCGGCGATCACGCCGCCGAGGCCGCGGGGGACGACGGACAGCAGCAGCACGCCGAGCAGCAGCGGGTGCAAGGTGGTGAGTACCACGGCCGCGGAGGCGAGCTGGACGAGTCCGTTGGTGAGGGTCTTGGCGTCGTCGGCGAGGTCGACGGCGCGCAGCGCGCCGATCTCTGCCGCCTGGCTCCGGTCGCCGAACCCTTCCGCGTCGTAGGCGGCGAGTTCGGCCCGCATGTGGAGATCCACGAGCTGCAGGTCCGCGGCGGAGGCGATCTTTGGATTCAGGCGCCGGGTCGCCCAGTCCGCGAGGATCCACATGGACGCGCCGGTGGTCATCGCGACGACGGCGACGGTCAGCGCCGGCCACGCATGGGCCAGGCCCTGGCGGGGGTCGTCGCCCATCAGCTGCGGCAGGGCCTTGGCGACGGCGGTGAGCATCACGGCCGTGCCGATGCCGGACAGCAGTTGGCACACGACGATCGTCAGGGCCATGCGTCGGTCGACGCTCCAGGCCAGGCGGGCCGTCTGGATCAGGGCCGCGGGGATGCGGCGGGCCATGTCCCACAAGGTCGCGTCGTCCATCGCCCGCCGGTGTTTGCGTCCGTTGTAGTCGAGCTCCGGGGGTGCAGAGGGTTGCGGAGTGCCCGTGCGCGCGGCCGGGAGGGGCGCCGCCTCGCCGCCGATGGTTGCTGCGTCGGTGGCCGGGGAGTCGGTCCGGTTGTGCGGTGCGGTCATGCGAACACCCCCGCCATCAGCCGGTCCAGGGTGCGCCGTCCGCGTGCGGTGACGTGGGGGTCGTCGAGCTTCGGTCCCCAGGCCAGGCAGCTCACCCCGTCGATCGCCGCGAGACACTTCAAGGCGTGCTGCTCCTCGACGGTGAGGTTGCGGCCGTAGCCCTGAAGGCACGCGGCCCGCAGGTCGGGCCGATCGGTCCAGGTGGAGCAGGCCATCAGCACGAAGTCCTGCACGGCGGTCGCGCCCCGGGAGCGCTCGAAGTCGATCCAGCCGGCCTGCTGCCGGGCGGTCGACCACATGAGATTGCGGTCCCACGCGTCGCCGTGGATGTACGCGAGCGGCAACGGCGGCAAGGCCCGCAGCGCCTCGGCCAGCTGGCGCACGAGCTTCTGCTCCGGCGCGGTCAGCCGGTCCCCGGCCGCCGCCAGGTGCCCCTCGGCGCCGTCGGCCGCGGCCTGCAGAGCCTGCTCCGCCTCGGCCCGTCGAGGACCGGACAGATCACCGGCCGCGTGGAGACGAGCCAGCAGGGCGCCACCGTGCCGGTGCGCGCGGGCTTCCTCCACGGGCGAGAGCTCCAGCTGTTTGAGCGGCCGTCCTGGGACGGCGGTCAGCAGCAGTGCCAGATCCTCCGCGCTCGAGGCGCGCAACTGCGGCGCACCGCCGGCGCCGAGGGCCGGTGCAGCACTTCGCAGCGCGAGCGTCTCGCGCTCGTACATCACGGCCTTGGGGGAGATCTTCAGGTACAAGCGGGCCGCCCCGGGCACGTCGAGCCGCCAGACGCGGGAGTTCTCGCGCGGATGGCTGACGTCCTTGACGGCGGGACGGGCGCCGAGTGCCTGGCTGGCCCACGCGAGCAGGGCAGGGGGCGCAGCGGTCGGGTTGGTCATGCCCCCCACCCCGATGACGGTCGTGATGCCGCGGCGAACAGGACGCGGCGGACGTCGACGGGCCGCCGGTGCGCGAGAGCCTCGGCGGCCGCAGCAGGAGGGTTCTCGAGAACAGGGTGAAGGGTGACCAAGCGGACGGGATTCACGGTTTCTCCTCGGTTGCGGAAAGGGGGCAGAGCACCCGGACAACGCACCTGATCACAGGGCCGCTACGGGCAGCCGCGGTCGACGAGTCGAGTGAAGGTTCGACGCCGGCACGCGGACGGCAGGTGCCGTCTGCGTGGGCGGCTCCTCTCGCTTCGTTCGGTTCACACGTACGGGGAAGGCGGCGGGACGGCAGCCCGAGCGGCGGATTGCATGACGCGTCGACAGCACCCGTCTCCTTCGGTGTGGTGTGGCTCTGCTCTGCGGACGGACCCTCGCCCACGCCACCGACAATCCGCGGCCACCAGCACCGTGATCCGGTCATCCCGAACCTCCCCTGCCACCAGCCACCACCCGCGAAACGGAGGGCTCTGACCTGCGGTGATGCTGGGAGAAAGGATTCTTGAACTCTCCAGGCCGGCCCGGAATCCGGCGCCCGCGAGAGTGGCTCGATCTGGTTCGCGGCCGGGTGAGCACCCGGAGCGTCACGCCCCTGGGCGGCCGCGACGGCGGCTAGCATCGGCACCTTCGACGCGGCCGGCGCACGCCCGGGTGATGTTCTCGCGATCCGTGCCCGCGCCCGCAGATCGGCCGCTACCTTCGAACGCGCCGTCCCCCCTCTGCACCCCCCCGTGGAGCTGCGGCGCGCACGAGGTCACCAGGAGAGCCATGACCGTTCCCGCCCCGCACCTCCAGGACCTCGTCACCGGCTACCTGCGCGGGCACCCCGACGAACAGTCGCTGCTCCAGTCCCTCCTGGACCGTCTCGCCGTCGACGCCAACGTGACCGACAGGCGAGCACCGGCTCAGGCACGACTTGTAGAGTGCGAACCTTCCCGTACGCCACGGACCTTCGCTGGAGCTGACTGTGCACGTGCTCGTTGCTCATATCCGAGCGGTCGGTCGCCAGGAGCTTGGCTCTCTGGCTGGAGCGGAGGTGGCCCGTGGCCATTAGTGATTCCGATATCTCGGGCGCCCTTGAGATCTACCTCGAACGCTACCCGGACGAGGTCGAGCAGCTGTCCGAGCCGTTGCGGTTTCTGGAGCAGGGCCGAGAGTTCGCTTCCCGGCGCAGCTTCCCCATGCATGTGACCGTCGGCGCGCTCCTCGTCCGCGATGACACCGAGATCCTGCTCATCGAGCACCTTGCTTACGGGATCACTTTGCAGCCTGGCGGTCATCTTGAGCCGACTGACACCACGCTGGTTGACGCGGCGGTGCGCGAGCTGACGGAGGAGACCGGCATTGACCCGCGCGAGGTCTCCCCGGTCTCGTCGGCTCCCGCATACATCGAGTGCGGCAAGGTGCCGGCCAGGCCTGCGAAGGATGAGCCGGAGCACTACCACCTGGACATTGGCTACGCCTTCACGACGGTGCGTGCCGAGGTCGGGCGCATCCAGGCATCCGAGGTGACCGGCGCCGGCTGGTACCCGCTGGATCTGGCCGAGCGTCTCGTCGGACACCGCATCGCGCGAGCGATCAGCGCACCGGCCCAGGCCGGTTGACCCAGATCGGCAGTCGTCCCGGGCTCTCGTGCCCGGGACACGCCGTTCAAGGCTCCAGCTCCGTTGCACGCCCCACCGAAGTAGCCGCGCGTGTCTCGGCGATCAGGGAATGGTCACGGTGGCCGTTGGCTGGGTCGGCCGCTGTGTGGATTCGCTCATTCGAAGGACGGTTTGCTGTCCCGGCTTCGCTTGAGCTCGTAGAACCCGTCCGTCGAGGCAACCGCGACTAGGCCGTCCCAGAGCTGTCCGGCGGCGCGGCCGCGGGGGGCTTGCCGGAGGACGGGGCCGAACAGGGCCGTGCCAGCGATGCGGAGAACGGGCGTCCCGACGTCGAGGCCGACCTCGTTGAACGCCTCTTGGTGCGAGTCCTTGATGAGCTGGTCGAACTCCGTGCTCGTGGCAGCGGACGCCAGCGAGGCGGGCAGGTTCGTCTCGGTGAGCGCCTCAGTGATCACGGTGGGGTCGTCGCGGCGCCGCTGGTTGTGTAGCCGGGTGCCGATGGCGGTGTACAGCGGGCCGAGGACGTCGTGGCCGGCGTGTTCGGCGGCGGCTGCGCAGACCCGAACCGAGTCCCATGCCTTCTCCATCAGCGCGCGGTAGGCGTCGCTGAGCCCCTTGCCCTCGCGCTGTTCCAGGTTGAGGTAGGCCAGCGACATGATCCGCCAGTTCGCCCGTACCGGGCGGACCTTCTCGACTTCCAGGAGCCAGCGCGAGGTGACCCATGCCCACGGGCACAGCGGGTCGAACCAGAAGGGCACCTCGGCGAACCCCTGCTCGTCCTGCGTCATCGAATTGAGCACCGTCCTTTCTCGGATCGGCTATGCGAATGCGTGGTGCGCCAAGCGGTCAGACGTCGAACAGCCCTGCCTGGACGGGCCGGTTGGCCTTGGCGGTACGCCCTGCGGTCTTCACCAGAGCTGCGAGATCGCCGAGCTGAAGGTCCAGGTCGGCGGCGCTGATGAGCTGGAGGAAGACCTGCGCGGTGACGTCGACGTCGGCATAGGCCCGGTGCCGGTCTGCGGGCTGCGGGATGCCGAAGTGCGCCAGCAGTGTGTCGAGTCTGTAGTTCGGCAGGTTTGGGATGAGGTGCTTGGCGAGCGGGATCGTGTCGAGGAAGTCGGTCCGGGCCAATGTCGGGCAGTGGTCGGCCTGGTGGTGGAGGACGTTCGCCTCGGTGGCGGCGTGCTGGGCCACGAGCAGGTACCGGGTGCCGACCGTGAGCCGCCGGTCCAACGCCCCGAGCGCCTCGGCCGGGGTGGGGGCCTGTTGGAGCTGTTCCGCGGTCAGGCCGGTCTGGGCGGTGTCCGCCGGTGTCACCGGGGCGAACGCGGGCGGCCGGATCAGGGAAGCGCTACGGCCGGTCTCCTTCCATGCGCCGTCCTCGAAGCGCAAGGCGAGCGCGGCGACCTCGATGGGCTGGGCCGGGTAGCCGGTGGGGGTCGTCGTCTCGAAGTCGATGACCACGAAGGTCGTGGCCTGGAAGGCCGGGTCCTTGGTCAGGCCCATGTGTTCACCGTTCCAATAGGTTCTGTCGAGCCGTCCGTCCCGGTCTGCATTCGCGCCGAGTAGAGCATGCCCGGGCGCCGGCTGCCATGGCGCGTCGTCACCGGCTGATGAGGTCGACCACGGCCCGGGTCGCAGCTGGCAGGTCCGGTGCGTTCCAGCGCCGCTCGCCCGTCCAGGTCTCGCTCAGGGACTGGTACAGGTCCGTCATCACCGGCAGGAACTCGGGCGGGAGCGCGGCCGGGCGCGGCCACCGGCTCCTGGGCACGCGGTCGGCGATCAGTCTCCTGACTGGGATCTCGTTCCCGGAGCCCACGTACCAGTCCCGCAGGATCTGCTTGCCGCAGTGGACGCCGTTGAACATCAGGCGGCTCTCGTCCGGCGTGCCGGGGCTGTCGGCGAGCACCAGTTCGTGATCGTTCGTCACCAGGTACTCGACCTTGCCGTCGCAGTGGCTGAGACCGACCTTGGCCGCGTGTCCGGTCAGCACCTCGTTCACCTTGACGGTGATCGCACGCAGGGCGTGGAAACGCTCGTCGTCCAGGCCGGCGAGGCGCTGGGCCTCGCCGGGGTCGATGAAGCGGTTGACGTCCTCCCGTGTCGTCGCGTACTCGATGAGTGGCCGCTGCAGCTGCTGGCCGACCGCGGGGACTGCGCCGAGCCCGACGTCGGCCGGCGTCAGTTCGCCAGCGGCCAGCCGTCGATGGACGGAGCTTCCCGACGGGAGCTCGTTGCGGAAGAGGACCTGGAGGGGGAGGAGATAGTTGCCGGAGGCCGGGGTGAGGGGGCGGTCGGCTGGCTCCGGAAGGCGCGCGAGGGTGAACTCCATTCGGTTCGGGGCGATGAATCGGCGGAAATGCGTCTGTACGCCGGCCTTTTCCAGCATCGCGAAGTTGAAGACGGCCATGCGGCAGATCGCCTCGCCCTTGCCGGGGATCAGGTCCGGCATCCGGCCGTAGTGGAAGACGGTGTAGTGGTCGGTGTGCTCGAAGACGCCGACGCCCTCCCTCGTCTCGGTCGGTGGTTCGACGACGTGCAGGTTCTTTGTCGAGTTCAGGACGGGCATCATGCTCCTTGAGGGTGACGGCGTCTTGCTGTCATCGGGTGGGATCCGCGGACTGGGGCGACGCAGTGCCCCCCGTGGGGCCGGGCTGGATCTGCCGGACCACTGCCGCCACTTCGCGGGCGTAGGCCAGGTGGCCGCCGATCACCGTGATCACCTGCATGCCCGCCGCGCGGGCAGAGGCGATGCCGTCGGGCGCATCGTCGACGGCGAGGCAGCGGCCTGGAGCGACGCCCAGGCAGCGTGCGGCCGTGAGGAACAGCTCTGGGTCCGGCTTGCCATGGGTGACGTCCTCACGCGTGACGACGGCCTTGAACGCGCCCTTCAGGCCCAGGGCATCAAGTCCCGGGTCGACGAGCAGCCGGCTGGCGCCGGAAGCCACGGCGCAGGGCAGCCCTGCACGTCGCGCCTGCTGCAGGAGTTCCACGACGCACGGGATGGGCGTGATCGTGTGCACGACAGCCAGTAGATGGGCACGGCTATGCCGGATGACCTCGTCGTGGGGCAGCGACGAGCCGCCGGGAAGCACGGCCAGGAGATCGTGGATGGACAGGCCGACGTGCTGGCCGTACCAGCCGGGATCCAGGGCGACGCCGTACGGCTGCAGCCCCGCACGCAATGCGTCCTCATGCCCGCGGATCGTGTCGGCCAGGGTGCCGTCGAAGTCGAGGATCAGGGCCTCGAAATCCTCGGAGAGCGCGGGCATGCAACTCCCCGCGGTAAGCGCGTCCGAGCAGGCAGGTGGCTGGGCGGCCGTGCTCATGCTGCCTCCGCGGTGGTGCGCTGACCGCAGCACATGCACGCCGCGCCCGAGCTCTGCCACGCTTCCACCAGGCAGCCGAGGTCACCGCTGGCGCCCTGGATCCACGCCCGGATCTGCTCGGCCGCCTCGTACTCGTCGACGTGGCGCCGGTCTACGACCCGGTAGCGGACCGGATCGGTGGCGGCGAGGCGCTCGAAGAGTGCGGACGCCTCGCGCATGAAGTCGGCCTGCTCATCGGTGAAGACGCACCGGTCACGCCGCTGCGCGCGCTCCAGGGCCTTTGAGGCGTCGTCGGTGACGAGGATTGTGAGGTCCGGCAGCGGACGGTAGGAGGCGGCGAGGTCCAGCAGGTCGATGGCCGTTTGGAGGGCGGAGGCCGGGTCGTCGGGGTGCAGCAGCGCCTGGCACACCGCGGTGGTGTCCACGCTGCGGCCCTCAATGACGGCGCGCCCGCCGGACAGCGAGGGGAGCACCGTGTCCAGGTCGTGCCGCTTGATGGCCATCAGGAGCAGTGCCTCGGTCAACGGTGTGCCCCCGCGCAGGAACGGATCCCCCGCGCTGGCCTCGTACAGCGCGCGGAGCAGCGCTCCGCCCAGGCCGGGGCGCCCGTTCGCCCACTCAGAGAACTCGTCCAGCATCAGCGGCTTGGTCTCGAGGGTTTCGACGGCGCGGTTGGTGAGGTACGTCTTACCGACTCCGTTGAGGCCCTCGGCGGAGATCAGCGGCCCGCGGCTGCAAGGGGGGCGTACCGGTGTGATCGTCATGCTGCGGTATCCCTTCGGGGACGAGGACGGCGGGCCAGCGGGAGTGCTCCGGGCGGTGGGGGCTTCGGAGAGTTGTTCACTCGCTCCATGCGGCGGCCTCCCGGGTGATGACGGCGGCGTAGCGGTCGAGCGCCGCTTCGTCGTCGTGCTCGGTGAGGACGAGAGCGAGGGTGTGGTCCAGGATCTGGGCGGCGCCACGGCAAGGTGCCTGGTCGCCGCTGGCGAACATGGGCCGGGTGTCACACGGCACCAGCCGGAAGGTGCCGGTTGAGCTCGGTACTCCCAGCTGGGCCAGGTGCTCGGCGAACGCCCGGGGATTCGGCGGGCCGATGTGCAGGAGCGGGGCGTAGTGGTTCCACGTCTCGTCCGTCGCCGTCTGGAGCGGCGTGAGGCCGCGGACGCCGTCCAGGGCGCGGAGCAGGTACGTGGTCTGGGCGCGGCGGCGCTCCAGCAGGGCTGGAAACCTGCGCAGATTGGCCTGGGCGAGCGCCGCGAGCGGTTCGGCCAGGCGCCCGTTGAGGGCAAGTTGTTCCTGGGGGCGGCTGCCGGGCGGCGGCTGGAGCCAGTGACTGCGGAAGGCACGGGCGTGGGCGGCTAGAGCAGGGTCCTCGGTCAGGACGAAGCCGCCCTCACCACTCCAGAGGATCTTGCCGTCCTTCATGCTGAAGCACCCGGCCGCGCCGACCGCACCGGCCATGACGCCGGCGCGCGACGTCCCCGCGGCCTGAGCTGCGTCCTCGATGACGGTGAGCCCCCGCTCCGCGGCGAAGACCCGCAGGCTGGCCGGGTCGCCCATCCTGCCCCACAGGTGCACCGGAACAATCGCCTTGGTCCGGTCCGTGACCTTGGCGGCCGCGTCGGTGTAGTCCAGGTCGAGATTGGCAGGGTCGCTGTCGACGAACACCGCGGTGGCACCGAGCTGGACGACAGGGGCGGCGGTCATGACGACGGTGAGAGCCGGTACCAGGACCTCGTCGCCCGGCCCTACACCGGCAGCGGCCAGCGCGGCGTGCAGGGCCGTCGTGCCGGAGGACACCGCGACCGCGTTCCGGCTGGCGAACGCCTCGGTGAGGTCCTGCTCGAACTGGGAGGTGTGCGCGGCTCCAGCTGGGTCGGGCATGCCCGCCAGCGCGGCCAGCACGCTCTCGCCGAGACCTTCCACGGCGGGCAGCGGCGACAGGCCGGTCACGTTGCCTCCCGGGCGAGGAGGCGGGGCATGCCGAGCACGAGGGGCCCCATGTTCACGCAATCCCGCGAGAAGTGGGAGCAGTCCGTGCACGCAGGACGGTTGGCGAAGAGGGTTCGCGCGTCGGCAGCGATGATGTTGCGCTGCTCGGAGGCGGCGGTGGCGGCGATCCGCCGGTCGGAAGGACAGTCCCACAGCGAGCCGTCGGGCTCGATGAAGAACAGCTGGGCCCCGCCGAAGCAGTCCGCGACCCGGCCGCTGTCCTGGGTGGCGATCGAGGCGACGAACTGCCGCATGTAGTGCGCGTCCGGGATGGTGAGTCCGCCCGGGTCGTTCTGGAGTCGGTCCAGTTGGTCAATGACCGCGGGGACGTCCTCAGGGGTGTGGCACCGCTCGGCGAAGAGCTTGTGCTCGGGCGGCAGGGAGATGGGCTGCGGGACGTAGTAGTCGACGCCAGCCTCGGATGCGAGCCGGGCGACATCGGTGATCTCCTGGGGGCGGTCGCGCATGACCACGGTGTAGATGCCGACCCGCGGGCCCGGCCCGGAGCCCCGCTCGCTCAGCAGGGTGCGGATGCCGTCCAGGACCTCGCGGTGGCCGACCCGCCCGGACCGGGACGGCCGCAGCTGGTCGTTGATGGCAGCGTCCGCACTGTCGAGGGACACCGAGACCCCGTCGACACCGAGCTCGACAAGCCTCCGGGCGATGCCGGGCCGGGTGAGCGGTACGCCGTTGGTCGCGACGACGACCTCGCACCCGGCGTCCTTGACCGTCTTGATCAGGCTCAGGGTGGGCAGCCAGTCCAGCGGCTCGCCGCCGGCGAGGATGACCCGTTCGACCGGCGAGCCGGCCAGGGACTGCGCGAACCCTTCCATGACGGTGCGGTCGATGTCGCGGACAGGGACGTGGGACAGCACGCCCGGGCCCTCGGGTAGCGTCTCCTTGTGCTCCTCCAGCACCCCGAAGTAGCAGTGCGGGCAGCCGAACGAGCAGGGCGAACGCAGAGCCCACAGCAAGGTGACGTCACGAAGCACGGTTGACCTCCCGCTGCGCCATCAGGGCGCGGACGGCGTCCTCGACGGCCTTGCCGGTCTCCTCCGGGCCGTGGCCGGTCACGTCGATCACGGTGAACCGGTCCGGCTCGGCGGCGGCCAGCTCCCGATACAGATGGTCGGTCTGCTCGATCACCTCAAGGGCGCTCGCCGGAAGAGTGCGCCCGATCCGGGCGGCGAACCGGGCCACGCACACCTCGCGGTCGCCGGTCAGCAGGAGGGTGGCGTCCGGCATCGACCGCCACCGCCGGGCGGTGGCCAGGATCTGTTCCGCCACCGCCCGGGCGGGCGTGGCCCCGTGCTCGGCGTGCAGGATCGCCCCCTGACACGCGGCCACGCTGTCCACGCCGCGGTCCTCGACGATCACGTCGACGCCGCCCAGCAGCTCGGGGGTGAGGCGTTCGAACTCGCGGAACTTCAGCGCCAGCAGAGCGAGCGTCTCCACGACCGGGTGCCCGGTCCGCAGGCAGACGTCCCCGCCCGCGGCGAGGGCGGCGATCACCCGACCGGGCAGGGTGTCGGCGGCCTGGTCGGTCAGCTCGTCCAGCCGCAAGCACTGCGATCCGAGCGAGGAGGCCGTCGCGCGGACGGCGGTGGTCTTGCCGACCCCGTTGACGCCCTCCACGCTCACCCACAGCGGCCGGCCCGGAGCTTCCCAGGCGCGGCGGGGCCTGGGAACCGTGGTGATGGTCATGCCGGCCTCCGGCACACGAACAGCAGCTCGGTCGCCCGGTCGGGCACGGCCACGGACGACACCGTGTCCAGCAGCGCCTTCGGCACCCGGGCGGCCAGGTCGCGGTACCAGTCGACCGCGCCGGTCCCGTACCGCTCGGCGAGCTCAGCGGCCACCCCGTCCGGCTCGGGTGGCAGCAGCCCCATCACGTCGTCCACGACCAGGCCGGCGGCCTCGACGGCGCGCACGACCTCCTCGCGCGACCACTCGTAGACGTGGACCCGGTACTGCAGCGGGCGCGGCGGCGGCCCGAACGCCTGCGGTGTGGACAGGTACAGCACGCCGCCGGGGGCGAGCGCGGCGCCCGTAGCGGCCAGGCTCTTCACGCCGAGCTCGGACGGCAGGTGCTCAAGCGCCGAGGTGTACAGCGCGACGTCGAACGGCGGCAGCTGCGGCCACGGGTCGGACACGTCGCACTCGACGAAGTCGACGGGGAACGGGCTGCCGTACTCCTGGCGCACGGCTGTCAGCCGCATGTGGGCCTCGGCGAGGTTGTCCGGGCTGATGTCGAGACCGACGTAGCGGCCGATCTTCGGCGCGTACCGGTGCAGCAGCGGCAGGGCCAGCCCGCGGCCGCAGCACACGTCGAGCACGTTGGCGCCGTCCTCGCACCGCTCGGTGGCGATGAGGTGCTGCATCAGGTTCATCAGGCCGGACGGCTTCGCCTCACCGCGCCCCAGCGCGGTGTAGAAGTCGTCCATCTGGTTGGTGCTGTACGGGCCGATCATCGGCGTGCCCGGCCGGGTGCGGTACTGCTCGTCCAGTTCAGCGCTCATGCTGTCCTCCCAGGGGAAAACGATCCAGGTGTCGTTCAGCGATGCGATGTAGTCGATGACGCGGGCGGGGTCGGCCTCCTGCGCCCAGTTGGCCCGGTTCACGGTGAGGACCGCGGTGCGCACCCGGGCGGGACCCAGGTCGCGGAGCAAGTCGGCCGTGTGGGCGAGGGTCGCGCCGCTGCCGGCGATGTCGTCGACGAGCAGCACGTCCAGGCCCGTCAGGTCGCCGAGCGAGGCGGGGTTGCGGGTGGTCGGCAGTCGGGTCTTGGCGGCGTTGATGCCGTCGCCGGTGGTGCGGGTGACCTCGACGGTCCGCACGTCGCGGATCTCAAGCCGGTGGGCGAGCCACACGGCCGGAATCATGCCGCCGCGCACGATGCCCACCACCACCTGCGGCATCCCACCTACCGTCACCTGCTCGGAGAGGTCCTGCGTAGCGGCTCCGATGTCGCCCCACGTCAGGTACAGGGGGCCGGGCCGGTCAGCGTTGCTCGGGGGCGGCGTTGGTGACGTGGCCATCTGCTGCACCTCCTTCTTGGTCTGCTTGCCGGTCGGAGATCAGGCCGCGCTCCACTGGGCGGAGGCGAGCGTGAGGAACTGCTGGTTGAGCACCGGGTCGCTCCTGAACCGGCCGCCGGCGTGCACCGTGGTGGTACGGGCGGCCTCCATCCGCACGCCGCGCATGCTCATGCACAGGTGCAGGCCGCGTACGACGAGGGCGAGATCCTTGCGTCCGATCACGCCGGTGAGGTGCTCGGCGATCTCGCGGGTGAAGCGCTCCTGGACCTGGAGGCGCCCCGCGAAGTGCTGGGCGATGCGCCCGAACTTCGATAGGCCCACCACCTCGCCGTCGGGCACGTATCCGGCCGTGACCTGCAAGTTCATGGGCAGCATGTGGTGTTCGCAGAGCGACCACACGCTCATGCCGCCCACGATGACCAGTTGGTCGCTCAGCTGGGACTCGGTGAAGCAGGTAGCCACCGCGGCGCTGTCCGGCGCCAGAAAGTCGCCCCACCAGGCCGCGACGCGGTCCGGGGTGCCGATGAGTCCCTCGCGGGCGGGGTCCTCGCCCAACGCGATCAGGAGCTGGGAGATCAGGTCGGCGACCCATACGGTGTCGATGGCTGCGGCGGGCCGGCCGGGAACGGCGAGGCCAGTGTCCAGTGCAGCGTCGGGGCTGGCGATCGAGGTCGTCATGGGCTTCTCTCGCTTCCAGGTGCTGGGGAACGGGTCAGGCAGAGCGGAAAGGTCAGCGGCCTCGCGCGTCCGCGAAGGCGAGCACGTGCAGCCGGGTGGTGAAGTGCCAGCGCCGGACCGCGACCGCATCCGCAAGGACCCGGGTCGTGGCGGTGATCGCGTCTGCCGTGGTGCCCTCGGGCATCACCCACACCGGCGCGAGACGGTGGGCGTCGGCGAGCTCGGCGATGCGATCGAGGTCGGCCACCGAGGACGCGACGAACTTGAACGCCGCCCGCCCGGAAGCCACGAACGCCTCCAGCGCGGCGGGCACCACACTCTTGGCCTCGTCCATTCCGAAGCTGGCGATTTTGGGCGAGACGTTGAAGCGGACCCCGTCGACCACCAGCTCGGACACCGGCGCGATGGTGCCGTTCGTCTCGAACTCCACCCGCTTCCCGGCTGCTAGCAGCGCCTCGACGAGTGGCACCACGCGGGTCTGCTGGAGCAGCGGCTCCCCGCCGGTGATCACGACCAGCTCCACCGGCGAGGACGCTGCCCAGGCCATGAGCTCGGCCACCGTCTTCTTCGTCGACTCCTTGCGGGGGTCGAACTGGGACCAGTCCCAGGTGTACTTCGTGTCGCACTTGGTGCAGGTGAGGTTGCACCGGGACAGGCGGATGAACAGGGCGGGGTGCCCGCAGCTCGGGCCCTCGCCCTGGAAGGTCGGCAC
Organism: Streptomyces sp. NPDC101151; assembly: GCF_044768335.1. Classification (NCBI taxonomy): domain Bacteria; kingdom Bacillati; phylum Actinomycetota; class Actinomycetes; order Kitasatosporales; family Streptomycetaceae; genus Streptomyces; species Streptomyces sp. NPDC101151. Next base: position 61,235 of record NZ_JBIWPP010000037.1, on the reverse strand, counting down.
CTCGATGCCGAAGCACTCGGCGACGATCAGCCAGAACGCGGCGTCGGTCGCAGCCACGGCGGTGGTGATCGGCGCGGAGGCGGTCACTGTGCCTCCACGTCGAAGCGTGCCCAGCTGTTCGTCGTCTCGCGGGCGAGGACGGCGACCAGGCGGCCGTGGATCGTCGGCTGCAGGTTCTGGATGACCCAGCCGGCGAGGAACTGGGCCAGGCGCTCCGAGGTGGGCTCGAAGGGCAGGATCTCGTGCAGGTTGCGGTGGTCCAGCTCGGTGTCCAAGAACTCCTTGAACGGGGCGAGCGCGCCGAAGTCCGTGACGAAGCCCGGACCCTCCAGGGTGGGGGCGGTCAAGATGACCTCCACCTCGTAGCTGTGGCCGTGCTGGCGGGCGCACTTGTGGTCGGGCTGCAGCCCGGGGAGGCGGTGGCCGGCCTCGAAGGTGAACTTCTTGCCGATGGTGAATCCACCGGGCGGTAGCTGAATGGAACCGAGATCCATGATCATCCTTGGTGAGTCGCGTAGTGGGCGGCTCGAGCCGCCAGAGGGATTCCCGCAGAGGTTGGTCCGCCAGGGGGACGGGCCCTGGCGCGCCGTGCGCACCGGCATCGTGCTGGGAGGGCAGACGGATCGGCGGATCGGCCGGATGCTCGGCTCCCGGCATCGGCCGTCTCCCACGATGCGCGCGCGCCTGACCCGTCGTCATTGCCGGTCATTCGTAGGAACATTGACGGATCTGCGCAATGTCCGTCCCGGATCCATGTCGTCCAGGACGGTTCAGGAACCTGGGGGAGGGGCGGGCAGTGGGCGGGGTTACCCGAGAGCGTCGTGCGGAGATCCAGCGGGAAGCATCCAGGATCCGCGCTCAGTGCCAGCGCGAAGGGCACACCCAGGAGCGGATCGTCACGACCCTTCGATCGGCGCTGCCGGAGCTGACGGCCTTGGAGGCATGGCGTCTGGCTCTGGGGTGGTCGCGGCCCCAGGCGATCCGGGAGGTGGCCGCCGTCTACCGGGCCGACGGCCTGCTCCCGCCGAACCTGACCCAGGCCCTGCTCTGCCGCTATGAGCACGGCCAGGCCGATCCCGGAGACGAGTACCGGCTGATGATCTCCCGGGCGTACGGTGCCCGTCCCGACCAACTCGGCCTGGCGACACGCTGCCTGTGGTGCAGCACCTGCGCGTCTCCGCCGCCACTCCACTACGGTCAGCACCAGCGCGAAGAGACGAACACCGGCCGGAAGGAATCCATGACGACCGCCAGCGGACTGCCCGCCATCCGCGAAACCGTTCAGTGGGCCGTCCTGGACGCCCCGGGCGGCTCCCCGGCACTCGTTGCCCTGGCTGAGGCGGCCGTGGAGCACTACGCCCTCAACTACAGCAAGCACCCCCCGGCCGTGCTGCTCGAAGAAGTGCGCGGGACCCGCAACCTGCTGTCCACCGCAACGGCTGCAGCCGACCACGAGACCGCGTACGGCCTCCGGCGACAGGTCGGCTGGCTGTCGGCCCTCCTCGGTAACCTCGCATACCATCTTGACGATCGCGCCGGGGCGCGGACCCACCTCACCCTGGCAGGCGCCGTCGGTGAATCCACCCAGGAACCGGCGCTGACCGCCTGGGCCAGCGGCGCACTGGCCATGGTCGCCACCGCCCGCCACGACTGGGACCATGCCCGCCAGCACGCTCAGTACGGTCTTCAGCACGCACCCGAGGGCCTGCGCCGCGCTCAGCTCCTGGGCTGGGCTCTGCTGCCCACGCTCGCTGCCTTGCAGCGGGCCTCGGAGGCCGATGACGTGGTCAGCGAGAGCGACGAGATCATGCGCTCTGCGGTTGAACTGCCTGGACGCTTCGGGTACGACCGCGCCGAGCACCGCCTCCATGTCGCCGAAGCCCACCTGACCCTCGAACGCTTTGACCGAGCTGCCAATGTCGCTCGTGAATCCATCGCCGCGGCGCCAGCCGAAACGCCGGCCTGGGTGGCGGCCACCCTTGTTCTTGCGCTGGCCGAGGCGCGCGACACCCCGGAGGAGGCAGCTGCTCGCGCGCTGGGTGTGCTCGACCTGATTCCGCCACCGCGGCTCCGGGCGACCGCACGAAATCGACTGGCCCGGCTTGGACGCCTGCTCGATAGCTCGACGGTCGGCTCGGCCACCGAGCTGGCGGAGCGCCTGCGCGCTCTTCCGGCCCCTATCCGTGCCGACGGAACAGCTGCGTAGCTGCCCAGCACAACCGCAGAGGTCCCCCCAGACCGGGGGATGCTTGGAACCAATCCACTTACTCATGCCCCTGTTTCACCTCGTTCTTGGGTGCGGGCGTCGTATTTCACGTGAGTGCGGCAATTGAGACCGAGGTCGTGCTGGACGGGAATGGAGGTGTCAGGGCGACACCGGCTCGTGGGCTGCGGACCGACAGCCGCGTTTCGTGGCTCCGGCCTCGCTCAGGATGGAGTGAATGGCGCCGTAGGACCGGTTCGTCTTCTCGCAGATCTCGCGGATCGTGACCTTGCGGCCTGAGGTCCGGTAGGCGGCCACGGCCTTTTCGCGAAGTCCTCGCGCGCCTCACCGGTCAGTTTCCGGCGCGACTCGATGTGGTTCTGGCGCGGCGGTGCGGTCAGTCGGGCCGTGGCCTCGCCCCGGGGGATGGGGCGAGCACCACGGCCTTTGAGCGTCCAGCGTCGGGCGTGGCGTAGCACGGGCGCTGGACGCCCGTTGGATCCCGGTGCGGGGGAGGAACCTTGTGCCGTGGGAGAGCAGTCGGGTGTGTCCCCCGCACCGGGGGCTTACCTGCCCGGTGGCCTGGGCAGGTGGGCATCCGTGCCACCGGGCAGGGTCTATGCCGCCAACGACAGCGCTCGCTGCAACTCGCCCATATCGAGGACCCGGAAGGCGCTGAGGCGGCGGATCAGCTGCGAGGCCAGCAGGGTGCGAACGTTTGGATGGGCGAAGGGCAGAGCCTCGTCCGGTTGAGCCACAGCGTGTACCTCCTGGTTGGCGTTGAGGCCGTAGATGGTGCCGTGGACCCCGTACAGGGGGGCGCTGCTTGCGAGGAAGACCATCGGCTTCTTCTCGAGGTGCGGGCACAACGCAGCGGCAGTGCGCACGTGCTTCGGGCATACCGGCGGTTGATTGGTGAGGATGGAAAGCTGGCGCGGATCCTCGTCCTTGGGCCCGGCCAGGAAGACGTAGCCGAGCGGAGTCCTTGCAGGCTTGGTGCAGACCTGGCAGCTCAGTGCGAACATCGTCATCATCTGCCGGTACGGGTGCATGAACTTCCACTGGGGTTCCCCCGTCGGCATGCCGTTCCCGTCGACGGGGCTGAACGCACACCGCGCCCACAGCACATCTCGCACGGGGCGGTCCCTTCGGTCCTCGTCGCGGTAGTGGAGCTTGGCGCCGGAAGAGTGCCGGAAGATGGCGAGGTTGTTGGGGGCGGCTTCTTCTCCCTTCCGCTGGGTGATGAAAGGGACGAGACGCGGCTCAGTCGCGGTGGGCATGGAAAAGGTCTTCTTTCTCATCTGTGGTGGGCTGGAAGAGAGCTGCAGGGCACAAGGAGAGGAATCACGGCGCGAACGGTCTTGCCGTCGCCCTCGTGCGGCAGGAACCACGCGATACGGACGCCCAGCCGGGCGATCGTCCAGAGGCCGCGGCCCCTCTCGCCTCGAACGGCGGCGTCGAAGTCAGGAAAGGCCGGCGTGAGGTCGGGGACGTCGAGCACGAGCGCGCCAAGGTCCGTGAGCGCGGCGGACAGGGAAATCCGCCTCTGGTCCACGGGGATGTTGTCGGGGGTGCCGTGTCGAAGGGCGTTATCCACGAGTCGGCTGGCGGTTTCCACTGCACGGTCGATGTCGCCGGCCCAGCGCATGGCCCCGAGTGTGGTCCGAGTCCACACGCGGGCCATGAAGACGGCGCTCAGGTCTCCGTGCAGCTCGGCAGTCCTGTGGAGGACCACGGCACCCACAGCTGTGTCCTGCGACGCGAAGACGGCCGCCATGGCAGGCCCCGAATCGGTCTTCTTCGACAGATTCACGCCGCCCCCTGTGTGAATAGGCCGCTCGCCTTCGGAGTGTCGATGACGGAGGAGGTCAGGACGTACGCGCCGGTGCGCTTCTGCCATGCGGCCAGGTGTTCGGCCTTCCCTCGGCCGAGCATCACCATCAGCGGCGCGACGATCCCTTCAGCGGTTCCCGCTTCAACGGCGGCGAGGGCCTTGTGCCATCCCGGGCACCCGTCACGCTCCCCCATGGGGTCCGCGCGGTCGATGAACTCGGCAACGACCTCGCAGCTCACTTCCTTGGCGTAGCGTCGGGCCGCGTCGACCGCGGTGTCTGCCTCGGCGCCGAGCGATGCCGGGAGACAGGCGTACAACACGAGGGTCGTGCCCGCGGGAACCCTCGGCTGTTCGACCCATATCGCTCTGCTGGGCATTGCGTGATACCTCCGCCCTCATGGGCTGTTGCATGGTTGGGATCGGTTGTGTGGCGCCGTCTTCAAGCAGTCGGTACGTCGCGGGGCATCAGCACAGTGAGCCAGACGTCTTTGCCGCCACTGGGAGGCCGAGAGATGCCGAAATAGTCTGCGACGGCCCTGACGACTTGGAGGCCCCGGCCGCCCTCGTCGTCATCGCCGGCGCTTCGCTGGTGTGGCGACGCCGAGTCGGAGTCGTGCACGCAGAGCGCCACTCCGTCGGGAATACGAGTGACAGTGACACGGGCCGTGCGGCATCCCTCGCCGTCCGGGCGAGTGTGGTCCAGGACATTGGTCATCAACTCGGAGACGGCCAGGGCTCCTGCATCAAGCAGGCTTTCCAAGCCCCACAAGCGGAGGTGCGCGCTGACTATGGTCCGTGCGATGCGCACCGACAGCGGCGTCACCTCGTAGTCCATCTCCAGCTTGCCCGTGGTGGCGCGCGTCGTTCCGCGCACACCTGTTGGTGCTGTGGGGGGAGCAAGGAGACTCGCCATTCCAGGTCCACTTCATTCTGGTCAAACCTCATGTGCGAGGTCCGACTGCGGTGTGTACTGGTGCGTGATCGGTCAGCAACTATTGAGTCAGGCCGAAGCTCAACCGTGCAGATCGAGAAACGGAAACCTCGACTTTCCGTTTCAGGAGCCAGGGGACCCTCGTCATGCCACGACCTGAGAAGCAGCTGAACCCCGAAGCCTCACCCCGTGACTGGTTCGGCTCAGAGGTCCGCTACTGGCGCAAGATCCGGGGACACACAGCCTCGTCGTTAGGGCCGTTGATACAGGCCAGCCCGTCCCTCATCGAGAAAATCGAGAAGGGACAAGCCTCCTGCCGGCGAGACCTTGCGGTGAGCCTGGACAAGGTGTTGGCGACCGGCGGCGTGCTCACCCGCTCCTGGAGCATGGTGTACGGGGAAGCGGAAAAACGCCGCCGTGAAACGGAAAAGAGAACTGGCCGAGCGGTGGAAGGAACCGTTCAGGCACACCAAGGCCGCATCCTGGGCAGAGATACGTCGTCGCCGCCTGGGAGCCCTGAGTCTGTGGACCGTCGCGCCTTCTTGGCCAGCAGCAGTCTGGCCGCTTTCGCCCCAATAGATCTCGCCATGCTTGTCGCCCCCTCCGAACCGCCCACGCTGCCGAAGCACATCCGCGGCAAAGACATCTCGGAAGTCCTTGCCGCAGCCGAGGACATCTCCGCCCGAGACAACGCCCACGGAGGCGGAGGGTTGGTCGGCGCGCTCGCCAGTCGTGCCATGCAGTGGGCGGTCGGCCTACTCACGGTGCCCTGCGCTGAGCCGCTGGGAGCCCCTCTGCATGCCGCCGTCGCACGTCTGGGCATTGTCGTCGGAGCGAGCCACTTCGACACCTGCGCACACGACGATGCCCGCGTCGCCTTCAAGATCGCCGCTGACTGCGCAGAGGAGGCCAACGACTGGCTCCTACGCGCCAAGGTGTACTCCCTCCTGGCGCGGCAGGCCGTCTGGATCGGAGACCCGGACACCGGACTGACCTACGCGGAAAAGGGACTGGTCCGATCCGATCGGCTCACTCCGACCATCCAAGCGATGCTGCACACTGCACGAGCCCGCGCGTTCGGGAAGATGGGCGACATCGGCGGTGCAATGGCCGCCGTTGGCGCCGCCGACGACGCCTTCGCCAAGTCCAACCCGCAGGACGATCCGCCGTGGATGTCCTACTACAACGAGGCCCAACACCACGGCGACACGGGGCACGCGCTATACGACTTGGTCCTGCTAAAGGATCAGGATCCCGGGCAGGCCAGCCGCCGCTTCGAGATCGCCATCGACGGCCACGACGACTCCTACCCACGGTCGCGCGCCCTCTCCGGAACCAAGCTGGCCAGTCTGCTGATGGCGAAGGGCGACCCGCACCAGGCCACTGCCATCGGCCACCAGGCCCTCAACGATGCCGGCCGCCTTACCTCGCGACGTGCGGCCGACGACCTCAAGGAGCTCAGCCGGATTGCTGCCCGACACCGGCGCATCCCCGAGGCGGCGTACCTCCGCGAGCGCATCGGCGCTACGTTGCAGGCATGACGATCTCGGCTGCTTCTTCCTCCGCGGTCCTAGACGAAGCGTGCTCGAGGGCAGGCTTCGACGCGGCTGCCGCCGAGCCGATCCGCCTCGCGGAAAACGAGATATGGCGCCTTCCAGGCCAACGCGTGATCGTACGAATCGCCCGGCCTGGCCAGTTGGCGGCGACCGTCCGTGAAGTGCGGGTGGCTCACTGGCTCGCCGAGAACGCGGTGCCGACCGTCCGCCTGGTCGACGTCAATCAGCCGATCGAGGCTGACGGCCGGCCAGTTACCTTCTGGCAGGAACTTCCTCCGCACGAGCACGGCAGCCACACCGACGTTGCGCACCTGCTTCGGCGCCTCCACGCTCTGCCCACTCCCACCTTCGAACTCGGGCACCTAGACCCCTTCGTCCGCGTCAGCAAGCGCTTGCAGACAGCAAGTGCGTTGTCCAGCGCCGACCGGCAGTGGCTGGAGCGCCTTCATCAGGAACTTGCAGCAGCATGGGCCGAGCGCCCAGTCGGGCGTCCGGACTGCGCCGTGCACGGCGACGCATGGCCAGGCAACCTCATCCGCACTGCCGAAGGCCCACTGATGATCGACCTGGAACGCTTTTCATTGGGCCCGCCGGAATGGGACCTGGTGTCAACCGCTGTACGTGCGCGTACGACGGGCGCGGTCAGTGCCGCGCAGTACGACGAGTTCTGTGCCGCATACGGCTCCGACGTAACAGACTGGTCCGGTTACTCGATTCTGGCTGGCGCTCGGGAACTCCGCATGGTGACGTACGCCGCCCAGCACGCGGCCAGCAACCCACAGTGGCGAGCCGAGGCGCAGCACCGGATTGACTGCCTACGCGGGCGCGGCGGACCGCGCCCATGGCGCTGGACGGGGATCCTCTAGACCCCTGTTCTAACAGTCTCAGACCCTGGCCAGCAGGGGCTTGCCTGGCCCGCTTTGCCAGCGCGTACTGCGAGGCGCTATCCCGTACTCGGGAACGGGCGGCGTCACCGGCTTGCCCTTCGGCTCGTCGCGGCTTTGGGAACGCTCGGGTCAGTGGCGGGGGACGCCACCGGGTGAACATGCGCTGCGTGGACGGACCCGTGGCTATACCCCGAAATGACGCGCTCCTGCCAACCCCTTAGTCTCTGCGTCTGGCCTGATCCGTTCCGGATGGGCTGACCGTCGACCCCTGGGGGGATGTCATGAGCTGGTTCATCACGGCACTCAAGAAGTACGCCGTCTTCAGAGGCAGGGCCCGCCGCAAGGAATTCTGGCTGTTCACGCTGTTCACCTACATCATCTACGGCGTGCTTGCTGGCATCGGCGCTGCGGCCCACTCGACGGTCCTCGCCGCTGGCTTCCTCATCGCCTTCGTTGCGTTCCTGCTGCCGAGCTGGGCTGTCACGGTGCGCCGCCTGCACGACTCTGGCCTGTCCGGCTGGTTGATCCTCGTCGGTCTCGTCCCGACGGTCGGGGCCATCGCCCTGGTGGTCTTCTGCTGCACGGACAGCAATGCGGCCACGAACAAGTACGGCCCGAACCCGAAGGAGGCCCCCGCGGTCGGGTGATGCCGCGCCGTTGGCATCCATTGTCCTTGGAGCCTGTAACACGATCATGGGCGGACCTTCTTGAGGCGTCTCCAGCAGATGAGGCCACAGGCCAGGGAGACGAAGGCGTCGTGCAGGTCGAGGCGTCTTTCCCAGCGGACGGCGAGGCGCTTGAACTGGTTCAGGAGCGAGAAGGTCTGCTCGACGACGTAGCGGAGCTTGCCGAGGTCCTTGATGTTCGGGGCACCTTTGCGGGAGATCACCGGCAGGATGCGACGCCTGCGCAGCTCGCGCCGGTTGGGGTTGCTGTCGTAGCCCTTGTCGCCCAGGAGTGCGTCGGGGCGCCTGCGCGGACGGCCCGGCTTCCCTGCGACGGGCGGAATGCTGTCGACCAGGGCAAGGGTCTGGGTGACGTCGTTGACATTGGCAGCGGTGGTGATGACCTTGAACGGGGTGCCCTTCCCGTCGCAGATCAGGTGGTGTTTACTGCCCGTCTTCCCGCGGTCGAATCGAGCCGCACACCCGGGGTGATCCCGTCTGCCCGTTGCGATGGACCACCTTGTCGCTGCGGGCCCTGGCCTCGGCTCTGACGTCACAGGGCCATCCGGTCAGTGCCGCAACCGTCGGGCGCCTGCTGCACGGCCTCGGCCATAGCCTGCAGGGCACCGTCAAGACCACCGAGGGCGCCAGCCATCCGGACCGCGACGCCCAGTTCGCCCACCTGAACGCCACAGCCACCGCCTTCCTCGGCGACGGACAGCCGGTGATCAGCGTCGACACCAAGGCCAAGGAATGGCTCGGCAACCGAGACCGGCCCGGCCGCACCTGGCGGCCGGGCAAGGACCCGATCAAAGTCGACTGCCACACCTTCACCACCAGCGACCAGCCCGTCGCCATCCCGTACGGGATCTACGACATCGCCCGCAACACCGGCTGGGTCAACGTCGGGACCGACCACGACACCGCCGAGTTCGCGGTGGAGTCCATACGCCGCTGGTGGCAGCGCCGCGGACAGGCGCACCACCCGGAGGCAACCCGGTTGCTGATCACCGCCGACGCCGGCGGCTCGAACGATCCCCGCCGCTGGACCTGGAAGAAACACCTGGCCGTCTTCGCCCTGCAGAGCGGCCTGGAGCGCAAGACCGCACAGGCCGCCCAGGAGGCCAGTGAATAGCCCGCCTCGAGGCTGGCGACGGTCCGCGCGCGACGCTCAGGTGAGGCGCGTCCCGGCGAAGATCCCGTGCCCGATCGGAAGGGCGAGTTCGGATAGACGAGCGTCTAGTAGCCCGGGTTATAGAGTTTCCCGTACGATCGATCTGCGCGGATGACGCGTATAACTTGATGCAGAGGGCCCCTTTCCCGGGCTCCACCCCAGGTCCAGGGCCCTCCGTCCGCGGCACAGCCAGTGAGCCCAGTCGCCTAGGAGTCGGCTGGGCTTTCTGGTGCCCAAGCCGTTGCGACCCACCCACCGCTCCTTGATCAGGAGAAGTGCTTCACCACGAGGTTGGCGACTCCCGCGATTACCGGTGACCAGTCGATCAGGATCTGACCGACGAGCCTGCGCCGCTCCCGGCGCCGCTCGGCGGGCTCCTGTTCGTCTTGCTCGTCACCGTTGTCGACGGGCGTCTTGCCTTCCATATGTGCCTCCGTGGCGCCGAAGTAGCCCGGCCGGGCTGCCGGGCCCTCACCGGGTGGTGAAGTACGAGGCGGACGCCGCGAAGGAACGTCACTAAGCATAGAGGTGGGGGCGATCGGCTCGGACCCAGTTGTCAACAACTTGGGGGTCGTTGAAGGCCCTTGAGCGCCCGTCAATCAGCGACCTGACCTGCAGCGAAGTTGATTTGACGGTGAACCGAAATACGTAACGTACTCCTGTAGTCCCGGGACCTCGATCCCTCCTGGTGCAGCTGAAAAGGTCCACGTGCTTTCGGCTGGGATATCGGTGGCAGCCGCTACCGTTAGGCGTACGGCTAGACACGCGTACTGCCGTCCGGCGCGCACGCACCTGCACCAAGGGAGCGTTGCCCGCGCCGCGCCCTCCTGAGGTGTTGGCCCCCGTTGGCCGCTGAGGTTTCGGGTGGCTGTTGGTGGGTTCTGGGAGCCGTTGTCGGTGCCGTCGGCTTCCTCGGCGTGGATGCGGTGGACCGGCCTCGGGCCGTCAGCGCGCCAGCTTGAGGCGTGCCGTCTCTGCGGCATGGGAGGCGGCTTCGATCAGCCCGAGTTCGCCGGCCAGCGTTCCCACGAAGGCGTCGACCGCCTCGATCGCGCGGCCCTCCATGGTGTCGGGCTCTGCGAAGTACGCCGCGAACTCTCCGGCACCGATGGTCGCCATGGCGGGCCGACGGGCCTGGTAGTCGGCCCACATCGGTCGGTAGACGGCGCGCACTCGGTCGAGCTCGGTTTCGTCGATCTCCTCATGTCGCAGGCAGCGGATTGTTTGCTGGCGGGCCCTCCACATCGCGATGTGGTGCTGGACGGAGACCGGCCCGAAGGGGCCGGGACGGGCTCGTTCGATCCTCGGCATGCCGGGCTGGACAGGCCAGGGCGAGTGCAACTCTGTGAGGACCGCGGTCAGTCTGTCGATGTCGATCCGGCCGGTCCGCTCGCCTTCCACGAGGACGAGCCGGGCGGCGTGCCGTTGCTTGGGGGTGGCTGAGGGGTGGGCGAGTTGCTCAACGATGGCGCGGACGTTCTCGCTGCGTCGGACGGCGGTCGTCTGACCGGTGGCGCGCGCGTGGGTACGCCAGGCTCGGCGCGCCTGCGGAGTGAGCACGATCGTGTCGTCGATCAGCCACAGGTACAGCACGACGCGGATCAGGGAGCGCTGCGGGATGCGCCCCAGCGGGGAACGCTCTCGAGCTTCGAGAAGTCTGGTGAACAACTCGCGTTGCTCGGGCGGGAAGACTCGCGGATCGCTGCCATGCGCGCTGGTCTTGCGCGGCTCGGGGTTGGCGAGCATGCCGTCCTCGACCCAGGAGGTCACCATCCTGGGACTGGCTTTCACGCCCAGCGCGAGCGCGTCGGCAACCAGATCGGCCGAGGTTCCCTCGGCCCACGCGGCGGCCCGATTCCCGTACATGGCGCCGAACTTACATCGAGATTCGAGCCCCGGAAGCTGCATTCAGCGCACGTCAGCCATAAGGCTTGGGGCCAGCAGAAACTGCGCCCCGCACCGTATCCCTGCCAGGAACACGCGGTGCGGGGGCAGCCGACTCATCCCCTGAACGGAGACCGTCATGTCCCACCGTACGCACCGCCCCGCCCCGAAACGGCGACGCGCCCGCCACCATCTTGTCCAGGGCCTCGGGCAGGCGGCGTTCTACACCGCTTCCGCCACGTTGGCCGGCGGGTTGGTCCGCGAGCTGCTCCACCTGGTCCACATGTCCGTCTCCTCGTGCTGACCTGAACACCAGGGAGACCCCGCGTCCGGGCCTGCCGTGCGACGGGCATCTTGCTGGTCTCGGGCCTGACGCTGGCCCTGGCCAAGGAGGTTGTCCACCGGGTTCGGTGACGTCCAACGACCATGTGGCCGGGCCCCGTCAGGGTCCGGCCACCGTCGTACCCGGCATGCTGACCGGAGTGGGACTCTAGAGCCTGGACGCCCATGGGGATGCCGACCTGCGTCGCCGTACCAACTGGCGACTGTGGGACGGCCGCTAGATGCCTGAGCTGGACTTCAACTGGCGAGTGCGGGCGGACATCGCCACCCGGTCCCTGTGCTGCTTGGTCCAGATCGACGCCGCGGGGGTGGGACATCGAGCCGTGCCTGTGGGACGCGAGCGAGACCGTGCCCCTGCCCCGGCCACTGGTGGGATCTGCTCGACCGTGCCCAGCACGCTCTCCTGGCCGGGCCGCTCAGGGACGCCCAGGACGAGAGTGCGCTGACGCAAGCGGCGGACTCCGGCGAGCTGGTGGCCGTCGTCGCCCGCGTGTCCTTCACCTGACCCTCCCGCACCCAGCCCGAGGCACACACGGCCCCGGTGCCGTCCGGCGCGCACGCACCTGCACCACGGGAGCGCTGCCCGCGTCGGGCGGCGCCGAGGCAGCGGGGGCCCGGGGGCCGGCGAAGGCCCCCGGCACCCACCCGCCACAGCTCAGTGCGGCACCGAAGGAGACCCGCAGATCGTGTACCACCCCAACCCACCATCCGATCCGCTGGCGCTGATCGAAGCCCTGGCCGTGTGGGGGTGAGCCGTCCAGCACGGCGGCATCCCTCTCGAGCGGGATCCCGAAGGCAGGCAGCAGGCCGACTGACCCCCAGATTGGCACGCATCGCTAGAGCGGTACGAGAACAGGGCCAAGTCGGCCCGCGGTGCAAGCGACGCCCCCTAGCCCAGGCGCAGAACGTGACCAGCGCCACACTGAATATCTCATGCGGTGTTCACCCCTTCCCGTCCCGCGATGCCTGTAGTGGGCAGAGTCGGGGCGCTGGGTCCCGGCCGGTCACGAATGGAGTGCTGGTGGGTCCGGAGGTGTTGAACGCGGCGGGCGGTTCAGCGGCGATCGTCCTGCTTGGGCTGGTCTTGCGGCCCCGGAAGAACGGTGCGGGGCTGTGGGACGTGCTCCACGAACTGGCCCGCGGACGGACCGCCAGCGGTATGGAGCGCGAGCGGCGCGCCACACTCTCGGTGTTGTTGCGCAGGCTGCCGGACCGCCGGGTTCAGGTGGAAGATGTCTCCCACGGACGGCGGACGGTCATCGGGGAACGTGCTGGTACTCCCAGTCGGACGCGTTGACCCGGGCGGCAGGAGGGGGCAGCCCATGGCCCGTGCACGTGCATTAGATGAATTCGACGAGTTCTTCCTGCGCTGGGAACCGCAGGTCAGACGCTATCTGCTGTGGCTTGAGGGGGACCACGCGGTCATCGACGATGCGGCCCAGGAGACGATGCTGGCCGCACACACCTACTGGGACTACGTCAACCAGCTGCAGAAGCCGCAGGCATGGCTGTTCAAGGTGGCTGGCCAGCGACTGCAACGCGTCCAGGCCTCCCGACAACGGCATGGTTTGAGTACCGACCCCGGCGAACTGCCGCAGAGCGAGGGGCCAGACGACCTAGGGTTGCGGGAGAGTGAGCTGGTCCTCTTTGAGGCGGTGCGCAAACTGCCCGACCGACAACGCACGGCGATCGTGCTGCGCTGGCAACTCGACTTACCCAACGATGAGATCGCGGCCGTCATGGGAGTGTCCGTGAACACCGTGAAGACCTGCCTCCGTCTCGGCCGTGACACCCTGGGAACTGTTCTTTCAGACGTCAGCGGAGGTGAACGATGAGCATCGAGCGCCACCTGCACGGTACGGCCACTGCCGTCTCTGAATTGTGGACAGATGAGAACGACACCCGCGCCCGGCTGGCCGCCCTGCATGAGCGAGCCAGTCGTGAGGCGTCGGACCACGAACAGCCACAAGGCCCTTCGAGGGCGCCCCGCAGCACCTCGGCCCGGCCCAGCCCCGGGAGCCACGATCCCCGGCGCCGCGGGGAGCGACCGCTGAGTGAGGTCAACTTCCTGACGGTGGCTGAAGTCGCCAGCATCATGGGCGTCTCCAAGATGTCGGTCTACCGGCTGGTCCACAGCGGGCACCTACCGGCCATCCGCATCGGCAGCTCCTTCCGTGTGCCTGAACAAGCCGTCTACGAATTTCTGCGTGAGGCCGCCCACGTTGACGGCCTCTGACCACGCTGGGGCTTCCCCGGACTACGTGCTCTGTTGCTAGGGCAGTTGAGATCCTTACGCTCTGCTCATGTCGAAGCAGAAGCGGGGCAGGAAGCACCGGACGCCGCAGAAGCGGGCCCCTCGTGACCTCTCGGTACCGCGTCCGCGTGCGGCGGCTGAGGTGCTGCCGGGTGGCGGGTTGCCGCTGCGGGGGAGTATGGACCATACGGCGCGGATGCTGGAGCACGCGAAGCCGGACCAGCTGGTGGAACTGGTGCTGCCCTATTTATGGGTGGCCCTCGCCGAGGGCCGTGTCCCGGCGAACGTGTGCGTCGACGCGTGCCTGACGCTGCGGAACGCCTATGGCCAGCTCGGGGTGCGGGCCGAATTGCTGCCGGTCGACCTGGCGATCCGGAACAGGGACGGAGGCGGGACCCGCTACGGCTCGCTCACGCCGACCTGGACCGGGACCTCATGGAACGGGCACTGCGTGCTCGTGCTGCCCGACTCCGAGCGGTTCGTGGACGCCACCGTGGAGCAGTTCGACGAGGTCCGTGAGATCGGAATGGGCCCGATGGTCGGCAAAGTGGCGTTGTCGATCGACGGCGACGGCTCGCTGATGGAGCCGGGCGCGCAGGTGGTGCTCCAGCGCGGGGATCTGAAGCTGACGTACACGGTCGCGGGGCCGCAGGCATTGACCTCCATCGTGGAGCACCCGGAGGCGGTGGCCCACGCCGACGGTCACCGCCGCACCGGGGTGAACGTCGCTTCCTTCACCCTGGTCGCCCTGCGCAGCGAGGGCGTGCGCGGCCGGGCGATGCAGGCCCCCTACCCGAGGCTGCGGGCCCTGCTGCGGGCGGTCGGGGATGCCCCGTACAAGACGGACGAGGCCGGGGACGTGCGATTCTGCCTGCCCGATCAGAACGGCCGGGAGCGGTGGCTGCGGCTGGACGAGTTCCCCCTGCCGCCAACCACCCCGGCCGCCTGGCCGCGCCCGTAGGGGTGCCGTTCACGGCGGTCCAACGGCAGAGGGACTCGGCGGTCAGCCACCGCCGGGCTTCTCTGCGTCTTGCCGGTCAAACGTCAGGGGCGGGCTTCCCGCCAGTCCCGCATCTGCCAACGGGCTCGGGCCACAGGACCACGGCCCGGTGCCGTCCGGCGCGCACGCACATGCACCACGAGAGCGCTGTCCGCGCCGGGCGGTGCCGGCCGAAGACTCTGAGCACAAGCGGGACCTGTGGCTCGCTGTCCTGCGGTACTGGGACCGCCGGTCCCAGCGCAAGCGCCAGCGCCAGCGGACGAACCGGAACCGGCAGTGACCCCCGGCAGCCCGACGAGGAACCCGAGGAACCCTCGCGGGCTGACACGGCAGGCGCCCTCGGGCGAGAGGTCTCACCCGAGGGCGGCGCCCTGCGACATCGTGCGCGCCGGTTGCAGACCTCGCCGCCTAGGGCGCCAGCCCCGGCGCGGGCACCGGTTGTCAGTGGGCGCCGCTACCGTGAGGGTCACGGCAAGACGCGTTCGCCGTCCACTGCTGCCCCGGCGCCCACGCCGCCCGGGGCGACGTCAGTCAAGGTCTCCCGGGGCCCGTGCGGTTGAGGTCTGCTCTGTTCACCGTCGGCCCCTGCCGTACACGGCCGGACAAAAGCGTGGGTGCTGTCCGGAGTCGGGAGTACGCATGTCGCCGAAGAAGCAGCCGACCGCGTCGAAGAAGGCGCGCCGCGCGGCCCGCGAGGGCGCGAAGTTCACCACAGCCCTGCGGGCTGCAGATCGTGATGCGGACCGGACGCCGCCTCTTCCGTCCTACGTTGCCGTGCTCGACGAGCAGACGCTGTCTCGCTCGGGGCCGTAGCCTGCCTGGCGGAGCGCACGCTTACTTCACGGCATGCGCCAGAGCTGCTCTCGCGCGCCCGTGATCACTTCCGTGCGCCTGCGATCCACACCCTGCGGAAGAGGTTTCGCGATCAGGCTTGTCCCGGACGGTCGGCCGCCGGTCGACGACCACCGGACCAGAAGGAAACCCCCGCATGCGACTTGGCCGTACCCTCGGCGCCGCTCTCGGCGCCGTCGCCCTCATCATGAGCGTCCCCTCATCGGCTCACGCAACGGAAGGAAACTTCGACTACAGCTACGGTGACCCGGCGAACCCGACTGACGGACAACTGGTCGGACCGGATGACGAGAAGTGCTTCGAGGCCAACGAGCTCCCGGGTAGCCCGACGACCGCCTTCCATCCCCGGAACGGGACCAGCACTGAGGCCGCGGTCTACAGCGACGAATTCTGCACCGGCACGAAGACGGTGCTGAAAGCCCACGACGGCGAGGGCGCAACCGACCTCGTCTTCAAGTCGGTCATCTTCAAGGCCGAGGGCAACTGAGGCATACACCCGTCCCGGTAGGAGAGCCGTCTCCCGTCCTACATAGGTTGGCTGGCCTGTGTCGGCCGGTCCTTACTGATCGCTTCAGACTGAGATCCGTTGTGGCTTGGCAGTTGGACCATGTGGCGGCAGAGCAGCTTCTGGCGGCTCACCTCAGTGTCGGCGTCGTCGTCCTGCGTCGCAGTCGACTTCGGGCCTCGAGGTGTGTGGGGACTGCGGGATGGTGAGCTTCATGGGGTCGGCCCTGAGGACGGTCCCGAGCTGGCGGTGCTCCTGATCCGGAACGGGATTCGACTCTAGGCCAGCCCAGCCCGCCCCCGGCGGGGCACCGGCGGGAACGAGGGCAGGCTGGGGGATGGCCGAGGACCGGATCGCGGAGCGCGCCGCCTCGCCCGCCAGGCCATGGCCGCCGCGGGGGACCTGCGGCAGCTGGCCGAGCGGCTGGGCGATCTCGGCTGGCGGATGAAGTACTACAACGCTGAGGACCTGTTCAAGGTCGCCTCCGCCCTGCGCGGCACCGCGATCCTGATCGCGCTGGACACCGGCGACATGGAGCTGTTCCGGCATCCGACCCGGTCGATCGGACCCCGAGGTAACAAATGCTTCCGGCCCCTCGACATGCTGTCGAGGGGCCGGTGCGTTGGTAGCGGGGACAGGATTTGAACCTGCGACCTCTGGGTTATGAGCCCAGCGAGCTACCGAGCTGCTCCACCCCGCGTCGGTGCACCCAGCCTACGCCATTTGACCGACCACCCCGGACAGGACGGGCGAGGCGCGCACGAGGCGTCTACAGGAGAATCGGTGTTACGCGGATGCGGTCCCCCGGAGAGCTGCCCCAGCCCGGCCGGCAGGGCCGTTGCACCGGGCGGGCCCGCGCGTTCACCCGAGTGGCGCACCTGAGGTGGTCCCAGCCCCCGGGAGGCGGGCGCTGCCTGCTTGGGCTGCACTGGGATAGCGGCGGCCACTACGTTGGGGCGGTGACGACTGCCTCTCCTGCTCTGCCCCAGCTGCCTGCCGACCCGTCGCTGATCAGCCTCGCCTACCGGCACGAACACCCCCTTAAGGTCTTCGAGTTCGACGACACGCTGGAGGTCTGGACGGTCAGTGCACGGATCGACGCGGACATCCTGGCCGAGGACATGGCCTCCCGCAGTGACATCGATCAGGAGACGCTGGACGCCGTCGAGGACGTGGCGGTCGGCCGCATGTCCTTCGTGCGCGTGCGCATGTTCGTCGGCGACCCGTTTGAGGCCATGGACGCCTACACCGGGGACGTCTCCCGTATCGGTGAGTCGGTGCTGGACGTCGGCCGGGCCGAGTTCGCCCGCGAGTTCGAAGCTGCTCTCGCGCACCCTGTCGGTGACCTGCTGGTCATGGACCGGGTCGTCCTCGAGCCCGTCTGGCGCGGCTTCGGCCTGGGCCTGGTCCTGGCCGGTGCGGCTATCCGCCGGCTGTCCCAGGGCTGCACCGCGGTGGTGTGCGAGCCGGGATCGGCCGACGGCCGCGAGCTGACCGAGGAACAGCACCGGGAGGCCGCGGCCAGGCTCGGCCGCCTGTGGTCCGCCATCGGCTTCGAACCCTTCCAGGACGGCGTGCACATCCTCGACTGCCACCTGCAGCGCCCTCAGGACCTCCTGGCCGAGCGCCAGGAGGAGTTCACCGCGCTGTGCCGCTCGTGGCGCGAACATCACCGGTCCTGACCTCCCAAGGTCCGCCGGGCCTGCTCGGTAGCTACAGCTTCACCGCCTGGCTTTGTTCATGAGAACGGACAGCAGATGTTCACGACTTTGAGCGGCATCGGCGGGAGCACTGTTCGAACGTTGCCAGCAAGTGCAGCGTGAGAACGCGCTGCTCTACCCGATCCACCTGAGACCAACCGGTCAAGAAGAGGGTTCACATCATTGTGCGAATTCGCTGCCGACATGTGCCCTTAGCGGGCTTTGGTAACGATTTTGGGCCTAGCTTCGGGTCGGGTGCGCCGATGCGCACCGCCACATCACTCCCGTGAAAGGGCGATCATGGCTACCGCCACCACCGACCCGATCAGCGTCAAGCTGGACCAGCTGTTCGACGCCACCGACACCGACGGCAACGGCTACGTCGACTGGAGCGACTACCAGCGCCTCGTCGACCGCTACCTGAGCACCTACAAGATCGACAAGAGCGATCGCCGGGCACAGGCGCTGCTGATCGCGTACCAGATGCAGTGGATGGAGCTGCTGCGCCACGCGGACGGCGTCAACCGCCTCTCCAAGGAGCAGTACCACCACGCCAGCCGCGCGGTGAGCGTGGACACCAGCCGCTTCAACATGGTCGAGGGCGTTCCGCACGCCATCTTCGACATCATGGACGTCGACGGCGACAACACCATCAGCAAGGCCGAGTTCAAGCAGTACCTGGGCGTCTGGGGCATCACCGATCCCGGCGCCATGGACACCTTCGCCCAGCTGGACACCGACGGTGACGGCACCATCAGCCGGCAGGAGTTCATCCGCGCGGTCAGGGAGTTCTTCTACTCCCCGGACCTGGAGGCCCCGGGCAGCCTGTTCTTCGGGCACCTGTCCCGCTGACACACGGGGTTGCCGATCGGCACGGTGGGCCCGTGGGTCATGCGCCGAGTCGGATGACGGCCTGATCCTCGCCTGGCGGCCTTCCTGGGCGGTGCACCCGAACAGCGGTCCGGCCCGGAACCATGGATGGTGGCTCCGGACCCGGACCGCTTTCGACTGTATGGGGCAGGATTTCGAGCCCTCGCCGTCTTCATCCAGATCGCGTCCGACGCCGGCCTATAGGACGGCCACAGCAGGCAGCGCAGGGCGGCGTTCGATTCCAATCCCGCTCTGGCGCCTCCCGAGCTGACGAACAGATGCTGCCCAAACTCGGGTTCTGGCTC
The DNA here is from genome assembly GCF_044768335.1 of Streptomyces sp. NPDC101151. NCBI lineage: Bacteria > Bacillati > Actinomycetota > Actinomycetes > Kitasatosporales > Streptomycetaceae > Streptomyces > Streptomyces sp. NPDC101151. Next base: position 42,273 of record NZ_JBIWPP010000037.1, on the reverse strand, counting down.
AAATTCCGTGCTGAGTGACGCTCCGTTACGGCTAGACATCGAAGAGAGCGATGGAAGGGGGTCGTGGGGCAAGCACTGCGCGAAGGCGCGTGAGTATGGCTCGCCACTGCTTCCAGTCCTCCGGATCGACCCAGTTTGAGGCTGGTCCATCCTCGTCGCTGATGATGCGGGCGAGGGCTTCGTCGGCGAGTGCGCGCAGGTCGGAGGGGAACAGGGGGATAGGGGTTTCCGGGCCGTAGGGCGTGCCGACGGGGTCGCCTTCCGGGCATTGCGCCGCGATCAAAGAGGCGGCGGCCACCGCCTCTTCCGCTTCCGTGAGATAGCCGGTTGCGTCGATCGTTCGGACGAGGACGCCTCGGATCAGGGCTTCTCGTGCCTCGGGCTCGGCTTCGTCGAGTGCGTTGGCGAAGTCTGCGGCTGTGTCGTTGTCGAAGGGGCCGGTATCCCAGGTGCCCATGCTGATCTCCTTGCGTATGGTCGCCCTGATCCTCGCATCAGGCACTGACAACACGATTACGAGGCGAGCTGCCACTGGACCCCAATAGCATTCCCTACATGCGGCGAACACCGAGCTAAGGCCACACGACCTCGCCATCTCGAACCACCAAGGGCTCGAACTGGTCCGATTCACAAAACCTGGTCCAGCCCAGGCGGACCGTGCCAATGACACGGTGGCGGTCATCCGCTTTCGTGGCCAGCCAGCTGAGCAGTTCACCAGTGCGGTCGAATTCGTCGGGATGGATCTCCTGCCGGACAGTCAGGGCCCATGTACCGCAACGGGCGTCTTCAGGCCGTAGCAGCACCGCGACGAGCACTCCGTCCACCTTCCATGCCTCGCCGTGCTGACCGAGCAGAGGCGCGGGGTCGTCCACCGTAACGGCTTCGCCGCGATCATCCTCCACGACTGTCGGGAACGCGGGCACGATGCGCAGCCTCTCCGGCTTGGGACCCAGACCGAGATGCCACCGAAGCTCTGCAAGTTCCTCGTCAGAGAGCCCCTCACGCAGATTCAGGGCGAGGGAGAGTTCATAGATGTCTGCCACGGCGGCAAGCTATCCCGCTGGTACGACAATGCCACCGGCGATGCGCCTCGGCAGCTCCTCACAACTAGTGTGGCCCCGCCCGGCAACCGGCCATGCCTCGACCCGATCGAGGGGTAGATGCGATCGTCGGGGCGTCTTTGACAACCGGCTGGGCCGAGGGGCCGGTTGGATGACGTGGCGTGGCCTCGCAGTAGAGGACTACGGTTCCTCTGGCCAGGTCGTCAACACGGTGCCGGTCTCTTCGTCGGTGAGGGTGATCCGTGGTTCGGGCATGCTGCCGACCTCCCTGCTCCACCGTCGGAGCTTGTCACGCGCCACGTCCTCGCTTTCCCACCACCCGTGCTGTATGGGTCGGCCTTCGGTGTCCGTTGCCATTGAAGTCAGCCCGGCGGAAGCCGCTGACCTGCGGCGACTAACTTCATTGGCAAGGCAAACCCATGGCACCGGGCCTGCCCTCAACGCCCTGACCTGCGGCGACTGGATTGGATGGCAAGGAAGTGCCACCGGCTGAGTTCGATGTCAGCGGACATTCGGAGCTGAGTAGCAGGTGGTAGCGGCCGTGTCCCGTCGCAGCCAAGGTTGACCGTTCTCACTGAAGTTTGACCACCCGCCAGAGAGTCCCGCCCGAGGGCAGCGGGAGGACCCTCGGCATCCGTGATTAGGTGTGCGCGCGAGCCGAGTCCTCGGCGGCAACGCGCTGCTCCAGCCTTTCGAGACGCCGGCGCAGCTCTGCGGTCTCTTGCCGTGCTTCTGCCAGGAGCCGGTGGAGAGCCTGAATACACACGATCGCCACCCCGTTGGTGTCGGTGCAGCAGATCGTCCTGTCGTTCTCGCCGACCCCGAAGGCATCCCACCAGTCCTGCGCCATCGGGCCCAGGTGCCGGACATGATCCGGATCCCAGTGATAGCGCCAGGTGCTCACCGGCAGCGCCAGAGCCGCTTCCAGCACCCGGAATCCGTTCAGCGGCTCACCGTCGCACACCGCGCCCCCGGTCGCCTCGGCTGCGGGTCCGGCGGCCGCGGCCGCCGGACCCGTACTACGACGGGCCACAGCGAACCGCGCCAGCCAAGCACGCACTACTCCCACACCACCCCGACAACATCCCGCTTCAACGCCCGATCCGACAGAATGGGAACGGCGACGGGGACGACGGCTTTGTGGCCCGCGGGAAGGAAGCGGCCGTGGCTCTCTGCGTGGGGGGCGTCGGGTAGCGCACTGCCCGTGTAGAGGGCCACCGGGTTCCCCTGCGCATCAACAACGACGATCTCGCCGGGGATGCCTGTACCGCCGGTGACTGTGATCTCCGGAGTGTCGTTCACGTACCGGATCGTAAGCGTCCCGGCGGTCAGGGCCTCCTCCGCCTTCGGAGGAGCTTCGGCCTCCTCGCCGCCCGGATCCAAGATCAAGCGGACGCCCTCGCTCGTTGACGCTTCCTCTGCTGACGCTTCCTTCTTCTTGACCACGAGACACTCCCTCTGTAGCTGATCGACTACGGTGCGTCCCATCTTCCATGAGGCGGCACACCAGCGCAGCACGGCCCCACAAAGGGCCTCGGTGCCCGACCTGCGTTGTCAAACTTCAGTGAGAACGGTCAACCTTCGCTGCGACAGGACACGGCCGGTGTCGCGGGTGCTGTTCACGGCCACGATCATAGAATCGAATACTTGGCCGAGCTTCGCTAAGCCGTGGGGTCCGCGTGCCGCACTGCTTTTTTCACTGACTGCTCCAGTTCGTACCGGTTGGTGCCGGCGTCCCCTGCGTGAGTGGTGATCGCGTTCTGTAGGGCCTCTGCGGCCCCGCGCCAGCGTCGCCACTGTGCGCTGTAGTCCTCACCGGAGAGACCGGCAAGACGAATGCGCTCCTGTTCGGCAGCGCGCTCCAGTTCGACCAGGCTTTCGGGAATGTCTGTCACGAGCAGGGATCCTAGGCCGGGGAGTCCTGTGCAGGATTGGTGACCTCGACGTTGTAGGTGAGCGTCCAGGGCCGGTAGCCCTCGCGCCTGCAGCGCACCCACAACCGCACCGGCTGGCCGTCATACCGCACGCGCCAGGACGCCCGTTCCGTCCAGGGCGGGGGAAGGGACTCCTCCAGGGCGCGCTTGAGCCACCCGCCCAACTCCAGTGGTTTGGCGGGGGACAGGCGACCGTCATTGGTCGCGTCGTCGACGCCGGGCACGAGGCGGTACGGCCCCCAGATGGTCTCTGCGATTTGCTGCCCGGTCGGTTCCCCTGCGAGCCCGACGCCGTGTGTGTAGCCGTCGTTGCGGATCTCGATCTCGACCTCGTCCAGCCGTTCCAGTGCGGCCGGGCCCTCGAAGGTCAGCATCAGGCTGGCCTGGGAGGTGCCCGGCGCGAGCCGGGTGATCGTCACGTCGAACTGCGGGGTCATCTCGTACTGCCAACGGTCCCGCTCGACCTGGGCCATGGAGTCGGCGGTCGCGTTCGCCCGGCCTGCGGCCTGATTGGCGAGGGAGGCGGTCCGGTTCGCGGTTCGTGCAATGCCGAGCGCGATCGCCGCAGTGATCACGCCGAGGCCCGCCGAGACGGCGCTGAGTATGTCGGTCCAGGACACGTCTGCCATAGCCGGGCACCGTACCGTCCGACGCCCGGAGGCGTGCCCACTCCGCACAGAATCGAACAAGGTTGCGAATCTTGCGGGCGTGCGTCTACGGTGAGTCATGCCCAGTACGCTCGTAACGACTGGACAAACCGCGGCGCTCTCCCCCCTGACCACCCCGGGGGAGGGCGCCGCGGCGTATCCGGCGGTCGGTCGGGTGCGGAGGGCCTGCCGCGCTCCTAGGCTGAGGATGCTCGGGGCGACTGCGGAGGCCCCCTATGCCCCGAACCATCTGGACCGGAGCGATCTCGTTCGGCCTTGTCGCTTCTCTGGACTGTGAGGCTGGTCCGTCCCAAAGCCTCTGTAGCGCTCTGAAACCGAGCCGGTGATGCCAGAGGCATCACAGCGGGATGTTCCGGAGAGTAAGAGCCGTTCCGTCTGCCGCCTCAGTACTGTGACTTCGCATGGCCGACACCGAGATCGAGATCACCGCAGACCTGGTCCGCGACCTGCTGCAGGAGCAACATGCAGACCTTGCCGGGCTGGCCATCCGCGAGGTGCCGGGCGGCTGGGGCAACCAAATGTGGCGCCTCGGGGACGAGTTGGCCGTGCGCATGCAGCGTATGGACCCCACCCCGGAGCTCCAGCTCAAGGAGCGGCGGTGGCTCCCCGTGCTGGCCCCGCGCCTGCCGCTCCCGGTGCCGACCCCGGTGCGGTTCGGCGAACCGTCCGAGCGCTTCCCCAAGCACTGGACCGTGATGACGTGGGTTCCCGGCGAACCGCTGGACCACGACTCGATCAGCCGCGGCGACCACGCGGCCGACACGCTGGCGGGCTTCCTCCGGGCGCTCCATGTGGAGGCGCCCGCCGAGGCGCCGATCGCTACGGACCGCGGTGCCCATCCCAAGAACTGCACGGACGGCTTCGAGAACTTGTTCCAGGCCGTTGCCCCCGACGACATCGCTGCCGAGGTATGGGCCGTCTGGGACGACGCCGTTGCGGCCCACGCGTGGCAGGGCCCGCCGGTGTGGGTGCATGGCGACCTCCATCCCGCGAACGTCGTCGTCTCGGACGGAACGCTCTCGGGCGTCATCGACTTCGGCGACATGTTTGCCGGCGATCCGGCGTGGGACCTCGCCGCCGCATGGGTGCTGCTACCCGCGGGCACGGCCTCACGGTTCTTCGACATGTACGCGCATGCAGACGAGGCGGCGATCCGGCGCGCCCGCGGGCTGGCCGCTATGAAGAGCCTTTTCCTGATGCTCATGGGACAGAACGGAGATCGGGGGCTTCCCGGCGGCAAGCCGAACTGGGGACCTGCAGGTCGGGCGGCACTTGATCGTGTTCTGAAGGGTGTTTGACGCACGCTTCTCTGAACTTGTTCTCGATCTTGATTGTGGGCCATGCGGCAGCCCGTCTTCGTGGGTTCATCGATCACGACGTGTGGTGGGGATGCCAAGGTCCACGGACGCATGCTGCCCGTGGCCCCGATCGAGCTGGCGGAGCTTCTCCTCGGCGCCAGTCAGGCTGACCTGGAGACCCTCGACCTCGCCGAGCCAGCCTTCCGTCTCGGCTTCGGCGACTCGGGCGATCGGGCTGTCGCGGAACTCGGCGAGCCGTGCCCGTTGGGCCGGATCGGGTCGAAGGAGTGAGCATCTGACGCAAGCGTGCTCATGAATACAAGGAGACCCGAAGGCGCGTGCGCAGGTGCCGATGGACACCTTCCGCTTGACGGCATCTCCAACCAGCGGAGGGCGGGCGACAGTCACCGCGGCTTAGAGGTCATCTCATTTGGTGAGTCTGCGGTAGCAGATGAGAGTGCAGGCGATGCTGGTGAAGGCCAGGAAGTGTTCGGCTTTGCGTTCGTAGCGGCGGTGGAGGCGGCGGCATCCGGCGAGCCAGGCCATGGTGCGTTCGATCGTCCAGCGGTGGCGGCCCAGCCGTGTGGAGGACTCGATGCCTTTGCGGGCGATGCGATGCCGGATGCCGCGGCTGCGTAACCATCGGCGCAGGTGGTTGTAGTCGTAGCCTTTGTCGCCGTGGAGTTTGGCGGGCCGCCGCCGGCGCGGTCCGCGCCGGGAGCGGATGGGTGGGATTCCTCGCACGAGCGGTTCGAGGGCCTGGCTGTCGTGCAGGTTGGCACCGGATATCCCGACGGACAGCGGCAGCCCGGTCCGCTCGGTGATCAAGTGGATCTTTGAACCATACTTGCCGCGATCCACCGGATTCGGACCTGTCAGGTCCCCCTTTTCAAGGCTCGCATGTTCACCGAGTCGATCGCGCAGCGAGACCAGTCCAGTTCACCGCGGGAGCCGAGTTCGTCGAGGACCAGGCGATGGAGCTTCGCCCACACCCGAGCCTTCGACCACTCGGCGAAACGCCGGTGAGCCGTGGCCCCTGAAGGACCGAACGAGGCGGACGGCAGCTGCTGCCACGTGCAGCCCGACGTGGCCACGAACACGATCGCAGCCAATACCTCCCGGTCACCATGCCGGCGCCGGCCACCTCCCTGAGGCCGACTCGGCGCCTCCGGAACCACTCGCTGGAACAACTCCCACAACTCATCCGGCACCAGCCGCTCAACGATCCCCACACCTGAAGCCTATCGAACATGCCAAATGAGATGACCTCTTAGTAACGGTCGTGGACTCGGTCCGAGAAGTGGCCGCAGTCCAGACATGCGGCCCAGGCAGCGCGGCTTCTCGCCACCACCTCGACCGTGCCGAGCGCGGACGTAACCGCCTCGACATCCACATCGACGACCCCCTCGAACACCAGCGAGTCCCAGAACGGTGCATCGGTCTTGCATGACCAGCACCAGCACCGTCACGACCGACCGCAGCGGCGGACGGCAGGCACCTGAGGGAGCGTCAATTCTGATCGTCGGACGACAAGGTGTACGCGGTCTCACGCGAACCCGTCTCCTCGCAATCGAACATCGAGGTCACGCTCCGCGACGACTCCCCAAGATCTGTGCCAGAATCGAAATCTGATGTCACTGTGCCGCTGCGCCGCCGCCTGCCTTCGTGAGTGGGTCCCGGCCGGGGCAGCCGAGCTGCAACCCTCTGCTAAAAGATCTCTCCGCTAGGATTGCCGCCGATCGCCAACTGGGGCTGCAACGAGGCCGGGAGAGAAAACCCGTGATGAAGGTCCTGATCGCCGGGGGAGCTGGATACATCGGCAGCACGGTCGCCTCGGCCTGCCTGGACGCAGGCATCACCCCCGTGATCCTCGACAGCCTGGTTCGGGGCCGCCGCGAATTCACCGAGGGGCGCACCTTCTACGAGGGCGACATCGCGGACGGGGCACTGGTCGACCGGATCTTCTCGGAGCACCCGGACATCTCCGCAGTGGTGCACTGCGCGGCGCTGATCGTGGTACCCGAGTCCGTCGCGGACCCGATCGGCTACTACGAGGCCAACGTGGCAAAGAGCCTGGCCTTCGTCAGCCACCTGCACCGCAACGGCTGTGACCGCATCATCTTCAGCAGCTCAGCCTCCATCTACCAGGCCGAGGACGGCTCGCCCGTCGACGAGGACTCGCCACTGGCACCGCAGAGTCCCTACGCACGGACCAAGGCCGTGTGCGAGGAGATGTTCGCCGACATCGCCGTGGCGGGACCGCGCGTCTTGTCTCTGCGCTACTTCAACCCGGTCGGGGCCGACCCGGAGCTGCGTACCGGGCTTCAGCTCAAGCGGCCCAGTCACGCCCTGGGTGTGCTCATCCAGGCGCACGAGGAAGGCCGTCCGTTCCCGGTCACGGGGACGGATTACCCGACACGCGATGGCTCGGGCATCCGGGACTACGTGCACGTCTGGGACCTTGCCGCGGCCCACATCGCGGCGATCGAGCGTTTTGACTCCATCCTCGTGGGGTCGAAGCGCTCGATCGCGATCAACCTGGGCACCGGCTCGGGAACCACGGTTCGGGAGTTGTGCGCCGCGTTCAACGACGTCGTCAGCACGCCCCTGGTGACCATCGACACCGCTCGGCGGCCCGGTGACGTCGCCGGGAGCTACACGAAGAGCGACCGCGCGGCCGAGCTGCTGGGGTGGACGCCGAAGCTGTCCCTGGAGGACGGCATCCGGTCCGCCCTGGACTGGATGCCGGTACGCGACGACCTGTTGAAGGATTGAGGGCTGACACGGAGGGGCGAACGTTGACGCTTGGACTGCCGCTTCTCCGGTGAACCGGTCGGTGGGGCGGCTTCGGGCCTCACGCACCGACATGCCAGGTCTGCCCGGATATCAGGTGGGAGCGTGCGGCGTTCAGAGTGCCGGGCGGTGTTGGCCGGTACCACCGTCTGGCCTGGAGCGCCAGCGATAGCCGCAGGGGCAGGCCGTTGGGTGCCGTCGGGCGGCCGCCCCGGTGAGACTCCCTCATCGACGCCTGCCATCAATGGAGTAACGAGGCGGAGTCCGAGCCGAGCGGCAGTTCCAAGGCCCGCATCGGTCAAGATCCGGAACGTTCCCGGGCCAGCGGCTCCGACGGAGTGCCGATGGCTGCTACGTGTTCAGGTCAGCCATGCGCTGACCCTGTACCACCAGCAGTCGAAGAACACTGCCGGAGGGACGACCTGGCGACGAGGGCGGGGCCTGCTCAGGCGGCCGGGGTGTTGAGCACGTATTCGCGTGAGGCGTGCACCTCGCTGCGCAGGGCGGCCAGGTTGACGTCGAGGACGTGTCCGGCCCATTTGCGGGGCTCGCCGTTGATGAGGACGGCGCTGATGTTGCGGGCGTCGGAGCCCAGCACGATCGTGCCGATCGGGTCGTTGAGCGGCATGTTGTTGAGGTCCTCGGCCTGGATGACCAACAGATCGGCCTTCTTGCCCACGGTGAGCGAGCCGGTGACGCCGGCCAGGCCGTTGGTGCGGGCGCCCTGGAGGGTGGCGAAGTCCAGGACGTCATGGGTGGTGATACGGGAAGGCTGCTGCCCGTTGCCGTAGGCGGCGTTGGCCGCCCGCATCCGCTGGATGGCGTGCAGGGCCCGCATCTGCGTGAACATGTCGCTGGCCAGCGCGACTTCGACGTCGATGCTGAGTCCGGGGCGGATGCCGACGGCGAGTGCGTCGTCGATGGCGGGGATCGCGGTCTCCAGGCCGATCTGCGCGTCGGAGGTCGGGGCGAGGGCCACGGTGGTGCCGGTCTCCGCCATCACCTTCCACGCCTCGGAGGTCAGTCCGGTGGAGTGGATGAGGGTGACGCCGGGGCCGAGTATGCCGTCCTCGGCCCAGCGCAGGACCGCCTCGGAGGACGATGTGCCGAAGACTGCGTCCACGCTCACCCCGATACCCAGCTCCTTCGCGACGCGAGCGAGTTCGTGGCCGTAGGCGAGCGCCGGTCCGGCGATCTCGTCGGTGGCCAGGGTCGCCAGGCGCAGGGTGAGCAGCTGGTCGGTGCTGCTGAAGTACCGGTCCTTCATGCGGGTCAGGTCGCCGGGCCACTGCCGTTCCCAGTCGCCGAAGTGCGGGCCCATGGAGGCGTGCACGCCGCGGATGCCGGTGTCGCGGAGGGCCTCGATGGCGGCGTCGGAGTGCTCACGGGTACGGGAGTTGTGGGAGAAGTCGAGCATCGTCGTGATGCCGCTGTCGATCGCGGTCAGGGCGGCCAGCCGGGTGCCGATGTACATGTCCTGGGGCCGGTAGACCGTGGCGTAGCCGGCCAGGGTGGCCTCGACGTAGCCGCCGAGGTCGTCGACGTCCGGCATGATCCGGCGCAACTGGGTCTCCCAGGCGTGCCGGTGGGTGTCGACGAAGCCGGGGGTAAGGATCGTGCCGGTGGTGTCGACGACCACGGCACCTGCCGCGTCCAGGTCGCGGCCGACGGCGGTGATCGTGTCACCCTCGATGAGGAGGTCACCACCGTCGATGACACCGAGGTCGGAGTCCATGGTGACGATGGTGGCGCCGGTGAACAGGATGCGCCGCCGGTCGGCGGGTCGACGCCGGAGCTCTTCGAGCACGGCGGCGCTGGTGGCATCGTTGACGTTCATGAGAGGTCTTCTTTCGAAGCGGGCGGAGAGGGCCGGAGGATGGGCCGTCCGCTGCAGAGGGTGGGCACGGCAGGGCGGGTCAGTTGCCGGGGAGGGCGGGTGAGTTGCCCGGCCCGGGAGGACGGCCGAGACTGTTCGAACACCAGCCTCTATCGTGCTCGCCTCGGCAACCAGGCCGCGGTTTCCCCAGGTGCCGCGCACCCAGGGACCGAAACCGGGAAGGTGCCGGCCGGGAAGGCCAAAGGCGCTTCATGACGTGACCCACGTGGTGCAGTTCGTCGCCCCGGAATGCTGTCCGGCCATGCGGGGAGGTCGATCGGCCGGCAGTGGGGCGGGAAATGGAGACAATGAGCTGCCGGGCAGCAGTGGTCCCCAAGGGTCAACGGTCTTCCTCAACCGCTCCCGCACCGTCGGCGACACCCTCGCCGAACCGCTCATCGCCCAGGGCGGCGACACCCGTGCGGTCAGGGAGCGGATCGACGACCTCCTCACCCGCGTCCGCCTCCCGGCCGACTCGGCGCCCCGGCTGCCCCGCGAGTTCTCCAGCGGCCAGCGCCAGCGCCTCGCCGTCGCTCACACCCTCGCCCTGCGCCCCCGGCTGATCGTCTGCGACGAGCCGGTCTCCGCTCTCGACCCCCCCACCCGGCGGACGGTCCTCGACCTCCTGCTGGAGATCCAGCAGGACACCGGTGTCTCCTACCTCTTCATCTCCCACGATCTCGCCGTGGTGCGGTGTATGGGCCACCGTGTCGTGGTCATCCACCAAGGGCGCATCGTGGCGACCGGTGAAGCTGCCCGCGTCACCGGCACGCCCGAACACCCCTGCACACGCACCCTTCTCCTGTCCTCCCCGGTCGCCGATGTCGCGGAGCGGCGACGGCGCGGGTCCGCGACCGGCCGCCCGCGGACGGACTCCTTGCCGTGGACCGTCCGGGGGCCGGGCCGGTTCAGCTCCGCAGCGACGACAGCGCGGCGGCGACCCGTTGCGAAGCCTCCGACGGGGTGGAGGCGTGCGGGGAGAGCCTGAGTGAGTCCGTGCGCACTGTCGGAGTGACACCCTCGGCGTGCAGCGCCTTGGCGACGAGGGACGGTTCGCGGTCCGGGATCGTGAAGGAGAGGATGCCCGCGCGCCGCGCCGGGTCGGTGGGGGAGAGGACGCGGCCGCCGTACTCCCGGATGACCTCGGTGAGTTCGGCGATCCGCGTGGCGATCGCGGCCTCGATCCCCGCGACGGTGTGCCGCTCGACGAGCTCCAGCGCGGCCGCGAAAGCGGCGGCCGTCACCGGGCTGAGATTGGTGATCGACCACCGTCGCGCGTCCGGGGCGGGCGGATGCTCCGTTCCGTCGAAGAGGCCGACGTCCTCGACGCCCGTCCAGCCGGTGAGGACCGGCTCCAGGGATTCCAGCGCGCGGTCGGACAGTGTCGCGAAGCCGGTGGCCCAACCCGCGCGCAGCCATTTCTGACCGCCCGCGACCAGCACGTCTGCCGCGTCCCAGGGCATCGCGGCCACCCCGAACGCCTGGATGGCGTCCACGATCAGCAGCCGGTCCGGTCCGATCGCCTCGCGCAGCGCCGCCAGGTCGGCACGGAAACCGGTGCGGAAGTCCACCGCGCTGACGGACACGGCGATGACGTCGTCGGTCAGCGCGGCGCGGACCAGGTCGGGGGTGACCCCGCCGCCGGGCGCAGGGTCGAGCCAGCGCGGTGTGGCCCGGCCCAGGTCAGCGGTGCGGCGCCACGGATAGTGGTTGGCAGGGAAGTCGGTGCGCGGTGCGAGGACCACACCCTCGCGGATGCCGAGAGCGGCGTGGAACAGACCGGTGGACGCATTGGGCAGCAGCACGGTGTGGCGGGCGTCGGTGCCCGCGAGGCGGGCGGCCGTGTCCCGTGCGACCCCTTCCGCGCGCATCAGGCCGTCCACGGTGGTGTGGTCGGCACGGGCGGACTCCTCCACGGCTCGCGCGGTGGCGGCTACGGCGTCCCGCGACGGCGGACCGAACCGTGCGAAGTCCAGGTACCCGGCGGGCGTGTCGAAGTGGGCTGCGTAGGGCGTGAGCACGGGGCTCGTCCTTCCGGGACGGTGCGGGTCGGGCGGTGTGGTGCTGACGGGGGCGGTAGGTGAGGAGTGCCGTGCCTTCGGGGACCGGCGTTCCACCGTCCACCGCCGCGTGCGCATCCCTACCCGCCCGCACGCTACGCGCTTCGCGCCGCGCGGACGGTCGCGGGGTGCCGGCCCGGCTCGCCTCTGCGGCGGGTCCCCTCGCGGATGGTGCTTGGTGTTGGCGCGACGAGGGGGGACGTGCGCTTTGCGTCGGTGTCGGGGTGTTTGGGTGTGTGGGGGAGCGGTGTTCGCCGGGGTTCGTGCCGTCGGGGGTGTAGCCACCGTCGCGGGGGTGCCGGTGCGCGTCTGTGGCGGGTGGTGTCGTGGGTGCTGTTCGGCGTCGGCGGGGCCGGAGGGGGGATGTGCCCTCGCGCCGGTCTCGGGGTTCTCCGGTCTGCGGGGGAGCGGCGCCCGTCGGCGGTTCGCGTCACCAGGGGCGTAGCGCGCCCCGGCCCGAAGCCCGTGGCGGACGCGGACTCCCCGTTCCCCCCGAGAGGGGACGGCCGGGCAGCCCCTGCTCAGGGCCTGCCCGGCCGTCCCGTTCGCCGATGCCGGTGCCGCCGGGGCTCAGTGCCCGACCGCATCCTCGGGGCGCGCGTGGCGCGGCAGGAGGAACGCGAGCAGGAAGGTGAGGGCGAGCATGCCTTCGACGATCCACAGCAGCGTCTTCATGACGGAGCCGAATCCGCTCTCGAAGGCCGAGGACGCGGTGGCCTGCAGCGCGGCGGGTATCCGGGCGCCTGCCTGAGGAGAGGTCACGGCGGACCGAGTGTCCTTCTCCAGGCGTGCGCAGGATGCCGGGGTCGCGGCAGGATCCTTGGCGACGGCGCGGTCCGAGGCACACGTACGCAGGTCCGCCACGATGCGCTCCTGGGCGGCGGGCGCGACGTGCGCGGCGGCCAGCTTCGCCCGCAGGCCGTCCGAGTGGTGGTCGACGGCGGTGGCCATCCCGCCGCCCAGCAGACCGAAGAACACGGTGCCGAGGATGGCCACGCCGAAGGCGCCGCCGAGCTGCTGCACCGCGGTCATCGTCCCGGACGCCGAGCCCGTCTCGTGCTGCTCGACGCTGGCGAGCACGATGTCGAAGAACGGTGCCATGAGCAGACCCATCCCGATGCCGGTCACGAGCAGGGACGGCAGGAGCTGCCAGGGGCCGACGCCGCCCCCCACCAGGTCGAGGGTCAGCCACACGCCGAACACGCCGAGCGCCATGATCAGCGCGCCCGCCTGCAGTACGGCCCGTCCGAACCTGACGACACCCTGGGCGATACCGAAGCCGACGATCATGCCGCCCGACCAGGGCACCATCACCAGTCCCGCCTTGAGCGGCGAGTAGCCGAGGCCGATCTGGGTGTAGAGGTTGAAGACCAGCATGAAGCCCTGCATGGTCGAGAAGAAGACCAGCCCGAGGGTCATGCCGCCGCTGAATCCACGCTTGCGGAAGAGGCTGGGGACGACCAGGGGGTCCCGGCCGGCCTTGCTGCGGCGCGATTCGTACGTGGCGAAGGCGACGAAGACGGCCACCGAGGCTGCCATCATCAGGAACGTCCACAGGGGCCAGTCGTACTCACGGCCCTGGACCAGCGGAAAGATGATCAGCAGCGCGGCCAGTGAGACCAGGAGCATGCCGGGGATGTCGAGGCGCGGCTTGCTGCCGGACATGCCCTTCGGCAGGTAGCGCAGGGCACCGAGCAGGGCCGCGGCACCCAGTGGCAGGTTGATCAGGAAGATCATCCGCCAGCCGGTGCCGAAGTAGTCGGCGTCCACGAGCCAGCCCGCCAGGATCGGCCCGCACACCGCGGACAGTCCCATGACCGGGCCGAACAGGCCGAAGGCCTTCTGCGACTCCTTCGGCGGGAACATCTCCTTGATCATGCCGAGGCCCTGCGGCAGCATCACCGCGCCGAACAGTCCCTGTACGACGCGTGCGGCGATCAGTATTTCGGGCGACATGGAGATCGCGCAGAGCAGCGACCCCAGGGTGAAGCCTGCGGCTCCCACCAGGAACATCCGGCGGCGCCCGTAGATGTCCCCGAGCCGCCCGCCGGTGACGAGGCCGACGGCCATCGAGAGGGTGTACGCGGCGGCGAGCCACTGCAGAGTGGAGGCACCGCCGCCGAGGTCGGCCCGCATGGAGGGGCCGGCGATGTTCGTGACGACGGCGTCGAGGAGATCCATCACCTCGGCCGCGAGGATCACGAAGAGCGCAGCCCAGCGCCACCGGTAGGGCGCTGGCGAGTCGATGGGCGTCTCGGCGGACGCGACACCGGTGGTGGTCATCGAAACTCCTGGCAAAAGGGCCGCGCCGCGGTGAAGGTCCCGCGGGCGCGGTGGGACGGATGGATGGGGCTGTCCGGCTCGCTGGTACCGCCCGTGAAGACGGACGGCCGGACACTCCGAAGAACAGTGTTCACCGTAGCAGAACAGTGCTCACTAGGAGAACGGTGTTCATTAAGATATAGCGCAACTCGGAAGCTCGGACAAGCTATATCGCGTATGGTTCAGGTGAACGCCGCTCGCCGTAGCAGAACACTGTTCTCCCGACGCCTAGACTGTCCCCATGACCGACGCGGCCGATGGCACCCCCGCATCCCCTCCGCCGTCCCCCTGGGAGCGCTGGCGTCCCGCTCGCGCCCGCGTCGCCCCCGCCCGCACACCGCTGTCGCGCGACCGGGTCGTCGAGGCCGCCTTCACCGTGCTGGACCGCCAGGGGCTCGACGGGCTGTCCATGCGCCAGGTGGCCGCCGAGCTGGGGGTCACGGTCTCCGCCCTCTACGCCCACGTCAGCTCCAAGGACGACCTTCTGGAGCTGATGTACACCCGGCTCTTCGAGGGCTTCAAGATGCCCGAACCCGACCCGGAGCGGTGGCAGGAACGGGTGCGGGACTACGCCCGCTCGGCACGGCAGCGCCTGCTGTCCCACCGGGACATGGCCAGGATCTCCATGGCCCACGTCCCCTTCACCGCCGAACTGCTGCCGCACGTCGAGGCCTTGCTCGCCATCTTCCGCACCGCCAGGCTGCCCGACCGCATCGCGGCGGAGGCCGGAGACCTCATCTCCACCTACATCGACGGGTTCGTCCTGGAGGAGGGCATGTGGGAGGAGCGGGCCGCCCAGCAGAGCGGTGGCGCTCCCTCCCCGGCCCGCCCCGACTGGCGCGAGATGGCCGGCGAGATGCAGAACTACTTCGCGTCCCTGCCCGCGGAGGACTTTCCCCATCTGCAGGCCCTGGCCGGGCTGATGGTGACTCCCTCCTCCGACGAGCGGTTCGACATCGGTCTGGAGATCATCCTGCGCGGCCTGGCCAGCTACCTGCCGGACCCGGCGGCCGGCGAGGTTCCGGACGACGGCGAGGGTTCGGACGGCCGGGAGGCTCCGGACGACGGCAGGTCCCCGGACACCACCTGATCCGCGACACCTCCGGCACCCTCGCGCAGTGACGCTCACCGGCGGCCACCGCAAGACGGCACGGTCATACGCTCCTTCGGACGCCCTGTGCGCTCTGCCCTGTGCGCTCTGCCCGGGGCGGATCGGCCGCAAGGTGTTGCCTGCGCAAGGCGTTGCCTGAGCAAGGCGTGGCCTGCGCAAGGCGTCGCCCGATCATCTCGGCGTGGCCGGAGGCAGACGGCTGGACCGGCCGTCCGCTCCATTTGACGCCGAACGGACACGACCCGAGCGCAAGCCGGTTCCACAGCTTGCGCCGTGGGCCGGTCGCACCCCCACGAGAGCACGGGATCACGTGCCTCTTCGCCGTGCCGCAAAGGGAGCGTTCCCCAGGACCCCTTAACCGCCGCGGGGGCCCTGGGGGCTGTAGGGGTGTCCTGCGTCACCGCCGCCTGCCTAGCCTCCGACAGCGGAGGGGAAGCGGACCGGAAACCGTCCGGAGGCGATCCGCGCGGCCGAGGCCCTCACTTCGATCTCGATCGGATGGCGCGCTGGTGAACAACGAAGAGCAACTGCTCGACTATCTCAGGCGGACGACCGCGGACCTGCGGGAGGCGCGGCGACGGCTGCGTGAGAACGAGCAACGCGCACACGGCCCGGTCGCCGTCGTCGGCATCGGATGCCGCTACCCGGGCGGCGTCACCACCCCCGAGGAACTGTGGGAACTGGTCGCGACCGGCACCGACGCGGTGTCGGACTTCCCCGCCGACCGCGGCTGGGACGTGGACGCCCTGTACGACCCCGACCCGGCGCGGCCCGGCAGGACCTACGCCCGCACCGGCGGATTCCTGCACGAGGCCGCCAACTTCGACTACGACTTCTTCGGCATCAGCCCCCGCGAGGCCCTTGCCATGGACCCGCAGCAGCGGCTGCTGCTGGAGACCTCCCACGAGGCCTTCGAGCGGGCCGGCATCGTCCCGGCCTCCCTGCGGGGCAGCCGCACCGGCGTGTTCGCCGGCGTGATGTACAACGACTACGCCACCCGCCTCACCTCCGTCCCCGACGACCTCGACGGCTATCTCGCCAACGGAAGCGCCGCCAGCATCGCCTCCGGACGCGTCGCCTACACCTTCGGCCTCGAAGGCCCGGTGGTCACCGTCGACACCGCCTGCTCCTCCTCACTGGTCGCCCTGCACTGGGCCGTGCGGGCGCTGCAGTCCGGCGAGTGCTCGCTCGCCCTCGCGGGCGGCGTCACCGTGATGTCCACGCCGGAGACGTTCGTCGACTTCAGCCGGCAGCGCGGACTCGCCCCGGACGGCCGCTGCAAGGCGTTCGCCGCGGCGGCCGACGGCACCGGCTGGGGCGAGGGCGCCGGCATGCTGCTGCTGGAACGGCTCGCCGACGCCCAGCGGGGCGGCCACCCGGTGCTCGCGGTCATCCGCGGCAGCGCCGTCAACTCCGACGGCGCCAGCAGCCGGCTGACCGCGCCCAACGGACCGTCCCAGCAGCGGGTCATCCGGCAGGCCCTGGCCGGCGCCGGACTCACCCCCGCCGACGTCGACGTGGTCGAGGCGCACGGCACCGGCACCTCCCTCGGCGACCCCATCGAGGCCCAGGCGCTGCTCGCCACCTACGGCCAGGACCGTACGGAACCGCTGCTGCTGGGCTCGGTCAAGTCCAACCTCGGGCACACCCAGGCCGCCGCGGGCGTCGCCGGCGTCATCAAGACGGTGCTGGCCATGCGGCACGGCGAGGTCGCGCCCACCCTCCACGTCGACGCCCCCACCGACCAGGTGGACTGGAGCGCGGGAGCCGTCGAACTGGCCCTGGAACGCCGCCCCTGGCCCGACGCCGGACGGCCCCGCCGCTGCGCCGTCTCCTCCTTCGGCATCAGCGGCACCAACGCGCACGTAGTACTGGAACAGGCGCCCGCCGACCCGGCCCCGGCCGACGACGGGGACAACCCGCCCGCACGGGAAGGCGGTTGCGTCCCCTGGATCGTCACCGGCCGCACCCGCCAGGCCCTCGCCGCACAGGTCGCGCGGCTGCGCGACCACCTCGACGCCCACCCCGGCACCAGCCCGGCCGACCTCGGTCTGTCGCTGGCCACCACCCGCACCCGCTTCGAGCACCGCGCCGTCACGGTCGGCCGGGACACCGGCGAACTGCTCGCCGGGCTCACCGCCGCCACCCCGCTCGGCCAAGCGGGCGGCAGGACGGCCTTCCTGTTCACCGGTCAGGGAGCGCAGCGGCTCGGCATGGGCCGGGCGCTGCACCGGGCCTTCCCGGTGTACGCGCAGGCCTTCGACGCGGTGTGCGCGCTCACCGACCCGAGTCTGCAACGGCCGCTCGCCGACGTGATCGACACCGACGCCGACCTGCTCACCCGCACCGACTACGCGCAGACCGCCCTCTTCGCCACCGAAGTGGCCCTGTACCGCCTCCTGGAGTCCTGGGGCGTGACCCCCGACTACGTGGCCGGGCACTCCGTCGGTGAACTGGCCGCCGCCCATGTCGCCGGCGTGCTGTCCCTGCCGGACGCCGTCCGGCTCGTGCTGGCGCGCGGTGCCCTGATGGCGGACCTGCCCGCGGGCGGCGCCATGGCCGTGCTGCGCGCCACCGAGGACGAGATCGCCCCCCACCTGGACGACCGGGTCGGCCTCGCCGCCGTCAACGGCCCGCGCTCCGTGGTCATTTCGGGTGCCGAGGATGCCGTCGACGCCCTCGCCGCGCGGTTCGACAGGAGCAAGCGGCTGAAGGTCTCGCACGCCTTCCACTCGCCGCTGATGGAGCCGATGCTGGCCGACTTCGCCGAGGCCGCCGCCCGGTGCTCCTTCGAGCCGCCCCGGATCCCGCTCGTCTCCACGCTCACCGGCGCCCTCGCCGACCCCGCCCAACTGGCCACCCCCGGCTACTGGGTGGACCACGTCCGCCGTCCCGTCCGCTTCGCACCCGCCCTGACCGCCCTGCACGAGCTGGGCGTCCGGGCGTTCCTCGAAGTCGGCCCGGACGCGGCACTCACCGCCCTGGCCGTGGACTGCGTGCCCGAGGACAGCGTGACCGTCGCCGGGCTGCGCCGCGACGGCGACGAGGAACGCGACCTGGTCACGGCCGTGGCCCGGCTGCACGCGGCCGGCACCGCCGTGGACTGGGCGGCGTTCTTCGCCCCGCACGGCGCCCGGCCGACCAGCCTGCCCACGTACGCCTTCCAGCGCGAACGCCTCTGGCTGGAGGCCACCGCCGGCGGCAGCGGCGACGCCGACGGCCTGGGCCAGAACGCCACCGGCCATCCGTTGCTGACCGCCGCGAGCGAACTGCCCGAAACCGGGGGAGCGGTCCTCACCGGCCGGCTCTCCCTCGCCTCCCACCCGTGGCTGGCCGACCATGCCGTGCACGGCACCGTGCTGCTGCCCGGCACCGCCTTCGTGGAGATGGCCCTGCAGGCTGCCGAGCGCACCGGCTGCGACACCGTCGACGAACTCACCCTGCACGCCCCGCTGATCCTGCCCGAGCAGGGCGCACTGGCCGTACAGGCAGCCGTCGGCGGCGAACGGGACGGGCGGCGCGAGCTGACCGTCTGGTCCCGCCGCGCCGACACCCCCGACGCCCCGTGGACCCGCAACGCCGCCGGCGTTCTCACCTCGGCACCTGCCGACGAGGCGAGCCCGGCCGGCCTGACCGCCTGGCCGCCGGAAGGCGCCGAACGCGTCGAACTGGACGGTCTCTACCCGGATTTGGCCCGAACCGGCTACGGCTACGGAGAGGTCTTCCAGGGCCTGCGCGCCATGTGGCGCCGCGGGGACGAGCTGTTCGCCGAGGCGGCACTGCCCGAGGGCGCGCGCGCCACCGCCGCCGCGTTCGCCGTGCACCCGGCTCTCCTGGACGCCGTCCTGCACGTCAACCTGCTGGACCTGCCCGGCGGTCAGGCCGTGCTGCCGTTCGCCTGGGGCGGCGTCACCCTGCACGCGGCGGGCACCGACTGCCTGCGGCTGCACCTGTCCCCGTCCGGTCCCGAGGCCGTCACCCTCACCCTCGCCGACGCCGGCGGAGCACCCGTCGCGACCGTACGCAGCCTCGTGGCCCGCCCCGTCTCCGCCGAGCAGCTCGCCGGGGACGGCGACGACCCGCTCTACCGGGTCGACCTCGTCCCGGCACCCGTCCCGGCACCCGCCGACCCGCTCGCCCTGGGCGTGTGCGGCGTCGACGACACCGGCCTGGACGCACCTCGGTACCCGGACCTGGCCGCCCTCACCGCCGCGGGCCCGGTGCCCGACCTCGTGCTGCTGCCCGTACCGGCCGCTCCCGACGCCGTCACGGACCTGCCCGCCCTGGTACGGGACCGGGTGAACACCATGCTGGACACCCTGCTCGCCTGGCTGGACGACGAGCGCTGCACCGACCGCCGGCTTGCCGTCCTCCTGCGCACCGGTGACCTCACCCACGCCCCGCTGTACGGACTCCTGCGCGCCGCCCAGGCCGAGAACCCCGGCCGGTTCCTGCTGATCGACAGCGACGGCAGCGCCGCCCCGGGCCCCGCCCTCGGCACCGCACTCGCCGCCGGGGAACCGGAGGTCGCGGTGCGGGACGGCGAGGTGCGCGTGCCGCGACTGGCCCGTGCCAAGCCCGGCGGCCCGCTCGTCCGGGACCCGGACGGCACCGTCCTGATCACCGGCGGCACCGGCGGCCTCGGCGCCCTGATCGCCCGTCACCTGGTCACCGAGCACGGCGTACGAAGCCTGCTGCTGGCCGGCCGGCGTGGCGCGGACGCCCCCGGAGCCACCGAACTATGCGCCACACTCGGAGAATTGGGCGCCGAGGTGACCCTCGCCCGCTGCGACGCCGCCGACCGCGCCGACCTCGCCGCGCTGCTCACCGAACACGACGTGCGGGCCGTGGTGCACGCCGCAGGCGTCGTCGACAACGGCGTGCTGGCCACCCTCGACGCGGACAAGGTCGACCGGGTGCTGCGGCCCAAGGTGGACGCCGCCTGGAACCTGCACGAACTGACCCGTGAGAAGGACCTCTCGGCCTTCGTCCTGCTGTCCTCCACCGCGGGGCTGCTGGTCGGCGGCGGCCAGGCCAACTACGCCGCGGCCAACACCTTCCTCGACGGCCTCGCCGCCCACCGCCGCTCGCTCGGCCTGCCCGCCGTCTCCCTCGCATACGGCCTGTGGTCCGGCTCCGGCGGCATGACCGACGGCATCGACACCGCCGACCTGGAACGCCTGCGCCGGCTCGGCCTGCCGCCGCTGACCCCCGCCCAGGGACTGCGCACCTTCGACGCGGCCCTCGACGGCGAGGACGCCGTCGTGGTGCCCGTGCGCCTGGACACCGCCGCGGTGCGCGCCCGGCCGGACGGCGTACCCGCGCTGCTGCGCGGCCTGGTGCGGCCCGCCAGGCGGCGCGGCGCCGAGCCCGCCGCCGGCGCCCCCGCCGACTCCTGGCGCGAGCGGCTCGCGCCGCTGCCGGACGCCGAACGGGACCGCGCCCTGCTGGAGCTGGTCCGCACCCATGTGGCCGCCGTGCTCGGGCACCCCTCGCCGGAGTCCGTGGACCCCGGCCGCGCCTTCCAGGAGATGGGCTTCGACTCGCTCGCCGCCGTCGAACTGCGCAACCTCCTCGCGAGCACCACCGGCCTGACCCTGCCGGCGACGCTGGTCTTCGACCAGCCGACGCCCCTCACCCTCGCCGCCCACCTCAAGACCGCGCTCGTACCCGGACCGGCCGACCTCGCCCGGTCCGCGCTGGCCGGGATGGACCGCCTCGAAGCCACGCTGCACGCCCTGCCCGACCAGGACGGCAGCCACGCCCGCGTCACCGCGCGCCTCGAAGCGCTGCTGCGCAGCTGGCAGGACACCCACGGACGCCCCGCCGCGCCCCTGGCGCCCGAGGACTTCCGCGAAGCCAGCGACGAAGAACTCTTCGCCAGGATCGACAACGAACTGGGAGCCCAGTGATGGAAGACTCGGCCATGGCCGACAAGCTCCGCGACTACCTCAAGCGGGCCACGACCGAGCTGGAGCGCAGCCGCCGCCGCGTACGGGAGCTGGAGGAGCAGGACCGCGAGCCCGTCGCCATCATCGGCATGGGCTGCCGCTACCCCGGCGGTGTGCGCACCCCGGAGGACCTGTGGCGCATCGTCGACGAAGGCATCGACGTCGTCACCGAGTTCCCCACCGACCGCGGCTGGGACGTCGAGACGATCTACGACCCCGAACCGGGCGCCCCCGGCAAGACCTACGTCCGTCACGGCGGCTTCCTGCACGACGCCGCCGAGTGCGATCCCGCCTTCTTCGGCATCAGCCCCAAGGACGCGCCCGGCACCGACCCGCAGCAGCGGCTGCTGCTCGAGGTCGGCTGGGAGGCCTTCGAACGGGCCGGCATCGACCCCACCACGGCGAAGGGCACCCCGACAGGTGTCTTCGTGGGCCTGATGCACCACGACTACATCGGCGGCACCATCTCCGGCAGCATCGTCTCCGGACGCATCGCCTACACCCTGGGCCTGGAAGGCCCCGCGGTCACCATGGACACCGCCTGCTCCTCCTCCCTGGTCGCGCTCCACGCGGCGATCCAGTCGCTGCGCAAGGGGGAGTGCTCCCTGGCGCTGGCGGGCGGCGCCGCCGTCATGGCCAGCCCCGAGATGTTCATCGAGTTCAGCGAGCGCCGCGCGCTGTCCCCCGACGGCCGCTGCCACTCCTTCTCCGACGACGCCGCGGGCGCCGCCTGGGCCGAGGGCGCCGGCATGCTGCTCGTGGAGCGCCTGTCCGACGCCCTGCGCAACGGCCACGAGGTGCTCGCCGTCGTCCGCGGCAGCGCCGTCAACCAGGACGGCGCCTCCAACGGCCTGACCGCGCCCAGCGGCCCGGCCCAGATCCGGGTCATCCGGCAGGCCCTCGCCGACGCGCAGCTCGCCCCGCACCACATCGACACGGTCGAGGCGCACGGCACCGGCACCACCCTCGGCGACCCCATCGAGGCCCAGGCCGTCATCGCCGCCTACGGGCAGGACCGGCCGGAGGGCCGCCCGGTCTGGCTCGGTTCCATCAAGTCCAACATGGGCCACCCGCAGGCCGCGGCCGGTGTCGGCGCCATCATCAAGACGGTCATGGCGATGCGCCACAGCACCCTGCCCCGCACCCTGCACGCCGAGAAGCCCAGCACGGCCGTCGACTGGAGCGCGGGCGACGTCCGCCTCCTCACCGAGCCCCGCCCCTGGGACACCCCCGACGGCCGCCCACGGCGCGCCGGTGTGTCCTCCTTCGGCATCTCCGGCACCAACGCGCACACCATCCTGGAGGAGGCGCCACCCGCGGAGGCCGACCGTCCTGCCCCGGAGCGCGCCGCGCTGCCCGTCGTGCCGTGGGTGCTGTCCGGCAAGGGCTCCGACGCCGTCCGCAGGCAGGCGGAGCGGCTCCTCGCGGTCGCCGGCCACCTCGACCCGTACGACGTCGGACACTCGCTGGCCACCACCCGCGCCCGCTTCCCCCACCGGGCCGCCGTCACCGGCCGCGACCGGGACGAGCTGCTGGCCGGTCTGCGTGCCGTCGCCGACGGCAGCCTGCCGGCCCTGGCGGCCCCCGAACCCGGCCGGCTCGGCATGCTGTTCTCCGGCCAGGGCTCCCAGCGTCCCGGCATGGGCCGCACCCTGCACGCCGCGTTCCCGGTGTTCGCCGCCGCCCTCGACGAGATCTGCGCCGCCTTCGACGCACATCTCGAACGGCCGCTGCGCGAGGTCATGTTCGACGCGGACGCCGACCCGGCCGCCTCGCTCCTGAACCGGACCGCCTACACGCAAGCGGCCCTGTTCACCTTCGAAACCGCCCTGTACCGGCTGCTGGAGCACTGGGGCATACGCCCCGACCTGCTCTCCGGACACTCCATCGGGGAGATCGTCGCCGCGCACGTCGCCGGCGTCCTGGACCTGAAGGACGCGGTCGCCCTGGTCGCCGCCCGTGGCCGGCTCATGCAGGAGCTGCCGGCCGGCGGCGCGATGGTGTCCCTGCTGGCCTCCGAGGCCGAGGTCACGCCGCTGCTCACCGACGGCGTCGACATCGCGGCCGTCAACGGCCCCCGTGCGGTGGTGATCTCCGGTGACGAGGAGGCCGTCCTCGCCGTCGCCGCACGGGTGGAGAAGACCACCCGGCTGAAGGTGTCGCACGCCTTCCACTCCCGCCGCATGGACCCCATGCTCGACGGGTTCCGCGAGGTGCTGACGGGCCTCACCTTCCACGAGCCCGCCCTGCCGGTCGTCTCCAACGTCACCGGCACCACGGCCGACGAACTCACCTCGCCCGACTACTGGGTGCGGCACGTCCGCGAGGCCGTCCGCTTCCACGACGGCGTCACCGCCCTGGCCGCCGAGGGAGCCACCCGCTTCCTGGAGGTCGGCCCCGACTCGGTGCTCACCAACATGGCGCAGGACGTGGTGCCCGACGTCATCGGCACCCAGCGCCGCGACCGCGCCGAGGACGCCGCCCTCGTCGACGCCGTCTGCCGTCTGCACCTGACGGGCACCGGCCCCGACTGGACGGCCGTGTTCGCCGGGGGCCGCAAGGTCGACCTGCCCACCTACCCGTTCCGCCGCGACCGCCACTGGGAGGACGCCCCCATCCTCCAGGCCGAGCGCTCCGCGGCCGCCCGCGCGGGCGGTGACGCGGCCGATCCGTTCTGGGACCTGGTACGGGAACAGGACGTGACCGCCGTCGCCGCCACGCTCGGCGTGGCCGACGAGACCTCCGTCGCCGCCGTCGTACCGGCCCTGGCCGCCTGGCACGAGCAGCGGCAGGCCAACGCCGCGGCCGACGACTGGCGTTACCGCGTCGCCTGGGAGCCGCTGGCCCCCGCCGCCACCCCGGCCCTCGGCGGCCACTGGCTGGCCGTCGTCCGCTCCGCCGAAGACCCCTGGACGACCGCTGTCCTGACCGGGCTCGCCGACCGGGGTCTCACCGTCGACACCCTCTCGGTGCCGGACACCGCCGACCGCGCCGAGCTGGCCGGGCTGCTCGCCGGCCGGGGTGGCGTCGACGGCGTCCTGTCCCTGCCGGCGCCGTCCACCGAACTCACCTCGACCGCCGCCCTCGTCCAGGCACTCGGGGACACCGAGAGCACCGCCCCGCTGTGGTGCGTCACCCGCGACGCCGTCGCCCACGGCTCCGCCGCCGAGGTCACCGGCTTCGCCCAGGCCCAGGTGTGGGGTCTCGGCCGGGTCGCCGCACTGGAGCACCCCGACCGCTGGGGCGGACTGGTCGACCTGCCCGCCGAGATCGGGCCGCAGACCGTCGCCCGGCTGGCCGCGCTGCTCGGCGACGCCGGCGGCGAGGACCAGGTCGTCATCCGCGAGTCCGGCGCCTACGGCCGTCGGCTCGAACATGCTCCGGCCCGCGCCGGTGCCCCCTGGAAGCCGTCCGGCACGGTACTGGTCACCGGCGCCACCGGCGCCGTCGGCACGGCCGTCGCCCGGTGGCTGGCCGCCGAGGGCGCCGACCACCTGCTGCTCACCTCCCGACGGGGCATGGACGCGCCCGGCGCCGCCGACCTCGTGGCCGAACTCACCGGCGCCGGCGCCAAGGTGACCCTGGCCGCCTGCGACGTCGCCGACCGCGACGCGCTGGCCGCGCTGCTGGACTCCGCACCGCAGGACCACCCCCTCACCGCGGTGCTGCACCTCGCCGGCGTCCTCGACGACGGAGTCCTGGACGCGCTCACCCCCGACCGTTTCGCCGGCGTCCTGGCCGCCAAGGCCGACGCCGCCCGCCATCTGCACGAACTGACCGCGGACCGGGAGCTGTCGGCGTTCGTGCTGTTCTCCTCCCTGACCGCCACCGTCGGCGGCGCGGGACAGGCCAACTACGCCGCGGCCAACGCCTTCCTCGACGCCCTCGCCGAGCACCGGCGCGCGGCCGGACTGCCCGCCACCTCGGTGGCCTGGGGACCGTGGGGCGGCGACGGCATGGCCGCCCACGGCACCGTCCGCTCGGCCGCCCGCGCGATGGGCATGTCCCTCCTCGACCCCGGCCGCGCCCTGACCGCACTGCAACGCGCCCTGGACGGCGGCGACACCACCGTCACCGTCGCCGACGTCGACTGGTCCGTGTTCGCGCCCGCGTTCACCGCGAGCCGCCCCAGCGCCCTGCTGTCCGCGCTCCCCGAGGCGCGGCGCGGCACGGGCGGGGGCGCCGGGGCGAGCGCCGTCGACGGCTTCGCCGAGAAGCTCGCCGGCCTCACCGGCGGCGAACGCGACCGCGCCCTGCAGGAGCTGGTGTGCGGCCAGGCGGCGGCGGTCCTCGGCTACGGCGGCGCCGACGCGGTCGAGCCGGCCACCGCCTTCCGCGACCTCGGCTTCGACTCCCTCACCTCGGTCGACCTGCGCAACCGGATCAGCAGCGCCGCCGGCGTGCCGCTGCCGGCCACGCTCATCTTCGACTACGCCACCCCCGCGGCCCTCGCCAAGCACCTGGGCGCCGAACTCGCGGGCGCCGACACCTCCGTGGACTCGGTCGTCGCCGAACTCGACCGGGTCGCGGCCCGGCTCGGCGACCTCACCGCCGAGGACATCGAACAGGGACGGATCACCACCCGCCTGCAGTCCCTGCTGGGAGAGCTGAACAAGACCCTCGGCCAGGACGCCGACGCCGTCGCCGGACGGCTGGAGGACGCCTCCGCCGACGACGTCTTCGCCTTCATCGACAACGAACTCGGCTCGGCGTGACCCGCCCCTCCCACGACACCCCGGCCCCACCGCAGTCCACCTCTTCGCACAGGAGTGGCGACACCCGATGACCAACGACGAAAAGCTGCTCTCCTACCTCAAGCGGGTCTCCGCCGATCTGGCCCAGACCCGTCAGCGGCTGCGCGAGGTGGAGACCCAGGACCGGGAACCCATCGCCATCGTCGGCATGAGCTGCCGCTTCCCCGGCGGCGTCACCACCCCGGAGGAGTTCTGGCGGCTCGTCCACGACGGCACCGACGCCATCGGTGACTTCCCCGACGACCGGGGCTGGGACGTCGACGCGCTCTACGACCCGGACCCGGACGCCACCGGCAAGAGCTACGTCAAACGCGGCGGGTTCCTGGACGACGCGGCCGGGTTCGAGCCGGACTTCTTCGGCATCAGCCCCCGCGAGGCGGTCGCGATGGACCCCCAGCAGCGGCTGCTGCTCGAGGTGTCGTGGGAGGCCCTGGAACGGGCCCGGATCGCCCCCGGCTCGGCGCACGGCGCCCGGGTCGGGGTGTTCGCCGGCACCAACGGCCAGGACTACAAGGACCTGCTGGCCAGGATGCCGGAGGACAGCGAGGCCGCTCTCGGCACCGGCGTGCTTGCCGCCGTGATCTCCGGCCGTATCTCCTACACCCTGGGCCTGGAGGGCCCGGCCGTCACCATCGACACCGCCTGCTCCTCGGCGCTCGTCGCGGTGCACCTGGCCGTACAGGCGCTCCGCAACAAGGAGTGCACCCTCGCCCTGGCGGGCGGCGCGACCGTGATGTCCACGCCGGGCTCCTTCGTCGCCTTCAGCCGGCAGCGCGGCCTCGCCCTGGACGGCCGCTGCAGGTCCTTCGCGGACGCGGCGGACGGCACCGGCTGGAGCGAGGGCGCCGGCATGCTCGTCCTGGAACGGCTCGGCGACGCCCGGCGCAACGGCCACGAGGTGCTGGCCGTCGTCCGCGGCTCCGCCGTCAACCAGGACGGCGCCTCCAACGGCCTGACCGCCCCCAACGGTCCGTCCCAGCAGCGCGTCATCCGGGCCGCCCTGGCCGGCGCGCGGCTCGGCCCGGCCGACGTGGACCTGCTGGAGGCACACGGCACCGGCACCACGCTGGGTGACCCGATCGAGGCGCAGGCGCTGCTGGCCACCTACGGCCAGGACCGGCCCGCGGACACCCCGCTGTGGCTCGGGTCGGTGAAGTCCAACATCGGGCACACCCAGGCCGCGGCCGGCGTCGCCGGCATCATCAAGGCGGTCATGGCGATACGGCACCGCGTCCTGCCCAAGTCGCTGTACGCCGACGAGCCGTCCACCAAGGTCGACTGGGACCAGGGCCAGGTCCGCCTGCTGACGGAGAACCGGCCCTGGAGCGACCCCGGCCGCCCGCGCCGCGCCGCCGTCTCCTCCTTCGGCGCCAGCGGCACCAACGCCCACACCATCCTGGAGGAGGCTCCCGCCGAAGAGCCGGCGGACACCGAACCCGGGCCGCGCACGGCGCCGCCGCTGGTCCCGTGGGTGCTATCCGGCCGCACCGAGCGCGCCCTGCGCGAGCAGGCCGCCCGCCTGGCGGCCGCCGCAGACGGGCTGGACCCGGTGGACGTGGCGCACTCCCTGACCGCCACCCGCACCGCCCACCGGTACCGGGCCGTGGTCCTCGGCGACGGCCGCGACGCGCTCCTGGCGGCGACGAAGCGGATCGCCGAGGGCGGTCAGGGCGCCGCCTCGGACCGTGTCCGCAAGGGACAGACCGCCTTCCTGTTCACCGGGCAGGGCTCGCAGCGCGCCGGCATGGGCAGGGAGCTGTACGCACACTTCCCGGTGTTCGCCGGCGCCTTCGACGAGATCTGCGCGCTGTTCGACGACGATCTGCGCGACCTCGTCCTCGGCGACGACCCCGAGCCGCTGAACCGCACCGCCCGCACCCAGACCGCACTGTTCGCCTTCGAGGTCGCGCTGTACCGGCTGGTGGAGTCCTGGGGCCTCACGCCCGACCACCTGGCCGGACACTCCATCGGCGAGATCGCCGCCGCCCACGTCGCGGGAGTCCTGGACCTGCGGGACGCGACCACGCTGGTGGCCGCGCGCGGTCGCCTCATGCAGGCGCTGCCCGAGGGCGGCGCGATGATCGCCGTACGCGCCACCGAGGACGAGGTCCGCCCGCTGCTCACCGAACGCGTCGGCATCGCCGCCGTCAACGGCCCCGACTCCGTGGTGATTTCAGGTGACGCCGCCGAGGCCGAGGCACTGGCCGCCCGCTTCGACAAGAGCCGGCGGCTGAAGGTCTCGCACGCCTTCCACTCCCCGCTCATGGAACCGATGCTGGCCGACTTTCGCTCGGTCCTGGAATCCCTGACCTACCACCGGGCCACCATCCCGGTGGTCTCCAACGGCACCGGCGCCCTCGCCACCCAGGACATCGCCACCCCCGACTACTGGGTGCGCCATGTGCGCGAGGCGGTCCGCTTCCACGACGGGATACGCGCACTCGCCGCCGAGGGCGTCACCCGCTACCTCGAACTGGGCCCGGACGCCGTACTGACGGCCATGGCCCGGGAGTGCCTGGCCGGCGACGGCACGGACACCGACGCCGTGCTGGCCGCCGCCACCCGCCGCGAGCGCGGCGAGACCGAGACCCTGCTCACCGCACTGGCCCAGCTGTACGCCGGCGGGGCCGCCGTGGACTGGACCGCCCTGTTCACCGGCGCCGGCACCGTCGATCTGCCCACCACCGCCTTCCAGCGCGAGCGGTTCTGGCCCGAGACGGCCGCACCCGTCGGCGACGTCGGCTCCGCCGGACTGGACTCCGCCGACCACCCGCTGCTCGGCGCGGCCACCGTCCTCGCCGGCTCCGACGGCGCCGTGCTCACCGGCCGGCTGTCGGTGCGCACCCACCCCTGGCTCGCCGACCACGTGGTCGGCGGCTCGGTCGTCGTCCCCGGCACCGCCATGGTCGAACTCGCCGTCCGCGCCGGCGACCAGGTCGGCTGCGCAGGCCTGGAAGAACTCGCCCTGGAAATACCGCTGGTGCTGCCCGCGGACGACGGGGTGCGCGTCCAGGTCGCCGTCGGCGCACCCGACCCGTCCGGCGCCCGCACGGTGCACGTGTACGCCCGCGCCGAGAGCCTGCCCGCCGACGAGCCGTGGACCCTGCACGCCTCCGGCCTCCTCGCCGCCGGCACCGACACCCCGGGCACCCGCCTGGACGTCTGGCCCCCCGAGAACGCCGAACCGCTCGACACCACCGGCCTGTACGAGCGGCACGCCGCCGCCGGACTGGAGTACGGGCCCTCCTTCCAGGCCCTGACGGCCGCCTGGCGGCACGGCGAGGAGCTGTTCGCCGAGGTACGGCTACCGGAGCGGTCCGCCGCCGACGCGCCCCGCTTCGGCCTGCACCCGGCCGCGTTCGACGCCGCCCTGCACGCGCTCGCCCTGCTCGGCGACGGATCCGCCGACGACACCGCCCGGCTTCCCTTCATGTTCGGGGGCGTCACCCTGCACGCCGTCGGCGCCTCCGTGCTGCGCGCCCGGCTGGTGCCGACCGGGGCGCACGCCTTCGCCGTCGACCTGGCCGACGCCACCGGCGCCCCCGTGGCCACGGTCGCCTCGCTCGCCGCCCGCCCGCTCACCAACCTGCGCGCCGCCCGCGACACCACCGCCGACGCCCTGTTCATCCTCGACTGGCAGCCGCTGCCCCTGGAGACCGACGCCCCCGACACCGGCCACCGGGTGCTGCACAGCACGCCGGGGACGGACGCCGCCGCCGTACGCGAGGCTCTGCACACCGCGCTCGCGGCCCTCCAGGACGACGACCCCCGCCCGCTGGCCGTCGTCACCCACGGCGCGGTGAGCGTCGCGGGGGAGGACGTGCCCGACCTGGCCGGCGCGGCCGTATGGGGCCTGGTGCGGTCCGCGCAGTCGGAGAACCCGGACCGGTTCGCGCTCCTCGACCTCGAACCGGGCGCGGACGCCGGCGCCGTCCTGCCCGCCGCCCTCGCCTCCGGTGAACCGCAGATCGCGATCCGCTCCGGCGCCGCCCGCGCCGCCCGGCTGGTGCGCGCCCAACTCCCCGCCGAGGCCCAGGACTTCGCCCTCGATCCCGAGGGCACCGTGCTGCTGACCGGCGCCACCGGCGGCCTCGGCCCGGTACTCGCCCGCCACCTTGTCACCGTGTACGGCGTCCGGCACCTCGCCCTGCTCAGCCGGTCCGGCGACTCCGACGACCTGATCGCCGAACTCGCCGCCCTCGGCGCCACCGCGACCGCCCACGCCTGCGACATCGCCGACCGGGACCGCCTCGCCGCTGTCCTGGCCGGCATTCCGGCCGGCCACCCGCTCGCCGCGGTCGTGCACGCCGCCGGAGTCCTCGACGACGGCGTGGTCTCCTCGCTCACCCCCGAGCGGATCGACACGGTCCTCGCGCCGAAGGCGCTCGGCGCCCTCCACCTCCACGAACTGACCGCGGACGTGGCGGCGTTCGTGATGTTCTCGTCCGTCGCCGGCACCGTCGGGGCCCCGGGTCAGGGCAACTACGCCGCCGCCAACGCCCTCCTCGACGGACTCGCCGCCCACCGCCGTGCCCAGGGCGCCCCCGCCCTGTCGCTGGCGTGGGGACCGTGGGCCCCGTCCGGCGGTATGACCAGCTCCCTCGACGAGGCCGACCACGCCCGGATGGCGCGCGGCGGCATGACCGCCCTGTCGGCCGAGGAGGGCACCGCCCTGTTCGACCGGGCGGTGCGGGCCGGCCGTCCCGCTCTGGCACCCGTGCGGCTCAGCCTGCCCGCGCTGCGCGCACAGGGCACCGGCCTCGCGCCCGTCTTCCGCGCGCTGGCGGGACGTCCGGTGCGCCGGGAGGCCGCCGCCGAGGGCACCGACCTCACCTTCGCCGAGCGCATGGCCGCTCTCGGGGACGAGGAACGTGCCGAGGCGTTGCTGCACACCGTCCGCGCCCATGTCGCCGGCGTGCTCGGACACGCGGATCCGGGCAGCGTGGAGACCGACCGGGCCTTCAAGGACCTCGGGTTCGACTCGCTCGCCGCGATCGAGTTGCGCAACTCCCTGTCCGCCGAGACCGGCCGGCGGCTGAGCGCGACCCTCGTCTTCGACCACCCGTCCCCCGAGGCGCTTGCCGCGCACCTCGGCACCCTGGCCGGCGGCGCCCGGACCGGGGCGCGCCGGAGCGGCCGTACGGTCAAGGCCCGCGCGGACGAGCCGCTGGCGATCGTGGGGCTGGCGTGCCGCTACCCGGGAGACGTCCGCACCCCGGACGACCTGTGGCGGCTGGTCGCCGACGGCACCGACGCCATCACCCCGTTCCCCGCCGACCGGGGCTGGGACGTGGACCGCATCGTCGACCCCACCCGGCAGCGCCCCGACACCTCCTACGTCGGCGAGGGCGGATTCCTCCACACCGCGGGCGAGTTCGACCC
Organism: Streptomyces sp. NPDC101151; assembly: GCF_044768335.1. Lineage (NCBI taxonomy): Bacteria > Bacillati > Actinomycetota > Actinomycetes > Kitasatosporales > Streptomycetaceae > Streptomyces > Streptomyces sp. NPDC101151. Next base: position 11,063 of record NZ_JBIWPP010000037.1, on the reverse strand, counting down.
AGCGTTCTTCGGCATCAGCCCCAAGGAAGCCCTCGTCATGGACCCCCAGCAGCGGCTGCTGCTGGAGACGTCCTGGGAGGCACTGGAGAACGCGGGCATCGACCCGCACACCCTCAAGGGCAGCCGCACGGGCGTGTTCGCCGGTGTCCAGTACCACGACTACTTCGGCAGCTTCGGCTCCGGCAGCATGATCTCCGGCCGCATCGCCTACACCCTGGGCCTGGAGGGCCCGTCGCTGTCCGTCGACACAGCCTGCTCCTCCTCGCTGGTGGCGCTCCACCTCGCCGCCCAGTCGCTCAGGCAGGGCGAGTCCGGCCTCGCGCTGGTCGGCGGCGTCGCCGTCATGGCCACCCCGGAGACCTTCATCGAGTTCAGCAGGCAGGGTGCGCTGGCTCCCGACGCCCGCACCCGCGCCTTCGCCGACGCGGCCGGCGGGACCGTATGGGGCGAGGGCGTCGGCGTCCTGGTCGTCGAACGCCTCTCCGACGCACGCCGCAACGGCCACGAGGTCCTCGCCGTCGTCCGGGGCACCGCCGTCAACCAGGACGGCGCGTCCAACGGCCTCACCGCCCCCAACGGCCCCTCCCAGGAACGCGTCATCCTCGAAGCCCTGGAGAACGCCCGCCTCACCACCGCCGACGTGGACGTGGTGGAGGCGCACGGGACGGGTACGACGCTGGGCGACCCGATCGAGGCACAGGCCCTGCTGGCCACCTACGGCCAGACCCGTCCCGCCGAGGAGCCGCTGTGGCTCGGCTCGGTCAAGTCCAACATCGGGCACACGCAGGCCGCCGCCGGTGTCGCCGGCGTCATCAAGATGGTGATGGCGATGCGCAACGGCGTCCTGCCGCAGACCCTGCACGTGGACGCGCCGTCCACGAAGGTCGACTGGGACGCCGGACAGGTACGGCTGCTGACGGAGCAGCGGGACTGGCCGCAGCACGGCCGTCCGCGCCGGGCCGGAGTGTCCTCCTTCGGTATCAGCGGCACCAACGCCCACGTCATCCTCGAACAGGCACCGCCCGCCCCGGCGCCCGCCGAGCCCGACCGGAGCGGGCACCTGGGCCCCGCCGTCCCCTGGTTGCTCACCGCCAGGACGCCCGCCGCGCTCGCCGGCCAGGCCGCCGCGCTCCTCGGCCACCTCGACACGCACCCCGGGCTCGATCCGTCCGACGTCGGCTGGTCGCTGGCCACCACCCGCGCCCGCTTCGCGCACCGGGCCTCGATCACCGGAACCGACGCGGCCGAACTGCGCGGCGCCCTGGCCGCCCTGGCCGACGGCACCACCGCCCGCACCCTCGTCGTGGGCACCGCGCCCGGCCGCGCCCGGCCCGTGTTCGTCTTCCCCGGCCAGGGCTCCCAATGGCCCGGTATGGCCATCGGACTCCTCGACGAATCCCCGGTGTTCGCCGCCCGTATGGCCGAGTGCGCCGCCGCCCTGACGCCCTGGATCGCCTGGGACTTCCACACCGAGCTGCGCGGCGGCCTCGACCGCGTGGACATCGTCCAGCCGCTGCTGTGGGCCGTCATGGTCTCCCTCGCGCACACCTGGAGCGCGTACGGCGTCACCCCGGCCGCCGTCATCGGCCACTCCCAGGGCGAGATCGCCGCCGCCTGCGCGGTCGGCGCGCTGTCCCTCGAGGACGGTGCCCGCGTCGTCGCCCTGCGGTCCCAGGCGATCGCCGAGCTGCTGTCCGGCTCGGGCGGCATGATGTCCGTCGGCGAGGGCGTCGACGCGGTCCGCGCCCGGCTCGCGGCATGGGACGGCCGGCTGTCCGTCGCCGCCGTCAACGGCGCCGCCTCCACGGTGGTGTCCGGCGACCCCGACGCCCTCGACGAACTCCTCGCCGGGCTGCGGGAGGAGAAGGTCCGCGCCAAGCGCCTGCCCGTGGACTACGCCTCCCACAGCGCCCACGTGGAGACCCTGCGCGAGCGCCTCGCGGACGTTCTCGACGGCATCGAGCCGCGCACCGCCCAGGTGCCGTTCTACTCGACGGTCACCGGCGGCCCGATCGACACCACGGAACTCGGCGCCGGGTACTGGTACACCAACCTGCGCGGAACCGTGCTGTTCGAGGAGGCGGTACGTGCCGCCGTCGCCGACGGGCACCGGCTGTTCATCGAGTCCAGCCCGCACCCGGTGCTGACCGTCGGCATCCAGGAGACCGACGACGCCGTGGCCGCCGTCGGCTCCCTGCGCCGCGACGAGGGCGGCCGGGACCGGCTGCTGACCGCCCTCGGCGAGGCGTTCAGCCAGGGCGCCGGCGTCGACTGGACCGCCGTCGCCGAGGGCCGACGCCCGCGCCGCGTCCCGCTGCCCGGCTACGCCTTCCAGCACGAGTGGTACTGGCTCGACTCCACCGCGAGCGGCGCCGACGTCACCTCCGCCGGACTCGCCCCCACCGACCACGCCCTGCTCGGCGCCGCGATGGTACGGGCCGACAGCGAGGGCGCCGTCCTCACCGGACGTGTTTCCGCGGGCGTCCAGCCCTGGCTGGAGGACCACCGGGTCGGCGGCCGGTTGCTCTTCCCGGGCACCGGACACCTGGAGCTCGCGCTGCGCGCGGGCGACCAGGTCGGCTGTGGCGACATCGCCGAACTCACCCTGCACGCACCGCTGGTCCTGCCCGACCACGGCGCCGTCCAGCTCCAGGTCGCCGTCGGCCCGCCAGCCGGGGAGAGCCGCCCGGTCACCATCTGGTCGCGTCCGGAGAGCCCTGACGAGGACCTGTCCTGGACCCGGCACGCCGACGGGCTGCTCGCCCCGACCGGCACCCTCCCGGCCACCTCGGACCCGCTCACCGAGTGGCCCCCGCAGGGCGCCGAACCCGTACCGCTCGACGGCCTGTACGACGAACTCGCCGCCCTCGGCCTCGGCTACGGGCCGCTGTTCCAGGGCCTGCGCGCCGCCTGGCGCACCGAGGACGGCCTGTGTGCGGAGGTCGCCACCGACGCGGCGCCCGACGGCTTCGCGCTGCACCCGGCGCTGTCGGACGCCGCCCTGCACACCGTCGGTCTCACCGACGCCGCGGGCGGTGAGGCCCTGCTGCCGTTCGTCTGGTCCGGGGTGCGGCTGTACGCCACCGGCGCGACCGCGCTGCGCGTACGCGTCCGGCCCACCGGCGAGGGCACCGTCTCCCTCACGCTCGCCGACCCCACGGGCGCGCCCGTCGCCACCGTCGACTCGCTCACCCTGCGGCCCCTGCGGACCGAGGCGCTGGCCGCCGCGGCCCGCCCGGCCCGCGCGGGCGCGCTCTACCGGGTCGGCTGGATGCCGGCCCCGTCGGCCCCGCCTGCCGCGGTGACCGCTTCCGCTCCGGAGGTGGTGCGCGCTCCGGCCGGAGTGAGCGCCGCCGCGACCCGGGCGGCCGTCGACGCGGTCCTCGACGAACTGCGCACCCGGCTCGCCGACGAAGACCTCGCCGACAGCACCCTCGTCGTCGTCACCGGCACCGATCCGGCGGGCGCCGCGGCCGGCGGCCTGGTCCGCTCGGCCCAGTCGGAGAACCCCGGCCGTATCGTGCTGATCGAGGCCGACGCCGGCGAGGAGCCGGACGCCGAACGCCTCGCCGAGGCGCTGGCCACCGGCGAGCCGCACCTGGCCTTCCGCGACGGCGCCTGGCAGGTGCCGCGGCTGGCGCGCGTCACCCTTGACGGATCGGATCCGGCCGCCGACGGAGCGGCCCCGGCCGCCGACGGACCCGACCTGGCCACCCACGCCGGCGAGAGCCCCGGCCCGGGCACCGGCACCGTCCTGCTCACCGGCGCCACCGGCGCCCTCGGCCGTATCCTCGCCCACCACCTGGTCGCCGAGCGGAACGTCCGGCACCTGCTGCTGCTCAGCCGCAGCGGTGCTCCCGACGACCTCGTCGCCGAACTCACCGAACGGGGCGCCGAGGTGACGAGCGCCGCCTGCGACGTCGCCGACCGCGCCGCGCTCGCCGCCGTGCTGGACGCCGTACCGGCCGACCGGCCGCTGACCGCCGTGATCCACGCGGCCGGCGTCCTCGCCGACGGCGTGCTCACCTCCCTGACGCCGGAGCGGATCGACACGGTGTTCCGGCCGAAGGCCGACGCTGCCTGGAACCTGCACGAACTCACCGCGGACCTGGACCTGTCGGCGTTCGTGCTGTTCTCCTCGTCCGCTGCCACGCTCGGCTCGCCAGGCCAGGCGAACTACGCCGCCGCCAACGCCTACCTGGACGCGCTCGCCGTGCACCGCCGGACCCTCGGGCTGCCCGCGCACTCCCTGGCCTGGGGTCTGTGGGCGCAGGCCGGCGGCATGACCGGCACCCTCGACGAGACGGACCTGACGCGCATCGCCCGCGGCGGTGTCGCCCCCCTGGAGACCGAGGAGGGCCTTGCCCTGTTCGACGCCGCCCTGCGCGGCGAGGACCCCGCCGTCCTGCCGGTGAAGCTGGACATGGCCTCCCTGCGTGCCCAGGGCGAGGGCCTGGCCCCGCTGTTCCGCACCCTCGTGCCCGTGCGCCGGGCGGGTGCGGCCACCGGGCCGGTCGCGGCCGGGGGCGCCGACGCCCTGCGGGACCGGCTCGCCGGGCTGCTGGAGGCGGAGCGCGAACCGTTCCTCACCGAACTCGTGCAGAGCCACGTCGCGACCCTCCTCGGCTACCGCTCAGCCCAGGACGTCGGCCGCACCCTGGCCTTCCGGGAACTCGGCTTCGACTCGCTGGCCGCCGTGGAACTGCGCAACCGGCTCTCCGCGGCGACCGGCCTCCGGCTGCCCGCCACCCTCGTGTTCGACCACCCCACCCCCGCGGAACTCGCCCGCCATCTGCTCGGCGAACTCACCGGCACCCTCGCCGAGGCGGCCGCCCGCCCCGCCACCCGCAGCGCCGTCGACGACGAACCGATCGCCGTCATCGGCATGGCCTGCCGGTTCCCCGGCGGAATCGCCTCACCGGAGGACCTGTGGCGGCTGGTGGCCGAAGGCCGGGACGCCATCGGCGAGTTCCCCGCCGACCGCGGCTGGGACGTCGAGAACCTGTACGACCCGACCTTGGACCGGCCCGGCACCAGCTACACCCGGCACGGCGCCTTCCTGTACGACGCCGCCGACTTCGACCCCGCGTTCTTCGCCATGGACGACGAGGAGGCACAGGTCACCGACCCCCAGCAGCGGCTGCTGCTGGAGACGTCCTGGGAGGCGCTGGAGCGCGCCTCGGTCGACCCCGCCACCCTGCGCGGCTCCGACACCGGTGTGTTCGCCGGCGTGATGTACCACGACTACTTCGGCAGCTTCGGCTCCGGCAGCGTGGTCTCCGGCCGCGTCGCCTACACCCTGGGCCTGGAAGGACCGACCCTGTCCGTCGACACGGCCTGCTCCTCCTCGCTGGTCGCGCTGCATCTGGCCGCCCAGTCGCTGCGGCAGGGCGACTGCTCGCTGGCGCTGGCCGGGGGAGTGACCGTCATGGCCACCCCGGGCACCTTCGTCGAGTTCAGCCGGCACCGGGGCCTGTCCCGGGACGGCCGCTGCCGGCCCTTCGCGGACGCCGCCGACGGCACCGGCTTCGGCGAGGGCGCGGGCGTCCTGCTGCTGGAAAGGCTCTCCGACGCCCGCCGCAAGGGCCGGAAGGTCCTCGCCGTGCTGCGCGGCACCGCCGTCAACCAGGACGGCGCCTCCAACGGCATCAGCGCCCCCAACGGTCCGGCCCAGCAACGGGTCATCCACCGCGCGCTGCAGGCGGCCGGCGTCCCGGCGGCCGAGGTCGACGTGGTCGAGGCACACGGCACCGGCACCACCCTCGGCGACCCCATCGAAGCCCAGGCGCTGATCGCCACCTACGGCGCAGAGCACACCGAGGACCGCCCGCTGTGGCTCGGCTCGGTCAAGTCCAACCTGGGCCACACCCAGGCCGCCGCCGGTGTCGCCGGTGTCATCAAGATGGTCGAGGCCATCCGCAACGAGACCCTGCCGGCCAGCCTCGGCATCGACCGGCCCTCCCGGCACGTGGAGTGGGAGGGCGCGGGCGTCCGCCTGCTCACCGAGTCCCGCCCCTGGCCCGACCCGGGCCGCCCGCGCCGCGCGGGCATCTCCTCCTTCGGTATCTCCGGCACCAACGCCCACGTGATCGTCGAGGCCCCGCCCGCCGAGGAGCCGGCCGAGGTGCCCGCCGCCCCGGCGACCGACACCGTGCCGTGGCTGCTCTCCGGTCACACCCCGGACGCCCTGCGCGCCCAGGCGGCCCGGCTGCTCGAGCACCTGTCCGCCGCCCCGGACACCGACCCGTACCGCCTCGCCGGCGCGCTCGCCCACACCCGCACCCGGCTCGGCCACCGGGCCGCCGTCCTCGGCCGCACCCGGGACGAACTGACCGCGGGCGTCCGGGCCGTGGCGGAGGGCCGCACACCACCGGCCGGCCTCCTCGGCACCGCCACCGACGGCAGGCTCGCCCTCCTCTTCTCCGGTCAGGGCTCGCAGCTGCCGGGCATGGGCACCCGCCTCGCGGCGGCGTTCCCCGCCTTCGCCGCCGCCTTCGACGAGGTCCGGGACCGGCTGGACCCGCTGCTGGACCGGCCGCTCGCCGACGCCCTGGACTCCGCCGAGCTGCTGGAACGCACCGAGTACACCCAACCCGCACTGTTCGCCGTGGAAGTGGCCCTGTACCGGCTGCTGGAGTCCTTCGGCGTGCGGCCCGACCTGCTCGCCGGGCACTCCGTCGGCGAGTTCGCCGCCGCCCATGTCGCGGGCGTGCTCGGTCTTCGGGACGCCTGCACGCTCGTCGCCGCCCGGGGGCGCCTCATGCAGGCCCTGCCCGAGGGCGGTGCGATGATCGCCGTACGCGCCACCGAGGACGAAGTCGTGCCCCTGCTGGGCGACGGCGTGGGGATCGCCGCCGTCAACGGGCCCGCGTCCGTGGTCGTCTCCGGCCCCGCCGCAGCGGCCCGCGCCCTGGCCGCCCGCTTCGAGCGCACCAGGGAACTGGCCGTCAGCCACGCCTTCCACTCGGCCCTGATGGAGCCGATGCTCGACGAGTTCCGCGAGGTCGCCGCCTCCCTGTCGTACGGATCGCTGCGCATCCCGCTGGTGTCCACCCTCACGGGTGCCCCGGCCGCCCCCGACGAGCTGTCCACGCCCGAGTACTGGGTGCGGCACGCCCGCGAGGCCGTCCGCTTCGCCGACGCCGTCACCGCCCTGCATGACGCCGGCGCACGGCACTTCGTCGAGGTGGGCCCGGGCAGCGCGCTCACCGCCGCGGCCGGCGAGTGCCTGCCCGACGAGGCGGCCGTCGTACCGCTGCTGCGCAAGGACCGCGACGAGCCCGAGGCCCTGCTCACCGGGCTCGCCGCCCTGCACGTGCACGGCGGTGCCGTCGACTGGACGGACCCGCTGCCCCACCACGACGGCTCGGACCTGCCCACCTACGCCTTCCAGCGCAGCCGCCACTGGATGACCGGCGATCTCGGCCTGCCGCGCCCCGCCGCCGACCATCCGCTGCTCGGCACCACCGTCGAACTCGCCGGCGCCGACGGCACCCTGTACACCGGCCACCTCGCCCTCGCCGACCACCCGTGGCTCGCCGACCACCGCGTCGGCGGAGTACCGCTGCTGCCCGGCACCGCGTTCGTCGAGATGGCCCTCGCCGCCGCGGCCCGCGTCGACTGCGGCACGGTCGAGGACCTCACCGTCACCGAACCCCTGGTGCTGCCCGAGGACGGCGCCGTCCGCCTCCAGTGCACCGTCGGCGAACCAGACGCGACGGGCGCCCGTGCGTTCCGCGTGTACGCCGCCGCGGCCGACGGCGCCCCGTGGACCACCCATGCCACCGGCGTGCTGCGGCCCGCCGAGGAGGGGCCGGGCCACGGCCTCACCGCCTGGCCGCCGCCCGGCGCCGAACCGGTCGACCTGGACGGCGTCTACGAGCGGCTGGCGGAGCTGGGTGCCGAATACGGGCCCCGCTTCCAGGGCCTGCGCGCGGCCTGGCGGCACGGCGACGAGGCGTACGCCGAGGTCGCCGTCCCCACCGGCACCGCCGCGTTCGGCCTGCACCCGGCGCTGTTCGACGCCGCCCTGCACACCATCGGGCTGCGCGCCGGAGCCGAGGAGCGCATGACGCTGCCCTTCGCCTGGAACGGCGTGGAGCTGTACGAGCGGGGTGCGACCGCTCTCAGGGTGCGGATCGCCCCGGCCGGCACCGGCGCGGTACGCATCGAGGCCGCCGACGAGACAGGCCGGCCGGTGGCACGGGTGGCCTCGCTGTCGCTGCGCGAGGTCAGTCCGGAGCGGATCGCCGCGGCCGCCGCGGGCGGACACGACGACCTGTTCGCCCTCGACTGGGCGCCCGTCTCCGTGCCCGCGGCCCCGCAGGCCGGACGCTGGACCGTGCTCGGTCCCGGCCGTGAGGAGCTGGCCGGCGCCCTGGCCGGCGAGGTCGCCGAGGTCGCCGTCGCGGACGGCCTGACCCAGGCCGCCGAACAGGCCCCCGACACCCTGGTCGTCGTACACACCGGGGGCGACGGAGCGGACGCGGTCCGGGCCGGCGTCGGGCGGCTGCTCGGCCAGGTGCAGGACTGGCTTGCCGACGCCCGGTTCGCCGACACCACCCTGGTGGTGGCCACCAGCGGCGCGACCGGCCCCGCCCCCGAGGACGTCACCGACCCCGGCGCCGCCGCCGCGTGGGGCCTGATCCGCTCCGCCCAGTCCGAGCACCCCGACCGGCTGGTCCTCGCCGATCTGGACGGAGCGGACACCTCCCGGCGCCTGCTGCCCTCGGCGGTCGCCTCCGGCGAACCCCAACTGGCGCTTCGGGACGGCGCGGTGAGCATCCCCCGGCTGGTGCGCGCGCCGCGCCTGGCCGAACCCGCCCCGGCCGACTGGTCCGGCGGCGTCCTCGTCACCGGCGGCACCGGCGCTCTGGGCCGGCTGGTCGCCCGGCACCTGGTCACCGCGCACGGCGCCGAGCGGCTGGTGCTGCTCAGCCGCGGCGGACCCGAGGCACCCGGCGCGGCCGGGCTGCGCGAGCAACTGACCGCGCTCGGCGCACAGGTGACCGTCGTCGCCTGCGACGCCGCCGACCGTGCCGCACTCGCCCGGGTCCTGGACGAGCACCCGGTCTCCGCGGTCGTGCACACCGCGGGCGTCCTCGCCGACGCCGTCCTGACCTCGCTCACGCCCGAGCGCCTCGACACGGTGCTGCGGCCGAAGCTGGACGCCGCCTGGCATCTGCACGAACTGACCCTGGAGCGGCCGTCGACCGCGTTCGTGCTGTTCTCCTCCGCGGCCGGTCTGCTCGGCAGCCCCGGCCAGTCCGGCTACGCCGCGGGCAACACCTTCCTCGACGCCCTCGCCGCCCACCGCAGGTCGCTCGGCCTGCCCGCGGTCTCCCTCGCCTGGGGCGCCTGGGCGGGCGGTGGAGGCATGGCCGACCGGCTCGACGACACCGACGCCCGTCGTATGGCCTCGGGCGGTGTGCTCGGCCTCGACCCGGAGACGGGGCTCGCCCTGTTCGACACGGCGGTGGGCCGCGCCGAACCGGTCCTGCTGCCCGCCCGCCTGGACCTCGCCCCGCGCGAGGCCGCCCGCATCGCCCCGCTGCTGCGCTCCCTGGTGCGGACGCCGCGCCGTACCGGGCCCGGGGCGTCGGCCGCCGCGTCGGCGCTGCGCCGCGAACTCGCCGCCCTCGCACCCGAGGACCGGCCCGAACGGCTGCTGCGGCTGGTGCGGGACGAGGCCCGGCCGGTGCTCGGCATCGAGGAGTTCGAGAACGACCTGCCCTTCAAGGACCTCGGTTTCGACTCGCTGACCGCCGTCGAGTTCCGCAACCGGCTCAACGAGGCCACCGGCCTCAGGCTGACCGCCACGCTCGTCTTCGACCACCCCACTCCGGCCGCGCTCGCCGGCCACCTCGCCGCCGAACTGGCCCCGCGCACCACGGACGGTCCGCGCGACGAGGAGGACACCGTACGGGCCGCGCTCGCCGCCATCCCGGTGGGGCGCCTGCGTGAGGCAGGCCTGCTGGACAGCCTGCTCGAACTAGCCGGACTGCGGCCCGCGCCGGAGCCGGCGGCAGCCGGCGGACCCAGCCGCGCATCGATCGACGCGATGGACGCCGACAGCCTGATCAGCATGGCGCTCGACGAACTCGTCGGGGACGACGACGCCCTGTGACGACGCCCGTGACAAGGAAGAGGACCATGGCCGAGTCCGAGAACCCGGACACCAGGATGGTCGAGGCGCTGCGCGCCTCGCTGAAGGAGATCGAGCGGCTGCGGGAACGCAACCGCGCGCTGAACGCGACGGCCCGGGAACCCGTCGCGATCGTCGGCATGGCCTGCCGCTACCCGGGCGATGTCCGGTCACCCGAGGACCTGTGGCGCCTGGTCGCGGACGGCGCCGAGGGCATCACGCCGTTCCCCGACGACCGCGGCTGGGACCCGGACCTGTACGACCCGACACCGGGCGTGCCGGGCCGCTCCTACACCCGCGAGGGCGGATTCCTGCACGACGCGGGCGACTTCGACGCCGCGTTCTTCGGGATCGGCCCGCACGAGGCCCTCGTCATGGACCCGCAGCAGCGGCTGCTGCTCGAAGGCTCCTGGGAGGCGCTGGAGAACGCCGGCATCGACCCCGTGTCGCTGCGCGGCAGCCGCACCGGTGTCTTCGCGGGCGTCATGTACCACGACTACTTCGGCAGCTTCGGCTCCGGCAGCATCGTCTCCGGCCGGGTCGCCTACACCCTCGGCCTGGAGGGCCCGACGCTCAGCGTCGACACCGCCTGCTCCTCGTCGCTCGTCACGCTGCACCTGGCCGCCCAGTCGCTCCGGCAGGGCGAGTGCACCCTGGCGCTGGCCGGGGGAGTGACGGTGATGGCCTCGCCGGGCACCTATGTGGAGTTCAGCCGGCAGGGCGCTCTCTCCCCGGACGGCCGCTGCCGCTCCTTCGCGGACGACGCGGCGGGTACCGGATTCTCCGAGGGGCTCGGCGTCCTCGTGCTGGAGCGGTTGTCGGACGCGCGGCGTCTGGGGCATCCGGTGCTGGCGGTGGTGCGGGGTTCGGCGGTGAATCAGGACGGTGCGTCCAATGGTCTGACGGCGCCGAACGGTCC
>NZ_JBIWPP010000036.1:37777-81588 GCF_044768335.1 Streptomyces sp. NPDC101151 | reverse complement strand
CTCATCCGTCTCCGGCTTGACCTGTCCAGGGCGCGGCATCCAGGCACCTCCTGGACGCCACGCTATCAGCCGCGACCCTTAAGTCACTGGTATTGTCTTTAGTTAGGGTGATCGGTGTGGGGCGTGGTGGTGTCGCGGTCGCAGCCGGGCGGGCAGCGGGTCGCCGTGCCGGTTGAAGTGGCTGATCTGGGCTCGGGTCTGGTGGACTGCGCGCCATTGATGCTGGGCGAGGACGGTCTCGGTGGGGTGGGTGACGACGAGGACGGTGGCGGCCAGCAGCGTGGCGATCGCCGCGGCGCTGATGCGGATCAGCGGCTGCGCGAGGGGCCGGTCCGGTCCTTTCCGCCGGTGTGGGGGCGTTTCCCTCCGCTCTCCCGTCGCCGGTCTCCTGATGCTCGGGCGCCGGTGTGTCGTGGCCGGCGCGCACGGCGGCGAGGAAGGCGTGGGCGAGCAGGCAGCAGGCGGTGTAGCGGTGCCACGGCTTCCACTTGCGCACCTGGTAGTCCTCCAGCCCCACCAGCTGCTTCGATTCCTTGTTGTCGTCCTCGGTCTGCCAGCGCACTCCGACGACGCGGATGATCTCCGGGACCGGGGTGCGCATCGGCGCGTGGGCCAGGAAGGTACGCGTAGTCGTAGTCGAAGCGCCCGCCGGCCAGATGCTTCTTCTTGGTCGAGCGGCGGATCAGCAGCCGGTGGACGTACCCGTCGGCCGGCGCCTGCTCGGCCAGCTCCACCTCGAACACGGTCCAGTCGTACAAGCGCTGCCCCTTGGTGCCCTCCCCACAGCTGCGGCGCTCCCACCGGTCGCGGCTGATGGCGTAGTGCAGCAGGTCCCCGGCCCGCGCGATGGGCGGCGCGCCCAGGTCCGGCTTGCCCGCCACACCGGAAAGCGGCAGATCGACGGGTACGCCGAGCACGTAGCGGATCGCGGCGGCATGCAGGTAGGCGCGCAGGTGCGGGTCGCGGCCGTAGCCGGAATCGGCGGCGAACCAGGAGAAGGGGACCTGGGCGGCGAGTGCGTCGGCGAGCATGAGGGCGGCCAGACGGGGTTTGGTCAGAAAACCGACCTCGGCGGGCACTCCGGCCTCCTCACGGCGCTCGACGTCGCCTGCCCAGCTCTGGGGCAGGTACAAGCGCCGGTCAAGGAAGGTGTGCCCGGCCCCGGCGGCGTAGGTGAGCATCACCATCACCTGGCAGTTGCGCACGTCCCCGGTGGTACCGCAGTGCTGGAAGGCAGCACCGACGCTCTTGTCGCCCTTCTTGATCGACTGGGTGTCCTCCACGACCATCACCGCGGCCTCATCGCCCAGGCGGGCAAGGGCGTAGTCACGGACCGCGCCGACCAGCGCCGCATCGTCCCAGGACGCGGCATTGAGGAACTTCTGGATCCGCTCGGGACCGGCATGCCCGGCCCGCGCGCTCATGGTCCAACCGTTCTTCTTCGGCAGCCCGTCCAACAAGCCCTCGATCAGGTCGGCGAAGACCTCGGCGGGCTCAGGCCGGGCGAACAAGTGGGCCAAGCCCCCGGTCACCTCGGCCAGCTCCTCACCCCAGGCGTCTATCTGCTCGGGTGTCACATCCATCAACATGACCGGTCAACGATCAGATCAGTACACGGTCACAAGATCTGCCGCTGTAGTACCAGGCAGAGTCCGACGGAAATGGCGAACAGGACGAGACTCGTCCTCAGCCGGGACGTGCCGGAAGGAAGGAAGTGGGGAAGCAAGGAGATGAACAGCAAGATGACCTTGGGGTTCAGGAGACTGCTCGTCAGACCCTGCCGGAAACTCTCCACATACGAACCGCTGGGTGAGCGTGCGCTCTGCTGGGGCGGCCGGCGAGGGAGCGCAGCGTCTGGACGCCCAGGTAGCACAGGTAGGCTGCGCCGGCCCACTTGATCGTGTTCATCGCCGCGCCCGACGCGGCGATGATGGCCGAGAGGCCGATCACTGCGGCGATGGCGTGGCAGGTCAGGCCAGCTGCGATGCCCAGTGTCGCGACGCGTGCGTGGCCGACGCCGTGAGCCGTGCTGCTGCGCAGCACAAGCGCTGTGTTCACCCCCGGCGTCACCGCCATGACCGCGGCGATCCCGGTGAAGGCGAGTATGGCGTGGGACACGAGTGTCAACTTCCGATGGTGTTTTCCGCCTGCCGTCGGCTCTTGCGCGGGCGGAGGACACGGTGCCGGAGCGGCGGGGGCCACCCTCGGTGTTCCGTGCCCGGCATCCTGGCCTGCTCCACGCTCGCACCGGCCGGACGCCGAGGGCCTCCCCCGATCGGCCGATCCGCCGCAGGGGCCGCGCCCCGAAAGACGGATGCGCCGTCCGCGTCTGAACGCCGGGAGCCGCCGGGCGACGTCGCGGGCCGAGGGCTCCACGCCGCGCGAGGACGTCGCCGTGCTGCTCACCGACCGCGCGGTCGTCTCCTGCCGCGCCTGCGGGTTCGGCTCGCTGGTGTGCGGGCCGGCCGCGTGGCGGTGGGTCAGGGGAAGGCCACATGGGCGTACACGGTCTTGCCTTCGTCCTGGGGCTTGACGCCCCATCCGTCGGCCAGCGCGTCGATGAGGCTCATGCCGAATCCTCCGCCGGCGCCCCGGTGGTCGGTGTCGACGATGACGGGCACGTCCTCGCCGTAGTCGTCGACCTCCACGGTCAGTACGTGGTCGTTCCAGCTGGTGCGCAGGTCAGCAGGCCCGGGGGAATGACGGCAGGCGTTGGTAACCATCTCGGAAACGATCAGGAGGACGGCTTCGGCGCATTCGCGGATCGCTTCGTCACCGGCGTCGTCGAGCCCGAGAGCGTGCAGTTCGCGCTGGATGGCTCCACGGGCGTACCGCACGGCGGCGGGCCGGCCGGCCAGGTGCACGCAGTGGCAGATTTCCCGGTGCGGTCCTTGGAAGGGGTGAGGCTTTGGCTGCACGAGCAGAGCGCTCGCCTGGTGGGGTCCTCCCGCAGCCTGGGACTGTGCAGCTCTTCCGGGTACCTGGGGGGTGCCTGAGGCCACGTCGTGCTGGCCGAGGCAGGAGGAAGAGTCTGTCAGCATAGTGATCAACTCCGTATACGGAACTAATCGAGCTATTTCACGATGGGCTCCGGGGTGGCCGCGCGCCTCGGGAGGCCCCCCTAAGTCCCTCCCCTAGGGGCCGGGGCAGGGGGCCTAGGGATCGGCAGGGACCGGGGCTGCCAGGGCTGCATCCGCGGGGTCTCGCAGGCCGGCTTTCCGGCACGGCCCGCGACGTGGCCACAGTCCGCCCTCAGCGGTCCCTGCCTGCGGCAATAGAGCGCTAACCACCCCGGCATCGGCAGTTTCGCCTCGGCCGCTGACGTCCATGGGGCACCCCGGCGCCACCGCAGCTCACCGCGTGGCGGGGAATTCCCGGCCCGTTGCCCCGGCAGTGACGCACAGCCCCCGACACCGGCCGAAAACACCACGGCCTCTTTGCCCCTAACACCGCCCCTGACCCGGGCCAGGGGCGGTTTTTAGGGGGAACCCCTGATGCCCTGCGCCGCGGCGATACGTGTGCTTGAAGACATGACGATGCCGCAGTACCCGCACACAGCGCTCACCGCCGCCGCACCGGCACCCGGCACATCCGACGCACCCAGCACGCCCGGCGTACACGGCCTGCCGGCATCGCCGGTGCGGCCGGCTGCCGGGCACGGGCATGGGGCGCACGCCGCCTGCCGTCTGCGCCACTGCCGGGCCGTCGGCACCCGTGCCCCGCGGCGGGCCTGCGCCCGGCGCCGGGGCCGCCGGGCACGTTCACCGGTGACGCCGACCCGTGCCGAGAACGGCCTCGGTACCGACCCGGCCTGCCGCCCCGGCCCCGGCCTGGCCCCGGCAGGCAGACGGGCCCGCCGCCGCACCGCCTGGGCCGGGGTGCGGGCGCCCCCACTGCGCGGCGCGCGCATCTCGCCGTGTCCGTCCCCAGCCGCTGCCCCTGCAGCCGCTGCCCCGCCGCCCGGGCCCCGCCGCCCGGGACGCATTGGCCGGCACATGCTGGCCGGGCCCTGAATTCACTCGCGTTGATCTTGTATGCCCTCGGGCAGGAACACCATGGAAGACATCCCTGCGCAGATCGCTCACCGGCGCCGTGAACAAAAGCGGCGTGCCTACCTTGCCGCCATCGGAAAGCCGGCCCTGTCCGCCGACTTCCACGCCGCCCAGGCCCACATCCGCACGCTCTACTTCGAAGGCGGCATGTCTGCCGAGCAGATGCGCCGGCAGTGCGGGGTATCCACCAACATCATCACCTCCGTGATCCGCGGTCATCGCCGCGTCACGCGGGCCGGGCCCGAACCGATCGTCCGGATGCGCCGGACCACCATCGACCGCCTGTTGACGGTGCGCTACGAGACACCCCTGGACAGCAAACACGGCGCCGGAGCACGGGTACCGCCACAGACGACCCTGCGCCGGCTGCAGGCCCTGATCGCCCACGGATACAACATCAAATGGCTGGCCGCACAAAACCACCGTCTCACCGGCCAGCACCTGTCCGCCCTGCTCACCCGGACCAAGGGCCAGCGCTACATCATGGCCACCACCGCCCAGGCCATGACCGAGCTGTACGACAAGTACCACGCGGTCGATCCGGCCCATGTCGGCATCCGCCCGGGCCAGATCGAGCAGACCCGGTGCGCAGCCCGCCGTCGCGGTTACGCACCGCCCGTGTGCTGGGACGACGACACCATCAACGATCCCCACGCCGTGCCCGAATGGACGGGCGCGTGCGGAACGCCGGACGGCTATCTGATCCACAGACGTGAACGGCTGCCCCTGTGCCCCGCCTGCGCCGTCTTCCGCACGAATCACACCTCCCCAGAAAGCGCGCTGCCTGACATGGAGTTCTCCCCCCTCAAGCTGGACCAAGTCCTGCGCGAGCCCGGCCGGGCGCCCCTGCGGATCGCCCGCGCCCTGGGCCACCCCAACGGCAAGACACTCGATATGTGGCGTCAGGGAACCCGCCGCCCGCAGCAGCGGAGCCTCGCCAGGCTCGCCTCCGTTCTCGGTGTGTGTCCCGAGGACCTGTGCGACGCCCGGCCCCGAACTCCCCTGCAGCCGACGCAGGAGTGAGCCCTTGCTGCGGGACACAGCCGCTGTGCCGGGTCGAGCGCGTCGGGCCGGATGGCGCCGAGCAAGAGCGCACCGGCACGATCAGGCGCAGTCGGGACGTGGCCAGGGCCGCTGCGTCGGGCGCAGTTGTTCGTAGGCCGCGGCGACCTGCAAGACACCGAGGTCGTCGAAGCGTTGTCCGGCGATCTGCAGGCCGATGGGCAGCCCGCCCGTCGTCCAGCCGCAGTTGACGGAGATCGCAGGCTGGCCGGACATGCTGAAGGGGACGGTGAAGGCGATGTGCTCGAAGGGCCGGGCCGGGTCATCGCCCGGGGCGGCCAGCCGGGCGTCGTAGGCGGGGATGGGCGCGACGGGTCTGAGCAGGTAGTCGTATCCCTGCAGTGCCTGGTGCGCGGCGACGGCCAGGGCGTCCATTTGCGAGAAAGCCGGCGTACACGGCGTCGCCGGACAGTCCTTCGGCTCCTTGGGCCCATGCGGTGATGAACGGCAGGACCTGGTCGCGGCGGCCTTGGGAAGCGCGCTGATCTGCGGCCAGAAGCGGGCCCGCCAGAAGCGGTCCAGCCCGTCGAGCATGGCACGGGTCAGCAGCGGGGGTACCTGTTCCACGTGCGCGCCCGCCGCCTGGAACGCCTCGGCCGCTGCGGCCACCGCCGCCGCGGTGGCGGGGGCGACCGCGAGTCCCGCGCCGGCGTCCGGCAACAGGCCGATGCGCAGGCCGGCGAGGGCGGCGGGAGCGGTGTCGGACCAGTTCAGGTCGGACGGTGGCAGGCTCATGTGGTCTCGGCGGTCGGGGCTGCGATCACGGAGGTGAGCAGCGCGGCGTCGGCAACGGTCCGGGTGAGCGGGCCAAGGGTCCGGCCCGGGTAGGGCGGGTCGACAAGGATGCGGCCGAAGCTGGGTTTGAAGCCGTCCACTCCGCACCAGCCGGCGGGCAGCCGCACCGAGCCGCCGATGTCGCTGCCGACGTGCAGAGGGCCGTAGCCGGCCGCGGCGCCGGCACTGGAGCCGCCGGGGTTGCGGTCGGTGTTCCAGGGGTTGCGGGTGATTCCGTGACGGCTGGACAGGCCCGAGGCGAGCATGCCGTAGTCGGGCATGGTGGGTCTTGCCCAGGACAAGCGCCCCGCTCTCCCGCAGGCGTGCGGCCGCCGGGCCGTCCTCGGCGGCGGGCACGAGGTCACTGGCCGCCGTGCCGTTCGGGAGGGGACAGCCGCGGGTGGCGATGTTCTCCTTCAGCGTGACCGGTACGCCGTCGAGCGGGTCTGCCGGCCGGCCGGTGTGCCACCGTCGTTCGCTGGCACGGGCTTGGAGGTGGACGGCCGCATCGAGCATGCAGAAGGCGTTGAGCCACGGTTCCCAGGCATCGATCCGTTCCAGGACCGCCTCGACGGCCTCTACCGGCGAGAACTCACCCTTTCGGTATCCGGCAACCAGGTCGACGGCGGTCAGATCGGCGAGATGGGTCATGGCGACGAACCGCTTTCTCAACAAGGCCACTCTGGGATCAGGTCACTCTGGGGTCAGGCCGCTCTGGGCGTACTGGTCGGGCCGGCGCCGGCCCTCCGTGGCGCTTCCTCATACAACCGGCGGTCCGCCAGGACGCCGGGCACGCCCACGGGATCAGCATCGGTATCGGTATCGGTCGACCAGTGACGTCGCTCAACGGTCTCTGCAAGCTGAAGCGGCGAGATCCCTTCGGCCGGGCCGGGCTCCGGGCCACCTGAGGGTCCACCAGTCGCAGGAGCCGTGCCGGCCCCCCGACCGGTACGCCGCCTGCCCGCAGGCACGCCGGCCAGCGATCGCCGGGCCCACCGCTCGACCGGCGCCGACAGCCGGACGTTCCCCACCGGTGGAATTGCGGTGCTTCCCTGGCCTGTTGGATGCGGGCGATGAGCGCTCGCCCACGCGGGCACCTGTGCACACCCTGCCTGAGCGGCTACCCGAACAGGCTTTTCCGGCCCATTTTCGCCGTGTCTCATGATGCCGAAGCGGTTGCCTAAAGGACGAAAGACGACAGGAGACGGTGCGCAATGGATCATGATCGCTACTACACAGAGACGCTGCTCGATGTATTTATCGACGGGGACGAAACGGCTTTGGCGATCCAATCGACCCTGGGCCAGGATGCTCTCCGGTTCGTCAGGGCCGCCGTGAAGCATCTTTATACCACGATGAATTATCAGGCCGAGTCGGCTCAGGACTACCAGGAAAAAGTGGTCGACGTATGGGCAGGCATGCTCAATCAGGCAAGCACCTACTTCCACGTGATACAGCACAGCTTGTCGCAGATGGAGTCAGGCCTCAAGGGCGACGGCAGCGGGCAGGACCTCCCCGAGCGCGACATGCAGGCACTGCGGTTTTCCAGGATTTCCTATCACTTGCTCAACGAAATACTCGTCTTCGGCAAGAAGAGATTTCCGTCCGTGAGGTAGAGCGCGTCCGAAAAGCCTGTCCGCGTGACATATGGGCAGGTGGCGGGGTGATGGCAGGCCACCCACGCACCTCCCGCTCCGCTGATTTCCCCACGGAGCCCTGGAGGAGGGCGAGGATGTCAATGCTCGCGAGCCCATCGGGTCACCGTGTCGATTACGCGGGCAACTTCCTCTTCAGTCAGCTCGGGCGCTACAGGCAGACAAACGGTCCGCCCTATTATCCGGGTGGCGTTTGGTGTACTGGTAGAGCGGTGAGGGATGGAAGCAAAAGCGGGTTGTTCGGTGAGCGGGATGGGATAGATCTGTTCCGCCTCAATTCTTTCCTGTGCCAGTGCTTGCATGAGTGTGGCGGCTTGCTCAACGCTTTGCACTGTCAAGGGGTACTTAAAATAGGTGTGCGGGCGGCCGGGGGCGTCGGTGGGAGTCTGCACCCGCAGACCGGTGAAGGCTTCGTTATATCGAGAGGCGATACTGCGGCGACGCCTGATCCACTCCGGCAGGAGGCCGAGCTCATGAGTGATCACCGCTGCGTCGACTTCCCCCATGCGCCCGCGAAGACCGAAGACGTGGTGCAGGTGGCGGTCCCCGTCCCTGCCGAGGTCGGTAGCCATTCGGAGGGACCTTCGAAGTGCCGGGTCACGAGTGAGCAGGAGACCGGCGTCCCCGAGTCCGCCCGCGTTCTTGCCCACCCACATAGAGATGCATCCGATCTCGCCCAGCGTGCCGGCGTAGCGACCATCACATGTAGCGCCGACGGCTTGCGCACAGTCCTCGACTATCGCGAGGCGGGAACGCTGAGCAAGACGGCCAAGGGCATTCATGTCGGCCATCAGGCCGTACATGTGTACTGGAATTACTGCACGCGTTCTTGGCGTGACAGCCGCTGTAACGGCTTCCGGGGATATCGTCCGCGAGGCCGGATCGATGTCGACCATGACCGGTGTCGCACCCGTCGCCGCCGGAGCGAAGCCCGTGGATATAAAGGTCAATGTGGGTATGATCACCTCATCCCCAGGGCCGATTCCGAGCGCTCTCATGGCGGCTTCGAGTGCCACGCTTCCGGAGCTGGTCGGCACTGCCTGCACGCCCCACCGGGTAGCAACAGCTTCTTGCAGAGCCTGCGTATAGGGCCCGGAATGGTAGATTCCCCTCGCGATGATGTCCTCTACCAATCCAAGTATGACGTCTCGCATATTCTGGATGCGTCGAGTATGCATTTCCGCCGGAATGGGCGAGGGACTACCTTCGGCATGCATGGTGAGGTCCTCTCCGGGCTTCGCGGAGCAGCGCTCAATTCTGCGCCTGGTGAACGACAGTGGGAGTCGAGGCCGATGCTTCCTACTGTACCTTCGACGGGCAGCGACACGCATACCCCTGCGAGGGAGCGGTCCAGTCGACAATGGCCGTCAAGGAACCATTCGTAGAAGTATTTTTAAGCAGGGCGAATCCTGCGCAAAGCCCGCTGAGCACAAACCGGATCTGCAGTGGGGCAAACTGCGGGTGGCACGGCGAAGCCAGGGGTCGGGCACCCCTCAGGTCCCTCGTAGACGATGGAGGAGAGAGCCGAGCGCCCAGGCAGTGGTACGTGTTGGGGGCCGTGGGCCTTGGCTGTACGCGGTGGGGACCGACCACCATCAGCTCGGCGCCCTGAGGGCACAGCCGAGGCAGTCGAAGTCGTCGCAAGACGGGTTGAACATGCGGTGCACGATCACACCCCGGTCGCCGGGTGCCATGTCATTGCCGTAGGCGAACGGCGGCCGCTGCTGCGCAATCAGTCCTTCGGCCATGACGGTCAGGGCGGTCCCCCTCGAAGTACACCAGGACGGCTTCGTCATCCCCGTAGCGGTCTTCCTGCGTCCGGGCCGGCGGCACTGATGTCTTACCCGCGGGTTGCCGATGGCCCAACATGCAGCCGACGGCCTTTCCCTGAACAGAGGTCAATCACACCTGATCTCGGCCACTTGTGCGAGTCCTGCCCGTTCATCTGCCCCGTCGTGCGGGATTCGTGGTGCGCTCGGCTGCTTCGATGGGCGCCGGACAGCGACCGCTGTAACGACGCCTTTCCCCGGGTCCACCTCACCGGGGACGGCAGCGCCCGGGACGGCCGGCGCACTCGGAAGATCCCCGGTGTGCGCAGTGGCCGAGCGTGCAGCAGGACGCTGCGCCCACATCCCCGCCAGATCCGGTGATGCCGCGAAAGGTATCGGCCGCGCCAAGCCGGTCTGTCGTGCGTGCCCTTCGGCTCCTGCCCTGCCGTCTGCGGCAGGGCATGCCGGATGAGGGGTACCGGCCGCTGGAAAGTGCCGGTCGGCCCGGGGCCGCGCCGCCTCGGCCATGTCCCCGCAGGGGATTTTCGCTCTGCCTGCCGGGGCGATGACGATGCGCTGCCAGGAGCGCCCGGTGATGTGTGCCCCGGGCGCGGGCCGACGCCGGGTGGGCGGTGATGTGTCAGGTGCTCTTTTGGGCAGTGGCTCGCCCCTCCCCCCGCGCGGCTGTCTGTCCGGTGTCGGCTGGAGGCAGGGATAAAGGTTTGTTTACAGGAGATGCATTGACCACGCGGATACCGGTGTTTGTGCATGCGGGGGATCCCATTTCCGAGGCCGGCCTGGTTGCGGGGCTCAGACCGTGTCCGGACATCACGCTGATCCCGCAGGACAGGATCGATGTGCACACCGTTGTGGTCTGTGCCTCGCAGACGCTGGGTGAGGCGACGTTGCGTACGCTGCGGCGCGTGAACCAGCTGGGGTGCCGGCGGATCCTGCTGGTCACCGACGCGCTGACGGAGGACGGGCTGCTGGAGGTGGTGGAGGTGGGGGTGTGCGCGGTGGTCCGGCGGGCCGAGGCGACCGGGCCGCGGCTGGCGCAGTCGATCCTGAGCGTCGCGGCCGGCGAGGGTTCACTGCCGCCGGACCTGCTGGGCTGTCTGCTGCAGCAGGTGGGGCGACTGCAGCGGCATCCGGTTGCCGGCGGGAGCAGGCCGCTGGGGTTGTCGGACCGGGAGATCCGGGTGCTCACCCTGGTGGCCGGCGGCCACGGCACACGTGAGATCGCCGACCGGCTGTGCTACTCGGAGCGTACGGTGAAAAACGTCCTGCACGATGTGACCAGCCGCTTCCAACTGAAGAATCGGGCGCAGGCGGTCGCCTACGCACTGCGGGAAGGCCTCATCTGAGGTGGGCCAAGGTGGCTGCCCGGCCGGCCCGGAAACCCGCCGGCCGGGCACCCGGGCCCACTGCCCTTTCGGTCAGCCCCTACGTCTCTGACGCTCGAGTGCACCGTCTTGGTACACCTGGGAACATGCAGGTTTTTGGCCTGCAGCCCTGTGCCCGTACGGCACGGTACGAGACCCCCCATCTCGTCCGTCTCCCCTCGGTGGCTGCCCTGTGCAGTGCGCGCACCGATTTCGCGGGGCCGCCATGACGCCGTACGGGCACAGGGACACCCCGCCGCGGGTTCGCCGCCCTGGTGCGGGTCCTGTTCTTCCCCCCTCAAGCACCTGGCGTGCCTGCCGCCGCCGAAAGCCGCCCGCCCACACCGCAGTTGCTGGGCACCACGGTGGTCCCGTCCCGTGACCCGGCCGTCCCCACCTCCACCCGTCACGAGGCCGCGCCGGGCTCGCGGGCAGTGACGCGGCGTCGGCCCGAGGCGGCTCACCGGCGGATCCGCCCGAACGGCTGCCCTTCCGGGCGGCGGAAGAGGATCGTCCGACTGATACCTATGGGAACACGTGCCTCCGCTGACAGTTCCGGCCCCGGTCTGCGCACCCCCCTTTTTTTTCTCCGGCTGCATCGCAGGAGGTGCACGAACGGCCACCTGCAGCGGCGTTCCTGCCCCTCTTGAGCGTGGCCGGGCTCTGGGTGTGAGGCGAGGACAGGAGCATCAGTGACGACGCGGATACCGGTATTTGTGCACGCTGAGGACCCCCTGTCCCAGGCAGGTCTGGAAGCAGCGCTCAAGAGCCGGCCCGAGGTCACACTGATCGACCGTGACAGCATCGACGCCCAGAGCGTGGCGGTGGAGGCCGCCGACGCCTTCTCCGACGGCACACTTCAGGCCTTGCGGTCGGTGAGCAACCGGGGATGCTCACGGATCGTCCTGGTGACGGATGCTCTGGCAGAAAGCCGGCTGGTGGACGCCGTGGAGGTAGGGGTGTGCGCCATGGTGCGGCGCACCGAGGCCACCGCCCCGCGACTCGCTCAGCTGATCGTCAGCGCGGCGGCGGGGGAAGGAACGCTTCCGCCCGATCTGCTGGGGCGGCTGCTGCAGCATGTCGGGCGGCTGCAGCGGCACGCAGCCGTCCCCCTGGGCGGACAGCTCACCGGGCTGTCCGAGCGTGAGACCCGTATTCTGCGCCTGATCGCCGGGGGGTACGACACCCGCGAAATCGCGCAGAAGCTCTGCTACTCCGAACGCACCGTCAAAAGTGTCCTGCACGACATCACCAGCCGGTACCAGCTGAAGAACCGGTCGCAGGCCGTGGCCTACGCACTGCGTGAGGGCTGGATCTGACGCAGGAACGTGCCGGATCCGGCGGGGTGGGCGAGAGCGCGGCCGCCGCGCACGTGAGGTGGGCCCGCCGGCGGGCAGAGCCGGCCCGGACGGGTGCGCACGTACAGCGAAGCTCCTGGCGAAGGAGGTTGCCCCGGGTCGATGACCCAACTGCTCGGCAACCCCACGGCCAGGAGCTTCGTCGTCTTGTGCCGACCGCCCCTGGTCCGGCGGGCGGCCGCGAAGAGGTCAGCCGGCGGATCGCGCGACGGGGGCCGCAGGCACCTGGGGCAGACCGGCGAACAGGTCGAACCACATTCCGCCCGCGATCAGCAGACCGAGAACACCGAGAGCAAGTCCGCCCCATGCAACAACGCGCACCCACGGTGCGGCACCCTTGGCGCCGATCACCACGAGCGCCGCGAGCAGGACGGCAGCAAGTGCGAAGGCACCGTTGACGGCGGCGACGGTGTGCCAGGCCGCGCCGTAGATCTGCTTGATCTGCTGAGCGGGACTGGCGGAGGAGGAGTGGATCTGTCCGTCCAGCTGCTGGCGCTGCGACAGCACGGTGCCCACCCAGGTACCGGTGAGTGATGCCACACCGAGGCCGGCGCACACAACGGCTGCCACGCCCGCCGCGATCCCCGTGCTCGGGGCCGTGTCCGGTTCGCCGGCGGGCCCGTCCTCAGCCTGTGCCTCCTCCTGTATGCCGTCCTGTGCCTCGTCCTGTATGCCGTCGTGTGCCTCGTCCTGTACGCCGTCCTGTGCCTCGTCCTGTTCGTCGTCGGTGACTTCGTGGTCCTGGGAAGTGACGGTGTCGGCCACCTCGTTCTCGGTGGGCTCGCCGGCTGCCGTCCGGGAGCCGGCCTTGCTGAATATGGCGAAATGATTCATCGAACGTGTCCTTATGCCGGGGATGAAGGAGGCGGATTCCAGTCCTGCTCGGGCAGGAATGATGGGCGGCTCGGGCAATTGACGGCTGCGGGGGATTTCCCCGAGTGAACAATTGGCCTGCGGCCACGCCACGGGCAGGGCAGCGCCGGGCATGGCCGGCAGGAAACGCCGCGACGTGGAAGTGCCCAGGCAGCCGGTACAGCATCGGCGGCCTCCGCGCCGGCATCAAACCCGTGTCGCGCAGTAATGCAGAAAGAACCTCAGCAGTGGCCAAGTAGCGGGATTATGGGGGCGCGGCACGCTGCTTGTCCAGGGCCCGCCGCGGCGACGGCTTTTCGGTGCCCGGCCGGCTCCCGCGCCATGGCAACTCGTTGATGCTCTACTGGGCGGGCGGGAAGGGGCCGGTCGGAGTCTGGCCGAGTGCGGTGTGCAGCTGGCGTCGGGAGGTCAGGCCAAGCTTGGTATAGACGTGGCCGAGGTGGTATTCGACGGTCTTGATGCTGACGTAGAGCTTGTTGGCGATTTCCTGGTTGGTGTGTCCCTGGGCGGCCAGGTGGGCGACGGCGTGTTCGCGTTCGGTGAGCCGGGTCAGGTCGGCGGGGCTGCCGGAACGGCCGGCGGGCGGGCGCAGACCGCAGGCGGCCAGGTCGGTGGTGACACGTTCGAGGAAGGGGGCCGCCTCAAGGGCGGTGAAGGCCCGGTGGGCGCGGCGCAGCTGGTCTGCTGCGGTCCTGCGGTCCGCGGTGGCCAGCAGCAGTTGTCCGTAGGCCTGGTGCAGCATGGCCCGGTGCAGGGGCAGGTCGTCGTGGGGGGCAGGGGCGTCCAGGGCCTTGGCGTACAGCTCTTGGGCGGTGTGAGGGTCGCGGCGGGCTTCGGCCAGGCGCCCTTTGAGACGGGCGGTCGCCGAGTGCAGGCAGGCCGCGGTGGCCGGTGAGGACGAGGTGAAGGCGTCGAGGCGTTTGAGGCTCTGCTGGGCCTCGTCGAGGCGTTCGGTGCCGATCAGTGCCTCGGTCTCCAGGGGGAGCCACCACAGCTGCCAGGCGTGCAGGAATCCGGGGGCGGTGTCGTGCAGGCGGCGCAGTGCGGCGTACATGGCGTCGGCGTCGGCGTGTGCCTGGGCCACGGCGGCCTGCGCGAGCAGGGGATACAGGCGGTCCACCTGGCGCCAGCCTTGGGGCGGTTCGGCCCGGCAGTGGAAGGTGGCTTCCTGCCAGCGGCCGCGGCCGGCGGCGACCGCGGCGGCCACCGCGCGGGCCGGTGCCATCCCGTAGGGCAGGTCTTCCAGTTCGGTCAGGGTCAGTGCGTAGTCCGCGGCGAGCACGGCGCTGTCCCAGTCGCCCAGCAGGTAGTGGCAGATGGCGAGCATGTAGTGGTCGGCCGGGTAGACGGTCGGGGAGTGTCCGGCCCGGATGCGGGCGATGAGGGTGCTGAGGTCGTCGCGGGCGGCGTGCAGGGCGCCGGCCATCACCTGGCAGGTTCCGCGGGGGCGCAGCAGGGCGGTGGCGGCCGCGGGCACCCGGGCCGGTTCGGCGGGCAGGGCTGCCAGTGACTGCAGCTGGTGCAGGCCGGCCTGGGGGCCGCTGTTCATCAAGGTGGCGGTGACGAGCAGAGACTGCGCGTTGTGTGTCATGTGGCGGTAGGGGAAGCCCAGGCGCAGGGCGCGCCGGATGGGTGCGAGGGCCGCCTCGCCGTTGCCCTGGGAGGTGTAGAGGCTGCCCAGCCACATGTCGGCCAGGGTCTGCACCCAGGTGTCGCCGTGGGCGGCGGCGGCCTCGGTGGCGTCGTTCAGGTGGCGTTCGGCGGCGGCGAGGCCGCCTGGGCGGTGCTGGGCGAGCTGCCCCAGCAGCGCGGATCGCAGCGGGCTGGGTGCGCAGTGTTCGACGGTGGTGCGGAGTTTCACCGCGCGGCCGAAGTTGTTCCCGGCCACCAGGTGGGTGGCGGCGGTCAGCAGGTTGTTCTCCCGCTCCGCGCGTTCCTCGCACAGATCAGCGGCCCAGAGCAGGAGGGTCGCGGCGCGTTCCAGACGGCCGGCTTCGGCCTGCCGTCCGGCCTCGGTGCGCAGATCGCGGATCAGGGCGCGGTCGCCGCGGCTGCCGGCGGCGACCCGGTGCGCCCAGGCAGCGGAGTGGTCCACCACGGTGGCCGCGGCCGCGTGCAGCGTTCTGCGGCGCACCGGTGACAGGGCCTGGTAGACCGTCTCGCGCAGCAGGGTGTGGCGCAGCTGTACGGGGGTGGTGGGGTCTGCGGGCCACCACTGCACCAGGTTCGACTCCAGCAGCGAATCCAGCGCCTGTTCGGCGTCCTGTACGGCGGCCACCTGGGCGGCTGCGCCCAGGGGGACGCGGGCGTCCAGCACGGCCAGCGCCTCGGTCAGGGCACGGCTGTCGTCGGTGAGCCGGGCCACGTGCCGCAGCACGGTGGCCGACAGGGAGGGGGGAACCGGCAGCGGCCGCGCGGGGTCCTTCAGGCCTTCCGTCGCCTGGGCGTCGGCCACGATGGCCTGTACATACAGCGGGTGGCCGTCGGTGTGCCGCTGCAGCCGCCCGGCCGCCGTGGGTGACAGGACGCGGCCCTTCAGTGCGGCCAGCCTGGCGACGTCCTTGACTCCCAGTCCGTCGACGGCGACGGTGCGGGCGTGTTCCACGCCCGCCGACAGACGGCTCCAGGAGGTGGTGGTCTCCATGCCGGGTGCGGCGCTCGGGACAGGGTCGGTGGGCAGGTCGGTGCGGGCGGCCAGGATCACGGTGACGCGGTCGGAGGAAAGACGGCGTGCCACGAAGCTGATGACCTTCACCGATGTCTGATCGGCCCAGTGGGCGTCGTCGATCACGACGACGACCGGCGCGCGCTGCTCCAGGTGTCCCAGAAGCTGCAGCAGCTGTGCTCCCACCTCTGCGGCCGATGATGACGGCGCCAGGGCGTCCAGGGCGGGGAATTCCGCGCGCGCCGCACGGTCGACGCGGCGCAGCAGCTGATCGACGGTTCCCAGCGGCCAGTCCTGCTCGACAAGGTCGCATCCTGCCCACCAGACCATGGCCTGCGGGTGTGTGCTCAGTGCCTGCCGGATCAGCGCGGTCTTGCCGATGCCGGCTCTGCCCTGGACCGTGATGAGCCAGGGAATCCCGCGGCGTCCTGCCTCCAGGCAGTCCTGCAGGATGTTCAGTTCCCTCTCCCGCCCGACGAACTCTTTCAGCGGTCCCGGCCCGGCGTCCTGCGTCACCCTTCCCTCCTCCCGGCCACCCGTCTTGGCGGCACGTGCGGTCCGTGCCGCGCATGCCTCTCAGGCGCGGGTGCGGGCAGGTCGCCCGTCGGGGCAGGCGCTGATCGAGCCGGCCCGAGGGCACGGTGCCGCGCGGTCGGCCACATCCTCACGGCCGAGGTCCACCAGAGTCCCGGCACGGTCCGTGCCGTCGATGCGCCGGTTGTGCGCCAGTTGCCGATAGCTCACCACGCTGCCGTCCCGGTTCTTGCGTTCGCGTTCTCCTCACACACACCACCCATAATGGCGCACACCGGAACATATCTTCAGGCTGCGGTCCGTGACCGTCCGGGCGGTGCTCCCCCGCGCACGCTCCTCCTCGCGGGCCGGACCGTTCCACGAATCCCGGGGGGGTTCGCAGAACTGCCCGTCCTCACGGGCTCCTGCACGCTCATGCCCCTGGAGCGCCGCTCCTCGCCGTCCCGGCCCGGCGACCCCTGGGTGCACCACTAGGGCGGCACCCTGGGGTGCTGTCGGCCCGTTCCGCTGCAGGCTGGGGCCATCGCGGACGTGTGGAGGGCCTGGACCGGCATGCGGCCGCGGCTCAGCGAGCAACCGTCCGGGAAAACCGCCGGATGCCCGGCCGGGCAGGACTGTCGGCGCCCCCTGCGGTGCCGTGCGGACCTTCCGCAGGGCTCCGCGCCGCTCACCTACCAAGAGGTCGTTCTCATGCCCACGCGCATTCCGGTCTACATACATGCCGAGGACCCCATATCCGAGGCGGGCCTGGAAGCCACGCTCAAGAGCCGGCCCGAGGTCATCCTGGTCGGCGAGGACACCATCGACGACGCATCGGTCGTCATCGAGGCTGCCGAGGGCCTGGACGAGGCCACCCTGCGCACTCTGCGCCACCTGAGCCGGAAGGGGTGCCGGCGCATCATCCTGGTCATCGGTTCCCTCGACGAATCAGGGCTGCTGTCCGTGATCGAAGCCGGTGTGTGCGCCGTCGTCCGCAGGGCGGAGGCGACCGCACCACGTCTGGCCCAGCTCATCGTGGGCGCCGCCGCCGGCGAAGGCACCCTCCCCCCTGACCTTCTGGGGCGCCTGCTGCAGCAGATCGGCCGCCTGCAGCGTCAGGCGCCGGCCCGGATGGACCTTCACCTGACCGGGCTGTCCGACCGCGAGGCGGAGATCCTCCGGCTCGTCGCGGACGGTTACGACACCCGGAAGATCGCCACCAGGCTGTGCTACTCAGAACGCACCGTCAAAAACGTGCTGCACGACATCACCAGTCGCTTCCAGCTCAGGAACCGCTCCCAGGCGGTGGCCTACGCCCTGCGCGAGGGCCTCATCTGACAGGGGCTTCGCCACAGACAGGACGAAGAGGTCGCCGCTCACCAGCGATCTTGAGGGAGGAGCAGAAGCGCCGACGACCTCCTGCTCGTCGGCCACCACGCGTTGACAGCGGCAGTTTCCTCACCCCCTTGTCGTATGGGGGTGTCGATATGGAGGGCAATGGCGCCGGATGCCGCATCCAGCTCCGCCCGGATACTTCCGCAATGAGCTTTCGGTGTCGCCTCGGAAAGACTCCGGATGAGCCTCATGAACTGATCCCTGTGTTCAGGAATATTGAAGGTGAGCGTGTCTTCGAATCGGGCTATCGTAGTCTGTCTGCGGAATTTGCCATTGGCCCACAGCTCAAGAACAGTGGCGCCCGTTCTCTCATATGTCTGCTCCACTGCCGGCGCCTTTCTTTCCATGACGGCTCTCTGCATGAGGGGGTCTTCGCCGGCGGGCCCGAAAAGATATGGGATTGTCCTGCTCGGCGGTGTCGCCGCATCTGCCGCATCACGATAGAAGACCCTCGGGGAAGCCCAGGGCGACGAAAGGGCAGCCGATGAGGCAAAGGTGCATGACAGTCGGGGACCGGGGTATCTGCGCGGCCCGGGGAATGCGGGTCAGTGTCCTGGGTCGAGTGGTGTCCCGGGCCGGGCCGGCCGCCGGACGGCGAGGGCCGCTCGCAGCTGGCGCCGTGAGGTCAGGCCCAGCTTCGTGAAGACGTGGCCCAGGTGGTATTCCACGGTCTTGGCGCTGATGCAGAGCTCATCGGCGACCTCTTTGTTGGTCATGCCCTCGGCCGCCAGGCCGGCGACGTCGGCCTCGCGCCGGGTCAGCGTGGCCGACACACCGTCGAGGGCGGGCTCGACACCCTGCTCCAGGCTGTGGTCACGGGACTCCTCGGTGGCACGCGTCGCGAAGGGCGGCGCGCCGGCCGCGAGGTAGCGACTTCGCGCCCGGCCGAGATGCTGCAGGGCGGCCGGGCGGTCCTGGGCGAGCAGCATCCTGCCGTAGGCGTGTTCCAGTCGTGCTCTGTGCAGCGGGATCTCGTCCGGTTCGGGTGGCAGGTGCAGGGTGCTCTGGTAGGTGTACAGGGCGCTGTCGGCCTGCCCGCGGGCCTGGTGCAGCTCGCCGGCCAGCCAGCCCGCCGTCACTTTCAGGCCGGGCACTTCCTCGGCCAGGGCCTCGAGCCGTGCCAGCGCGTCGGCGGCTTCGTTCAGTCGTTGCGCGCCGGTGTAGGCCTCGACCTGCAGCGGGAGCCACCAGCCGTGCCAGGCACTGCTCAGCGAGGGAAGGCTGGTCAGTGCCTGGCTCATGGCAGTGGCGTCCCCTCGTGCCTGGGCGAGGACGACGCGGGCCATGACCGGATACAGCAGGTCCAGCGGCACTCCGGTGCGGCCGGCGGCCCGTTCGCAGGAGTGCAGGTGTTCGTCGGCCGCTTCCCATCTGCCCTGGGTGGCTGCCGCCATGGATGCGATGGCGCGACCGGCGGCGAACTCGAAGAGCTGCCCGCTGGAGGCGGCCACGGTCAGCGATTTGCGGGCGGTGACAGCGGCGTCGTCCCAGGCGCCGGCGAGGTACTGGAAGGCGGCGAGCATGAAGTACTCCGGGACGAGTACGTCACCGACTTCTCCGACCCGCTGGCGGCGTACCAGCGTGCTCAGGTCGTCGGTGCCGGTGTGGAGTTCGTCGGCCATCTCGCTGAGCAGGCCGCGTGGATTGAGCAGGAGGCTCGCGGCCAGGCCGACCGGTCCGTGGGCGGTGCCGGCCGGGTGGGCCGTACCGGGACGTGCGGGGGATGAGACCAGGCTCTGGGTGGCCAGGGCGAGCAGGTGGCGGGCGTAGTTGACGGCCCGGGGCTCAGGCAGGTCGAGTCCCGCGGCCCGCAGCAGCAGCGGCAGTGCGGCGTCCGTGCGG
The DNA here is from genome assembly GCF_044768335.1 of Streptomyces sp. NPDC101151. Classification (NCBI taxonomy): domain Bacteria; kingdom Bacillati; phylum Actinomycetota; class Actinomycetes; order Kitasatosporales; family Streptomycetaceae; genus Streptomyces; species Streptomyces sp. NPDC101151. The sequence goes on along the minus strand of NZ_JBIWPP010000036.1, from coordinate 62,248 downwards.
TGCTGCCGGCTGTAGGCGGCTCCCAGCAGGGCGCAGGCCAGGGCTGCGACCTCCCCCGCGCCCTGTGCCTGTGCGGCCTCGATCGCTTCCGCAAGAAGCGGTTGCGCTTTGAAAAGGTCGCCCTGCGCGTAGGCGATCCCGCCCAGGACGCAGGACCGCGCGGCGGAGGCCTCGCACGACTCCACCGCCTCTGCCAGGCCGAGGCAGCGTGCATGGTCTCCCGCCAGCAGGGCGCGGACGGCGCCGGTGAGCAGGCGGCGATCGTATTGCTGCCGGCTGTCGGACAGGTCGGCGGCCCACAGCAGGAGGGTGGCGGCGCGGGAGAGCTGGCCGCCGGCGCGGAGCCGGTCGGCTTCCGCCTCGAGTTCGGCCGCGAGGCGGGCATCGACGCGTTCGGCGGCAGCCACCCGGTGGCCCCAGGCCGCGTCCGCATCCACCTGCGATGCGGCTGCCGCGTGCAGCGCTGCGCGCCGGGAGGGGGGGATGGCCTGGACGATGACCTGCTGCTGCACGACGTGCATGATCCGCAGGGGGGTCGACGGCTCGCTGGGCCGCCACTGGACAAGGCCCGTGCCGAGCGCCTGTCCGAGTGCCTTCGTGGGGTCGGCCACTCCGGCGATCTGTGCGGCGACCGGCAACGGCACCTGCGTTCCCAAGATCGCCAGGGCCTCGATGAGGCGCCTGCTGTCGGGCGCGAGGTGGTCGAGACCGCAACGGATGGCGGCCGCCAGGGACTGCGGTGCGGGAAGAGGCTGGTGCAGGTCGGCCAGGTCGCGGCCGGAAACCTCGGTGAACAGGGAGTGCAGGTACAGCGGGTTGCCGCTGGTGTGGGCGCGCAGCCGGCCGGCGGCCGCCGCGCTGAGCGGACCGGCGCCCACGGCCTGCGCCAGCTGGGCGATCTCTGATTCCCCCATGCCGGTCAGGGGGATCAGCAGGCTGTGCTCGCTGGCTGCGGCCATGCGCTGCCAGCGCGGTTCGGTGGTCGCCGACGCCGGGTCCGTCAGGGCGCCGGCGTCGCTGCGGGCGGTCAGCGCGATGAGGATCCGCTCCCGCCACATGCGGCGTGCCACGAATCCCAGAGCCGCCATCGACGCCGCGTCCGCCCACTGGGCGTCGTCGACCACCACCGCGACCGGGCCCTGCTCCTGGGCGGCGGTCAGGGCAGTGACGAGTGCGGACCCCAGGGCCACCGGTGCGGTGTCGGCGAGGACGCCTTCGGCGTCAAGCGCTGCCTTTGCCGGCGAGCCGGAGGCGAGCCTGCGGGCGAGCTGGCCGAGCACCCCGCAGGCGTAGTCCTGTTCAGTTGCGTCGCAGGACGCCCACAGCACGTCGAAGCCGGTGAGGCCGTCCGTCAGCCGGCGGATCAGCGCGGTCTTGCCGATGCCCGCTTCGCCCGTCACGGCCACGACCCAGGGCACACCGGTGCGCACAGCACAGGCGCAGGCTTGCAGCTGCTCCATCTGCGGCCCGCGGCCGACAAAGGCGGAATCGGTGTTCGACAGAGACAGCCTCCTCTCCACTCCACACCCCGTGCCCCCTTTGTATCGATATACACGGAAATGACTGCCGGGGGAACTGTGCGGGCCTCGGTACGGGACGGCGGACATAGTCCCGCATACTGGGGCCATGGCCATCGCTGGCGGGCTCCGGGCACGAGACGCCGAGCGTGGTGTGCTGGCGTCGAGCCTGGCCCGTGCGCGGTCGGGCAGCGGCCGGTTCGTCATCGTGGCGGGGCCCGACGGCATCGGCAAAAGCCGCCTGCTGGCCGAGGCACGCGCGCTGGCCATGCCCGACTTCCAGGTCGCCCTGGCCCGGGCCGGCCCGCTCCAGCGGGACGTTCCCTTCGCCGTGGCACGGCAGCTGTTCGCCGCCCTCGCCGGACGGCCGGGCACCATGGACCGGCAGGACCGGCAGGAGCGGCAGGACTGGCACGAGCAGCCCGGGGACGTGAGGGATCAGGCCGCGCGGGCCCTGGATGCTGCCGTTGCGCCCGAGGCCGCGGACGGCGGGCCGTGCGTCTCGCACAGCCTCTTCCGCCTCGTCTGCGAGCTGTGCGGCGACCGGCCGCTGGCCCTGCTCATCGATGATCTGCACGAGGCCGATCTCGCCTCGCTGAAGTTCCTCACACACCTGGTGCAGCGGATCGAACAGCTTCCGTGCTGTGTGGTCGTGGCGGTGAGGACAGAGCCCGCCCATCCCCCTGCTCTCCTTGCGGACGGCCCGCTGAAGACGATCATGTTTCATCCGGCCGGCCAGGTGCTGTATCCGCCGCCCCTGGGCCCGGAGGCGATCGAATCGATCATGCAGGAGGAGTTCGCACGGTCCGCGACGCCCCGGCAGACGGCTGCGGCCTGGGCGCACGCGTACCGGGAGGCCTGCGGGGGCAATCCCCTGCTCGCAAAAGACCTCGCCCGGGCGCTGGCGGCCCAGCAGCCCGCGCCCGATACGGCGGCGGGTGCCAGGCGCACCGGCGCGCACAGCAGCCGCACCCTCACCGACCGGATGCTGGCGGCTGTTCGGCGGCTGCCCGCGCCGTGCGGGAGCCTGGCCGAGTCGGTGGCCGTCCTTGGGGGCAGCTGCCCGTCGGCCGTGGCCGCTCACCTGGCCGGCCTGGCGCCCGGGGCGGCCCGGAGCGCGGTGCGGGATCTGGAGGATGCCGGTGTGCTGGAGCGGCGCGGGCAGGGCGAGGGGGAGCACCTGGGATTCGTGCATCCGCTGCTGCACACCGCCCTCTACGACGCCCTTCCCGCCGACCAGCGCTCCGCGGGCCACCGCAGGGCCGCACAGCTGCTGCACGCCGAAGGCCGGCCCGTGGAGGAGGCGGCCGTCCATCTTCTGCGCACACCGCCCGGCGCTGACGCCGAGGCGGCCCGGCTCCTGCTGCGGGCCGGGCAGGCCGCGCAGGCACGCGGATCGCCCGAGGCCGCCCTTGTGTATCTGCGCCGGTGCCTGGAGGAACCCGCCGCGCAGCAGCAGATGCCCGTCCTGTTGTGCGCGCTCGGCCGGGCGGCCCGGCTGGCGGATCCCGCGGTCACGGTCGAAACCCTTGCCCCCGAGCGGCAGCCGGGCGGCGTGCAGCCGCACAGGCACGCGCAGATCGCGCTCCCGCTCGGCCGCGCGCTGCTTCTGAGCGCCCGCAGCGAGGAGGCCCTGCGGGTGTGGACCGGCGCCCTGGGCGAGACACCCGACGACGAGACGGAGCTGCTGCATCACCTGCGGGCGTGCGTTTTCAGCATCCCCTTCTACGAGCCCGGCCGGCCGGAGATGCGCCACGACATCCTGCGGCAGGTGGCACACGCCCGGCACCAGCGAAGACACCCGACGCTGGGAGGCAAGGCCCTCGACTGTGTGATCGCCGGCCACGAAGCCGTCCTGGGCGACCCGCGTGCGGTGCTGCGCGCCCTGCAGGCGACGCACGGCTCCGTCTCCGGCGACCTTGCCCAGGAAACCGGCGGAGATGTCGCCCTCCCCCTCGCCTGGCTGGTCCTGATCAGCGCGGACCGCGAAGAAGCCCTGGACAGCATCGCAAGGGCACTGGACCGAATCCGCCGTACGGGGTCGTTGCACAGCCTGGCGCAGGCGCTGACCTACCGGGCGATGGCCAGGCTGGCCCGCGGTGAGCTGGCCGAAGCGGAGGCCGATGCGCAGCAGGCGGTCCACGCCGCCGAGGCGAGCTCGCCGACGCCGCTGCGCTTCGTCCTCGGCCCGCTGTGGGCCGACATCCTGATGGCACAAGGCCGCCTGCCCGCTGCCGAACGGGCCCTGGCCTGGGCCCACTGCACCAATCCGGCGACCTTGGCGCTGAAGTCCTCCCTGCCGTGCAGCCGCAGCCGACTGCTGCGCCTGCACGGCCAGTGCGAGCAGGCGCTGCAGGAGGCCCTGGCGGCCGGCAGCGCCTTCGAGGCAGCGGGCGGAGCCAACCCCGCCCTGGTCCCGTGGCGGACCGAGGCGGCCCTGTGCCTGCACGCGCTCGGCCGGGACGAGGAGGCGCTGAGCATGGCCTACGAAAACCTGCGCCAGGCACGCAACTGGAGCGCGCCGCGCGCCTGGGGCACGGCGCTGGGTGTCCTGGGGCTGCTGCAGGACCCCGCCGCAGGAGGCCTGGACCGGCTCGCCGAAGCCGTGAACCGGCTCCGCTCCAGCCCCGCCCGCCTCGCGTACGCCACGGCGCTCGCCGACTACGGTGCCGCCCTGCGGACCGCGGGCCGCGGGCAGGAGGCGGCCCGTGCCGAGCAGGAGGCACTCGGCATCGCCACACGCTGCGCGGCCACCCCCCTCGTCGAGCGGCTCGCCGCGCAGCCGCTCCGGAACGCGTCCGGTCCGGGGCGGGCGTGCAGCAAGACCTGCGGCCTGGGCTGATGTCCAGGGCCGGGCAGCGGTTTCGCTGCCCGGCCGCGCCCCGCGGCGCCGCGTCCGCCCCGTGGCCCCTGCGGCCCGACGCCCGTGATGCCGCGCGGGATGCCGTCGCCCCGGCGCCCGGCGACGGCCGTTTCTCCACCCCCGCCGGCACGGCGGCGACCGGGCCGGTCCCCGGCCCGCCACCGCCGTGCCGACGGTCGCGTCCGCGGGCGTCACATGCGAGCGTGACTTCTTTGCCGCACACTGGTGAGTCAGCAGCAGGCCGGTGCAGGTACTGGGCCGGCCCGCGAGCCGCTGAGGGGCGTACACCTGTGAGGAGCCACGATCGTCTGGCTTTCCGGGCTCCAGTGGCACACCAGCCACCGCCGTCCGGCGGACACGGGCGCGCCCGGCGGATCTGGCACAGGCTCGGTGCCCTCGCCCTGGCCTTCCTCGTCCCGCTGACCGTGGCGGCCCTCTATCTGGTCAACCAGGAAAACAGCAGCGTCGACGCCGCCAGGGGCGAGCTGCGGGGCACCGCCTTCCTGCGCCCGCTGAGCGCGCTGACCCTGGACCTGCTCGAATACCGTTCGCTGTCCACCCGGGCCGCCCACGGCCGGCCGCAGACATCGCAGATCGCCGCGGCCCGGACGGCGGTCGACAGGGACTTCGCGCGTCTGACCGGGTCCGGCGGTCTTCTGCAGCAGCAGCTGAGTGCGGCCCTGCAGATAGAGGGCAAGGAGCAGCTCGCGCCGGCCAAGCTGGCCGGCGAATGGGCCGGCGTCAAGGCGGCCGGCCCGGTGGATGCCCTGAGCGCGGACGGCACCGCCCAGCTGATCGGCAATGTGCTGGCGCTCTATGCGTACCTGGGCGATGTGTCCAGGCTCCGTCTCGATCCCCGGCTGGACACCTTTTACACCGGTGCGGCGATGCTGACGCTGGAACCGCAGCTGGTGAACCGGATCAGCCTGCTCGGCGACGAGGTCTTCGTTGCCGAGCAGAGCGCGGGCACCTCCGCGCGGGCCGCCGGTCCGCGCCAGGCGGGTGACCTGCTCACCGTGCAGCTCGGCCGGCTCGACGACGCCCTCGACCATGCGTTCGGCGCGGCCGCCGCCACCGGCAAGGACACCGCGCTCAGGTCCGCGCCGGCGCCGCTGCTGGCCGATGCCTCGGTCGATGCGCTGGTCGGCGCGACGCGGGCGCAGGGGGCACCGGGCAGGGCGGCCGATGCGGTCCCCGCCGGCGCGCAGGAGCTGGCCGGCAACGCAGTGCGGGCCCATGCGCGGCTGTGGGAGGCGATGGTCGACCGGGAAGAGCACATGCTGCGCACGCGGATCGAGGTGGTTCACACGCACAACACGGTACTGCTGGTGATCATCGGTGTCGGGCTGGCGCTGATCGGCGCCCTCACCGCGCTGCTCTCCCGCCGCTTCGTCCGGCGTCTTTCCGGGGTGGCCGGGGCCGCCAGGAAGCGGGCCGCCGGCCGCCTGCACCGGCGGGCCGGCGTGCAGGGCCAGGAGGAGATCACCACGCTGGCCACGTTCAACACCATGGTCGGCCGGCTGCAGGAGAGCTACAGCGCCGTGGAGGACGAGGTACGGGTGCGCACGGCGGAACTGCGGGAGCGCACCCGTTCCCTGCACCTGCTGCAGGGCGTTGCCACCACCGCGAACACGGCGGCCACCTGGGAGGAAGCCCTGGCCAAGGGGCTGCCGCTGATCTGCGACTACATGGACTGGCCCGCCGCCCACGCCTACACGGCCACGGCCGTCGACGAGGCCGCCGCGCAGGCGGATGCCGGCCCGCTCACGGCTTCGCCCCTGTGGTGCACGCGGGCGCAGTCGGCGCCCCTGCCTTGCGGGGCCCGGGAGCTGGCCGAGCGCACCGTCTCCCCCGTCGCCGTGCGTGCCCACGCCACCGGTGTGCCGCACGGCCCGCAGCCGCTGGAGCCGGCGGCCCAGTGGGCCGAGGTCCTGCCGCACCCCGGCCCGGTGGTCGGATCGGTGGCGTTCCCCGTCCTCGTGGACCAGGCGAGCTGCGGCGTGGTGGAGTTCTTCACCGCCGGCCTGGAGCAGCTGAGCGAGCCGGACCTGGCCCTGATCGCCGATCTGATCGGCCAGCTCGGCCGGGTACGGGAGCGTGAGATCGCCGCCCGGGCGCTCACGGCGGCGGCGCAGGCGGCCGACAGCGCCAACCGGGCCAAGGGCGCGTTCCTGGCGAGCATGAGCCACGAGATCCGCACCCCGATGAACGCGGTCATGGGCATGGCGGAGCTGCTGCTGGACACGCCCTTGGACGAGGAACAGCGGGACTTCGCCGAGAACATCCACACCAGCGCCGACAGCCTGCTGACGATCATCAACGACATCCTGGACTTCTCCAAGTCCGAGGCGGGCAAGTTCGAGCTCGAGCACATGCCGGTCGACCTGCGCCGGTGCATCGAGTCGGCGTTCGACCTGGTCTCCCCCAAGGCCCACAAGAAGACGGACGTGGACCTGGCCTACGTCATCGACCCGAACCTGCCCGCAGAGATCATCGGGGACGGGCCGCGGCTGCGGCAGATCATCGTCAACCTGCTCGGCAACGCGGTGAAATTCACCGACGCCGGCGAGATCGTGCTGACCGTCACCCGTGCCGAGCCCCGCGGGCCCGCCGAGGCCGCGCGCGGGCCCGACAGCCGCACGGCCCCGTCACCGGGAGCGCCCACCGGCGGCGCGGAAGGCGCCCTTGACGTGCACTTCTGCGTCCGCGACACCGGAGTGGGCATCCCCGGTGACCGGATCCAGCAGCTCTTCGAGCCGTTCGAACAACTCGACTCCTCCACCACGCGCCGCTACGGGGGCACGGGTCTGGGTCTGGCCATCAGCAGGCATCTGGTGGAACTGATGGGCGGCACCATCTGGGCCGACTCCGCCACCGGACACGGTTCGGCGTTCCACTTCACCATCGCCGCCCGGGCAGCCGCCTCACCGCCGCCGCGACCGCAGCCCGCCGAGGCGCTCAGCGCGCTGCGCGGCAAGCGCCTGCTGGCGGTGGACGACAATCCGACCAACCGCATGATCCTCGCCCACCAGGCCGACGCCTGGGGCATGCAGGTCGGTGCCTGCGGATCGCCCGAACAAGCCCTGGCGCGGATCCGCGACGGCGACCCCTTCGATGTGGCGGTCCTGGACATGCAGATGCCCGGCATGGACGGCGTCGCCCTCGCCCGGCAGATCAGCCGCCACCGCCCGGGCCTGCCGATGATCCTCCTGACGTCCCTGTGCAAGCCCGGCACCCGCCCCGAGGACCTGGCACTCTTCTGCGCCCACCACACCAAGCCCATCAAGGCCGCGCAGCTCCATGCAAGCCTGTGCCGGGCACTGGTGCCCCAGCAGGCGGCACAGGTGCCGCGCACGGTGGTCAAGCCGGGACCGGCCCGGCGGCCGGCGCAGCTGCGGATCCTGCTGGCCGAGGACAACGGTCTCAACCGGCAGCTCGCCCTGCGCATGCTGGCCAAGATCGGCTACTCGGCGGATGCGGTCGGGGACGGGGCCCAGGCGCTCGAAGCCCTGCACCGCACGCCCTACGACGTCGTCCTGATGGACATCCACATGCCCGTCATGAACGGTCTGGACGCCTGCCGGGCGATCCACCGTCGGTGGCCGCAGAGCCGGCGGCCGCGCATCATCGCCCTGACCGCCAGTGCCATGCGGGAGGATCGCGCCGCGTGCATCGCCGCCGGCATGGACGACTACCTCACCAAGCCCCTCGCCCTGGCCACCCTGGCCGACGCCCTCGCCCGTCTCGATCCGAGCCACGGCTGCACCGAACCCGCACCCGCCTCACCGCCCAGGACAGCCCTGGCCGCCCCCGCACAGGTCATCAACCCCGCCGCCGTGCAGGCACTGGCCGACTCCCTGGGCGCCGAGGCCGCGCTCGCCCTGATGAACGCCTTCCTGGACGACTCGCCCCGTCTGATCGACGACCTGCGCCACGGCATGCAGAAGGCCGACGCACCGGCCGTGCACCGGGCCGCCCACACGCTGAAGTCCAACGGCACAACGTTCGGTCTGCAACAGCTCACCTCCCTGTGTCAGCAGCTGGAGACCCTGGCCGGCGCCGGCGACCTGGCCTTGGCCGCCCGCCTCGCCCACGCCGTGGAAGCCTCCTACCTGATCGCGCGCAAAGCCGTGCAGGACAGGAAGCTGATGCTCGCGCAGGGCGTCATTGCGGGGCGCCCGGCGACGGGGTGAGGCTCTCGTCGGCCGCGCTGTGAGCGAACGCGCCGGCCGCGCCGGGTCGTGACCGCCGCCGGCGGTGCGTGAGGGGTGTCCCCCCGACGGAGCCGGATCGTTCCCCCGCCAGACCCGCCGGATGGACGACAGCACGCCCGGGGGCGGCGCGGAACGCTGAAGGCCGGCGTGCAACCACGTCAACGGCCCGGAACATGCCACCCACAGGTGGCGCAGCTGAACGGGCCCGGGACCGACACAGGCCCCGGTGACGCGGTTGCCCGGTACAAGCAGGCATGCCGACTGCCGGGCCCCTTCCGGGACCGGGCCGTCCAGCCGTCAGGAGCCGTCACATGACCAGGAGAAGAGCCCAGGTCCTTGTGGTCGACGACGACCGCATCAGCCGGCTGATGCTCACCTACCGGCTCGAACTGGCCGGCCTGGAGACAGCAATGTGCGACAACGGCCGGCAAGCCCTCAAGCTGTTGCGGCAGGCCCCCTTCGATCTGGTCCTGCTGGACATCCTCATGCCGGACATGGACGGCTACTCCACGCTCGAGGTCATCAAGAAGGACTCCCGGCTTCGCGACACCCCGATCGTCATGATCTCTTCGCTGGGCGAGATGGACAGCGTCGTTCGCTGTCTGGAGCTGGGAGCAGAGGACTACATGCCCAAGCCCCTGGACGCCCTCCTGCTCAGCACACGGGTGAACGCGATCCTCCTCAAGGCCGAACTGCGTGAACTGCGCAAGGAGTTCCAGCAGGTGACGAACCAGCTGGCGGATGCCGCGGCACAGGCCGTCCACGGACGCCTGCCCGTGGAGGAGATCGCCGAACTGCTCAACCGGGAGGACGTCGGACGGCTCGCCCAGGAGATCCTCCGCCTGGCCACGGCCACCGGAATACCGCCCACTCGCCTTTCGTGAGCACAGCCCGGGCACGGCCGGGCGGGTGCGCGGTGTGCCGGGGGGAAGGACAGCCGGGCCGATGGCGGGGGCGTGAATGGGTCGGCCCGGCTGCCGGCTGGTGACCCGAAAGGGGTGGTTCAGCGCGTCACACCCATGTGAGCGCTGCGCATTCGATCGCTTCGACGACGGCAGCGGGCCGTGCGATCGCAACGGCGTGACTGGCCTCGGCGGTGATGACGGTGGCGCCGATGCGGTCGGCGATCGCCTGCTGGGCCTGCGGGGTGACGGTACGGTCCTGGGTGCACAGCACGTACCACGACGGCCGCTCGTGCCAGCCCGCCCCGCCGGCCGGCTCCGCCAGGCACGCGCCGGCCGCCGGTACCTGGCAGGCAGCCATCACCTGCGCCTCGCGCGCAGGCACATCACCGGCGAACAGGGCGGGAAAGCGGTCTCGGTCCATGGTCAGGTAGCCCTCGGCATCGGCCACGAGGGCCCCGAGCCCCTCCGAGGGCGCGAACCGTCCCAGCACCGTCTCGGCAGCCTCGCCCCGGCCCGTCGCCACGGCGGCGACGAACACCAGGGCGGACACCGCGTGCGCCCCGTGCGACGCCGCCGAGATCACCGCACCGCCGTAGGAGTGCCCCACCAGGACGACGGGGCCGTCCTGCTGCGCAAGCACCCGCCGCACCGCCGCGACATCATCCGACAACGACGTCAGCGGCAGCTGTGCCGCCGTGACGTGATGGCCGCGGTCCATCAACTCCCGCATCACCAGGCGCCAGCTGGATCCGTCCACCCACAACCCATGCACCAGCACAACATTCGCCATTCCACGGCCCCTCGCTCAAATCACCCACGGACCCGGTCATCATCGGCCCGCCCCGCCCGTCCCGCCCCGAACGCATCCACGGGCGAGAAAATCCCGCATCAACGGGCAGACCATCAGGCACATCAGGCACATCAGGCAGCGAGAACCGGCCCAGCCCGTCGGCAGACACCCGAAAGAGAAGGTGATCTCAGGGTCCGCGCCGGTATGCGACCAGGGTGTCCACCAGACAGAAGTGGTGGGCGAGGAGCATGTGGTACAGGGCGCTGTCGTCGCGGTCGGCGTAGGCGGCCACCCGCTGGGCGCCGTTGGCGTCGGCCAGGTCCAGGCACTGGCCCAGCAGGCGGCTGCCCATGCCTCGGCGGCGGTGGCGGGAGGATACGTGCAACTGCCACAGCAGCGCGGTGCCTTCTCGCGGAGCCAGCAGTACCGCGGAGGCCACCACGGCCTTGCCCTGGCGTTTGGCCAGCAGCCAGCCGCGGTTGCGCCCCAGGGCAGTGACCTTTGTCGGTGGTTCACCGCCCCTCGCGGCCACAGGCTGCTCGAGGTACGTCAGGTCGTCCAGGAGAAGGAAACGCTGGGAGGAGCAGGGTATGAAGCGTGCGCCCATGAGGGCGTCGGCAAGCCGGTAGCGGTGGCCTATCGGGAGCCCCGGCACGGCTGCCAGGGCCGAGGGGCCGGGCTCGCTGAAGGCATACAGGCGGCGCGGGCCCAGCGTGGTGCAGGCTTGCGAGAGCAGGGCCGCGGTGATGTGCGGGGCGTCCTGCCGGGCGTAGAGCCAGTGGATGAGCCCGCTGCCGTCGCCCGCCCGTAGCGAGGTGCCCATGGCTCCGAGCACGCGGCCGAGCGGGTCCATGCCGACGTGCACCGTCACCCGGCCTTGGGCCGTCAGGTGCTGGTACGCAGCGGGGCGGAGAACGGCTTCGCCCGGCAGCCGCATCTCGTTGATCAACTCCAGGACTCCTGGCAGATCTGCGGCCTCCTGGGGGCGAAGGTGGACGGGGACAGGCAGATCGGTCTTGTGCTGGGCCACAGGCGGCCTTTCGCCGTCACGCGCTAGGGGCGCAGGTCGTCATCTACGTAGGCTGATGGCCGCGAGCGGCGCATGGACTGCGGGGCCGGGGCCGGCAACGGGCATGTCCGGCTTGCGGACTCATCGGCGCAACCTGGCCCGGAGCGGGCCCGCGGTGCTGCGCACGCGCAGCGGCCCGCCGGTTGCAGGCAGCGGCCCGGACCTCCGGCGGGGCCCCACCGCGCCGCGCCCGCCTGCTGGCGGGGTTGTCTCACCATGCCTTGCATGCGGGCGGGCCGGCCCTGGGGAAGACCCCTAATCTTCACCCTGAACCATCCGGCGCGAGCCTGCGAGCACGCACTGTCGGCCGCGACGAGCAACCAGCGGGCCCCACACCGTTCGGGCCACGCGGCTGAGTGTGGGTTATGGCAACAGACCTCGGTCCCGCTCTGTTCTTGGGAAGCGGTCTATTTCACCGAGCCCGCCATGACGCCTTGCACGAAGTGCCGCTGGAAGGCGAAGAACACCACGAGGGGCACGATCAGGGAGAGGAAGGCGCCCGGGGCCAGGACGTCGATGTTGCTGCCGAACTGGCGGATCTGTGACTGCAGTTCCACGGTCAGGGGCTGGGCGGAGCTGTCGGCGAACAGCAGGGCCACGAGCATGTCGTTCCACACCCACAGGAACTGGAAGACGGCCAGGCTGGCCAGCGCGGGCCGTGCGAGGGGCAGGACGAGCCGGTGGAAGATGCGCCATTCGCTGCCGCCGTCCATCCGCGCCGCCTCCAGCATCTCCTTCGGTATCTCGGCGAAGTAGTTGCGCAGCAAGAACACCGCGAACGGCAGTCCGTAGGCGACGTGGAAGAGGACGACCCCGGGCACGGTGCCGAACAGCCCGAGCTGTCCGAAGAGTTTGGCCACCGGCAGCAGGCCGACCTGGACGGGGACGACCAGCAGGGCGACGACGAGGAGGAAGAGCCGGTCGCGGCCGGGAAAGTCCAGCCAGGCGAAGGCGTAGCCGGCCAGGGCGGCGATGGCTACGACGGCGAACGTGGCCGGCAGGGTGATCAGGACCGTGTTCCACAAGGCGCGGGTGATGCCGGCGTTGCCCAGCAGGGCCGTGTAGTTGGCGGCGGTGAGATGGCCGGGGTGGGCCAGTGCGGTCCACCAGCCCGCGGTGGCGGTGTCGCGGGGGGAGCGCAGGGAGGAGACGAGCAGCCCGGCCACGGGGGTGAGCCAGACCAGGCCGATCAGGACGAGGAAGGCCTGCACGAGGCTGCTGCGCTGGCTGCGGCGGGCCGATTTCAACGCTGTGTCCTGGTGAACCGGCGGACGTTGAAGACCATGGCGGGCACGACGAGCAGCAGCAGCAGCACGCCCAGGGCGCTGCCCAGTCCCTGGTCGTTGCCGCCGCCGAAGGACACCAGCCACATCTGGGTGGCCAGCACGGTGGCGTCCTGCTGGACCGGACCGGGGGCGATGACGTAGACGAGGTCGAAGATCTTCATCACGTTGATGACCAGGGTCACCAGGACCACGGTCAGCACGGGGGCCAGCAGGGGAACGGTGATGCGGCGAAAGACCTGCCATTCGCTGGCTCCGTCGATGCGGGCCGCCTCCAACGTCTCCCTGGGCAGGGTGGACAGCCCCGCGCCGATGAGGACCATGGCGAAGCCGGTCCAGATCCACAGGTAGGCGCCGATGACGGCGGGGGTGATCAGGGTGGGGCCGAGCCAGTTCACGCCGTCGTAGGGGGGCGTGAAGTCGGCGGCGGGCAGGCTCAGGACGTAGGGGCCGGCGCGAAGGCGGGGGAAGCGGAAGGAGCCGTCGGCGGCGGTGGTGGCGGTGGCTGCCGTTGTCCCTTCGTCGAGGAGCTGGACCGTGGTGCCGGGCAGGCCGCTTTCGCCGCCGTCGACCCGGCCGGGCTTTCCGTGGCCGCCGGGGCTGAAGTCGAGGTACACCACGCCGCGTACCTCGTCCGGTTCTGCCCGGGCCAGGGCGGCCGGGCGGGCGGGACGGGCATCGTGCGGCACATCCTTGGGCGGGATGCCGATCACGGGCAGGGCGACGGTGTCGCCGGGGAAGACCTGGACGCGGGTGCGGTAGGAGCCGTCGTGGTGGCGGGTGAGGTCCTGGCCGGTGCGGGCGTAGGCGGCGGGGTAGGGCGAGGCCGGCTCGACCAGGTCGTGGACGGAGACGACGGCGGCGTTGAGGACGCCTTTGTGCGGGTCGTCGTCGTAGGCGAGGCGGAAGATGATGCCGGCGGCGAGGAAGGAGACCGCCATGGGCATGAACATCAGCAGTTTGAAGGCGGTGGCCCAGCGGATCTTCTCCACCAGGACGGCGAGGACGAGCCCGAGTCCGGTCAGCAGGAGGGGAGCGACGCCCACCCAGATCAGCGTGTTGCGCAGGGCCTTGAGGGTGACCGGGTCGCGGAACATCTCGGTGTAGTTGCCGGCGCCGACGAAGCGGGTGCCGGAGGCGTCGAAGAAGCTGCGGCCGAGGGAGAACAGCACCGGGTAGACGACCAGGGCGCCCAGCAGCAGCAGTGCGGGCAGGACGAACACGGCGGCAAGGATCCGTGCCCGTCGCCGGGCGGAGCGGGTGCGGGCCGCGGTGTGCGGCGCCCCGGCCCGACGGTGGCCGGGTGCGGGCGGGGTGGCCATGGCGGTCAGTTCCCGTAGGCCTTTGCCGCTGCTGCCTCGAGCCTGGCAGCGGTCTTCTTGGGGTGGGACGGGTCGCGCAGGAAGTCCTGCAGGATCTTCCATTCGCCCGCTCCCTTGGTGCCGCCGAAGGCCGCCGGCGCCTGGTCGGACATGTCGAAGCGGACGGAGTCCGCACTGCTGATCAGGGACTGGGCGACGGCGCGTGTGACGGTGTCGCTGTAGGCGCCGAGGTCGAGGCTTTTGTTCGGGGACAGGAAGCCGCCCGCCCTGGCCCACACGGCGGCGGCCTCGGGGGTGGCGAGGTATTCGACGAACTTCATGCCGGCCTCGGTGTTCTTGCCGTCCTTGAGGACCACGGCGGCGTCGCCGCCGCTGATCACGGGCGCCTCGCCACCGTTGACTGCGGGGAAGGGGAAGAAGTCGGCGTCCTTGCCGATGGTCCTGGCGTACTGGTCGTGGGCGACGCCGGCGACGAAGTCGCCCTCGTAGACCATGCCGGCCTTCGGCTTGGGCCCGAACACCTTCTCCACCGAGCCGGGGAAGTCGGTGTTGAGGGCTTCCTTCGCGCCGCCCGCGATCAGCTGTCTGTCCTTGAAGAGCTTGCCGAGCACGGTCAGTGCCTTGACCACGCTGGCGTCGGTCCACTTCAGTTCGTGTGCGGCGAGCGCGTCGTACTTGGCGGGTCCGGCCTGGGAGAGGTAGACGTTCTCGAACCAGTCGGTGAGCGTCCAGCCGTCCTGACCTGCGACCGAGAAGGCGGCGAGCCCGGAGTCGGCGAGGGTGTGGCCGGCCTTGAGCATCTGGTCGTAGGTCTTCGGCGGCTTCACGCCGGCCTGGGCGAGGGCGTCGGGGCTGTACCAGACGGTGGACTTGTTGGCGGCCTTGAAGTAGAGGCCGTACAGGGTGCCGTCGACGGTGCCGTAGGTGGTCCAGGCGGTGGCGTAGTTGGTGTCCATGGCGTGCTTCACCGTGGGCGACAGGGCTCTCAGCCAGCCCTTCCTGGCGAACTGCTGCAGCACGCCCAGCTGAGGGACCATCACGACGTCGGGAGCGTCACCGCCTTCGATCTTGCTGCCGATGACGGTGGAGACGTTGTCCCCGGTGGGGGCGAAGCGGGCCGTGGCGCCTGTCTTGGCGGCGAAGGCGTCCAGCACCTTCTGGAAGTTCTTCTGCTCGCTGCCGGTCCATACGCCGGCCACGGTGACCGTCTGGCCGCTGAGCGGCTTCTTCGCGCCGGAGGGGTCCGGGGCGCCCCCGCAGGCGGTCGCGGCCAGCGCGAGGGCCAGCACCGAGCAGCCGGCGAGCAGGGGGGCGGGTCGTCGCATCATCGGGTGTCCCTTCACAGCAGCGGTCACAAGAGGGGGAAGAAATGGAGGTGGTCACCGGCCGGGTGTGTCGCTGATCCACCAGGCGGCGGTGGAACCCGGCAGTACCCCGGGCGGGCAGGGTCCGCTGGCCAGCAGGGGGGTGCCGGCAGCCGGAGCGGGTGTGGGGGCGGCGGCGAAGTTGACGGCGCAGACAAGGCTGCCGCCGCGGACGAAGCCGAGGACGCCCGGCGCCGTGTGCAGCCAGTTGAGCGAGCCCTCCCCCAACTGGGGCAGGGAGCGCCGTAGTTGCAGGCCCTCGCGGTACAGGTGCCAGAACGAGCGGGTGTCGCTCAGCGCGCGCTCGGTGGCGTACTGGGCGAAGTACTGCGGCTGCGGCAGCCATGGCCTGACGTCCTGGGCGCCGGAGGTGAACCCGAACGGCGAGGCCTGTCCGGACCACGGCAGCGGCACCCGGCACCCGTCCCGGACACGGGCACGGCTGCCGGTGCGGCGGAAGATCGGGTCGGTGAGCACGTCGTCGGGCAGATCGACGACCTCGGGCAGCCCCAGCTCCTCACCCTGGTAGATGTAGGCGGCGCCGGGCAGTGCCAGCATCAGCAGCGCGGCGGCACGGGCCCGGGCCGGCCCCAGCGGGCTGCCCTGCGGGGCCGGCTCGCCGTAGCGGGTGACGGTGCGGACCTGGTCGTGGTTGTTCAGCACCCAGGTGACCGTCGACCCCGTGCCGGCTATGTCCTGCATCGCCTCGCAGATCACCTTGCGGAAGGCATCGGTGTTCCACGGCGCGCACAGCAGCTGGAAGAAGAAGGCCTGATGCAGCTCGTCCGGGCGCACGTACCTGGCCTGCTCACGGGCGGTGGGCACGGACACCTCACCGACCAGCAGCCGCTCGCGGCCGTCCCGCGCCGTGTACTGCTCGCACACCGCCCGCCAGTGCCGCCACACCCCGTGCACCTCGGGCCGGTTCCAGGCCAGCGGGTTGACCGAGTCCCGGGTGCGGGCATCGGCCTCGGGGTCCGGGGAGTCGGGCAGCTCCGGGTGCTTGAACAGACCGGCCGCCACATCGATACGGAATCCGTCGACACCCCGGTCCAGCCAGAAACGCAGCACCTGGTCGAAATGCGCGGCGACGTCGGGACTGCGCCAGTTCCAGTCCGGCTGCTCCGGCGTGAACAGGTGCAGATACCACTGGCCGGGGCGGCCGTCCGCCTCGGTGATGCGGGTCCATGCCGAACCGCCGAACATCGCATGCCAGTTGTTCGGCGGCTGTGCGCCGCCCGGGCCCCGGCCGTCGGCGAAGTGGAAACGGGACCGGTCCGCGCTGCCGGGCTCAGCGGTCAGGGCCGCCCGGAAAAAGGGGTGCTCGATGGAACAGTGATTGGGCACGATGTCCAGCAGCACCTTGATGCCCAGCCGCCGCGCGGCCGCCACCAGCCGGTCGAATTCGGCGAGATCACCGAAGACCGGGTCCACGTCACGGTAGTCGGCCACGTCATAGCCGTGGTCGTGCTGCGGCGAGGGATAGAACGGGCTCAGCCAAATCCCGTCCACACCCAGCTTCTTCAGATAGGCGAGCCCCGTCCGCACCCCGGCCAGGTCTCCGATGCCGTCACCGGTGCTGTCCAGGAAACTGCGGACATACACCTGGTAGATCACTGCGTCGCGCCACCAGCGGCGGGAATCGATGTCCTTGGATCTCACCGAGGTGCCCTGTCTGTGCGTGCCGGCCCCATACATGCCGTGCGTGCCAGCCGAATACATGCCGTGCATGCCGGCCGCATACCTGCCGTGCAGGCCGGCCGAATACGTGCATGTTAGGTAGGTGTTTCACAAAAGCGTCAACGAGCCCGTGCAGGATCTGCACCTTCGTGCAGTTCGCTGCGCCGGTATGCCGGCGTGCCGCCGTGGTGCGGCGGGCAGCGCACGCAGCAGCAACAGCCGGCAAGTTTTCCCCCGGCCGAGGCGGCGGGTGGACACAGGCCGGATGGCTGCCTGTTGGGGATTGGCGGTGCGGGGGCGCGGCGGGAACGCTGCAAGGCGAGCAACGGCTCGGCGCACACGAGTTGGCCGGCCCGGCCGGCTGTCCTGTCGCGGGCGGGCCGGCGGACCGCGGGTGCGAGCAGAGGAAAGCGTCTTGACAGGCCATTTCTGCCGGTCTATAAAACCGGCCAACCCTGGCAAAGGGAACGTCGGACCGAAGGGCGCAGGCCGCGGCTCTGCTTGGCCGGGGTGGATCTGCCGCCGTGGCAGCGACCGGTGCCGGCAGACCCGACTGCTCGACGCGGGCTCCCCCGTCCATGCCGGGTCCTTCAACCTGCTGTCCCCAGGAGTCCGGCAGCGGCCTGCCGGTGCTGCGCCGGCTCCCGATGTCACGAGGTGAACCGTGATCGACAATGTCGAGTCTCTTTCCCTGTTGGGCCGGATATTCCCGTTGGCCTCCACACGAGGCGATGGATCATGCAGCTGCCGGCACCGCTTTTGTCCAAGACCTGGGGTTCACCCGCTGGACGACCGCTGGTGGGCGAGTGCCAGCGACTACCCGCCGACGATCAAGAGCCAGTGGCGCAGGGCACCCAACGCGGGGCCGGCCGTGATCATTTCGCAGGGTGTGGGCGTGCTCCAGGTCCCCCAGCCGCTGTACCGGGCCTTGCGCAAAGCCTTGTTCACCATCAAGGCCCCCGCCCCGCTCATGGCGACTCCCGCCCGAGCATGGCTGTTCGTCAAGGCCGTGACCCCCACGGTGCACCGGCCACCGCACTGCCGGCCGCTGCCTGCCGCGCAGCACATGGTGATGCTGCATCCCGGTTCCTGGGTGGCCCTGCCTCCCACCAGCATTCCCGGCGAGGGGCCTGTGTGGTGGGTGCACCCGCCCGAGTCGTCGAAACTGCTGCCCGCCGCCCTGGTGCATCTGCTGATCGCCGCACTGATGCACGCGGGAGAGCGTCCCGGCCCGCGCCCGCGCATCCCGGCCCAGCGAAGCCGGCGCAGTGAGTACTGGGGTGGATGATGTCCGCCGGCCTGCATTCCGCCCCGCTGCCCGCCGTGTCCCCCGCCTCGTGGGCCGCCGCGCTCACCTTGCATCTGCCGGCCGCCCGGACGGCACCGGCCATCGCACGCCACGCAGTGGGCGCCGTACTGGCTCAATGGGGCCATAGCGAGGACGTGGCCCTGGTGGTCTCCGAACTCGTCACCAACTCCGTGGAGTACGGTGCCCCGCCGATCGTGTTGCGTGTCCTTCGCCGTGAGGGCCGTGTGCACATCTCCGTCTTCGACAGCAGCCCGGTGCCTCCTTGCTGGAGGACCCCTCGACTCGACGAAGAGGGAGGGCGCGGACTGCTGGTGGTCGCCGCAGTGGCCACCACCTACGGCTACCGCCGCACAGGTGCCGGCAAGGCCACGTGGGCAACACTGTCCGTCCCCTAGCCGCACCGGCCTGGCACGGGTACGTACCACGGCCCGCGCAGGCAGGCAAGCGCCCTCCCCCGGCCCTGCCCCGGCACGTGCACGGCGGTGCCCAGTCCTTTGACCGATCCCCCACAGCCCTCGCCGGCAACGACATCTGCGCGGTTTCGGGCGAGCACACAGGAGCACCGCATGGCGAGGACCATCAACCCCTACCGCACGGTCCACAAGGCGCACCGGGCCCGGCTGTTCGCTCTGAGCACCGACGCCGGCCGCAGCGAGCCGACCCGGCAGGCCCTGCACCCGCTGGTGGACCGCGCCCAGCAGCTGATCACCGAACTACGTGAACACACCGGCCATGAGGACCGCTTCGTCCACCCCGTGCTCAGTGCCTGCGCCCCGGAGATCGTCGAGGAACTCGAGGCCCAGCACGAGCAGTTGGAGCCGGTGTTCGAGCAGCTGACGGCGGCCGGTGTCCACATCGTCTCGGCGCAGGCCGACGACCTGACCGAGGCGGCCCACGCCTTCTACCTCGCGCTCAGCCAGGTCATCAGCAGGTATCTCGCGCATCTGCACACCGAGGAGTCGCTCGCCTGGCCCGCACTGGCCCGCGCCGCCGGCGACCGCGACGTCGCCTCGCAGATCACGGGAGCGTTCCACGCCTGCATGAGCGCGGACTTCAGGCTGCACGAGGCGGCCGACCGGCTCCCCCACATCAGCCCGCACGAACGCATCGCCGTCACCGCCGACGCCCTCGCCGGCGCACCGCGCGCGCAGCATCCGCACACGCTGGCCTTCCTCACGGCTCGGCTCGATGCCGCAGCCGTCGAGCAGCTGCGCGCCGCCTTCCCCGCGTAAGCCCCTTTCCCGCGCGCTCTTGCGGACAGGCCCAAGGTCCTTGTCACCCCGGCCCGGGTGTGCCCGTCGTCCGGCTCTCCAGCACGTCCTTGAGGGCGGCCAGTGCGGTGTCGATGAGGGCGCTTCGGGCGTCGAAGACGTCGTCGGTGAAGGAGGGGGGCTTCATGAAGGTCATCATGAACTCGCTGCCCTCCCCGTTGGGGACCACGCGGGCGGGCACGCTCCAGCGGGCGTCCTGTTCGATGTAGTCATGGTCGAGGAGACCCAGTTCGCGGTGGGAGCGGATGCGGAGCCTGGCCGGCCCCCGCGGGGTGCTCACGCGCCACCAGCCGGACTCCCCCTCGGGTTCGATCGCCTTGACGTCGGCCACGGCCCACAGCGGCCAGTTGGCCGGGTCGGCGAGGAAGGAGAAGACCTCCTGCGGCGGCCTGGCCAGGGTGACGGCCTTGGTGACAGCTCGGACCGTCGCGGGCATGTGGTGGCCGGCCGGGGCGCCCCGCTGCGGTGGGGCAGGAGGTGACGGGGCTGTCTCACCCAGCAGTTCCCGGATCGATGCCTCGAGCTGGGTGCGCCGGGTTGCGTCCAGCTTTCCGAAGTAGCGGGCCTCGTTGAGGTCGGCGATCACGATGAGGTGCGGGACGAGCTCTTCACCGGCAGGGGTGAGCTTGAGGATCACACTGCGTTTGGAGTCGGGGTCCGGGGCGCGGCGCACCAGGCCCTTGTCGGCCAGGCGGTCCACCAGCCGCGATACGGCACCGGTGTCGATGCCGATGTGCCTGGCGGCGGCGCGGATGTTGCCGGCGCGGCCGTGGTAGACGGTGATGAGGACGTTCCACTGCGCCACGGTGACCCCATGGCCGGCGAGGGCGCGCTCGAAGCTGAGGTCGACCTCGTCCGAGAGCCGGCGCAGCCAGTAGCCGAGGTGATCGTGAAGACCGTTGCCTGGAGACACGCTTCAGCGTGAATGCCGCGGCAGTAGTTGTCAAGACATCGGGAAGCGGCCGCGGAGCCCGTATGCGCGAAGGCGGACAGCCGGCCCCACCCCCCGGGTCCGGGTCCGGGTCCGGGTCCGGGTCCGGGGGGTGGGAGGTCAGGCGCCCCCTCGGGCCGGTGGTTCGGTTGCCGAGGGGGCGCTTGGGCAGTGTCCCGGCGCGGGGGACACTGCCCGTCTCCCGCCCCAGGGCCGGCCGCTTGGCCGGTCCGGGGGCAGAAGCATCGGGTCTTGAGGCGGCGGGGAGGCCGGGGCGGTTTCACACTCCGGTGCGTGTCCGGTGCCGCCGGCAGCCAACACGCGGTGCACCGGCCGGGGTTACGGACAACCAGCCTGGATTGCCATGGCATCAATGTCAAGGCATGAATATCGGTGCGGGCGGGCGCGCCCGCTGCGCTTGCGGCCCGCTCCCCCGGCCCGCTCCCCCGGCCGAAGCCGCTACCGGCATCCATGCCGCGGCCCGCTTTCCCGGGTGATCTCCAAGGCCACCCGTGCCGCCCTGCCGTTCGCGGCCGGGCGGCCATCGCCGACAGAAATCCGGACGCGATCACAGTGCCGGGTCACCCGCAGCACGATGGACGGAACACCATGGTCGACGGCGTGGGCGACCAGTTCCGAAACGATCAGCACGGCGACTTCGAATTCAGCGCTTTCCGGAAACATGGCCCGTACCGCGCGGCGTGCGATGACCGGCGCCTTCGGCGCGCACGGCAGGCGCAGTCTCAGAGTCGACACAGGACAGGGACCAAGGCATGCGAAATTCCTGATCTCAGTCATCGGCATTCCCATTGCTCGCGGCGCCGACTGCGGCACCGGCTGTCGCGCGCTCACGCGCACGTACCGCTTGCGACCGGGCCGCCGCCTGCCTGACCGTCGCCCCCACTCGGGTGCGGGCCGGTGCGGGCCGGGAACGCCCGCGCCGTCGCGGGAGGGTCTGAAGGAAACGAGAGGGCACAGCAGGGCAGTTGGCCGCGGCTCACGCGGATTCCCGCTCCGGCCGGACAGCACCGGCCGGCCAGGGCCTTGTACGCATACACTCCGGTCGGGCAGACGAACCTGCCGTGACATGTTGTGATGCACTGAGCAGGCCCGAATAACCGAGGATCACCGGCATTGCTTCGGTGTCCTCCGCGCCGGCATCAATCCGTGCCGCGGTGACACACCCGTCCCCGCACCGGAATACATCGGCCCGGTACCGGCAATTACCGCATCGAGGATGATCGTTTTATAGACCGGCAAAGAGTCGGTGTCAAGACAACTCAGGTGACGGCCCGGGGGGGCGGCGTGCACTAGTAGGCGCCGACGACGTTGTCGATGGACCCGTAGCGGGCGGCCGCGTAGTTGCAGGCGGCGGTGATGTTGGCGACCGGGTCGTAGGGATCCCACGACGTCCCGGGCACGTGGTAGGCCCGGAAGGTCGGGTCGATGACCTGCATGAGCCCCTTGGAGGGCGTTCCGGCTGCGGCGTTGGAGTCCCAGGTGTTGATGGCGCGCGGGTTGCCGGAGGACTCGCGCACGACGGTGCGGTGGATGCCCTGGTACGAGCCGGGGATCTTGCGCTGGGCCATGATCTTGAGAGAGGTGCGGATCCAGCCGTCGAGGGTGTGGGGGTAGGGCTTGCCTGCCGGCGCGGGGGCGGTGCGGTGGGGGGACCGGTCGGCCCGGCCGTCCGCGGACGCGGTGCCAGGGGCCCGCCCGGCACGGCCGTTGAGGGTGAGCTTCGCGCCCGGGTGGATGAGTGAGGGGTTGTCGCCGATGAGGGTGCGGTTGTCCTCGTAGAGTCTTTTCCAGCCGCCGCGCAGCGCGTGTCTGTCGGCAATCGCCCACAGGGAGTCCCCGGCGACCACGACATAGGTCGTGCGCCGCTGCTGAACGGCCGGCAAGCGGGCGGCCTGGGTGATCGGGTGTGTGCCCGCCACGGTCTTGTGCGGTGCGGCGGCGGCCGGGACCGCGCCGATCGCCGGCAGGGTCAGTGCGGCGGCGCCGATGCCCAGGACCGTCAGCCCAGGGCCCGTTGAGACCTTTCCGGGGCGTCGGTGCCTGCCGGTTTGTGTGTGCGTGACGCGGCGGTGCTTTCCTCTTGCCTGCATAGCGCGGTCCTTTCCTGCGCCGGCGAGGGGGCCCGCCCAGCCGGGCTGCCCGGCAGCTGCGGGCGCTGCGCACGGGCCGGCCGGTGACCAGCCGTGGATCCCTCGGTCGTGCTCCACCCGGACGGGTGCTCCATGGACATGTCCGGGGAAGCGGCGCCGGCATCCCCTGGAAATGAGCGCGACCGTAAACGGGCAAACCCGAGCGGACAACCCTTGCCTGCGTCCCGGAGACCGGGAGGGAAAGATCCCGGAGAGCCGGATCTCCTCAACTTGCCTTATCGGCGCGGACGTCACAGACGCCGGCGCGAGGGACGCCATGCGCCGGGTGACGCACATCACCGGCTGCGAGGAACATTCCGATCGGCATATACGGGCACAGTCGGACAAAAACATCGGCTTCGGTGCGTCGGAGCGTAGCCGCGCAGAGGGTTTTGCCCCTTATGCCGGGAACTCCTGTGCGCGGCGGGCCCGGCGCCGGGCCTCTTTGCAGGCACCCTGGCGTGCGCTTCCGCAAGCAGGTCGGGGCCCCGCGTGCGGGGGTTGGGGGGCGGGTGCCGTCCGGGGTGTCTGCTGCGGCTCAGCAGGGCCGCATGGGGCTGTGGGGCCGCGGGGAGCCCGGGGCAAGGCCCGGTGTCCGCTTCTTTGGATCCTGGCAGGCGAAGGCTGCCGCTGCGGCGCCCACGAGTCCGGCGTCCTGTGCCAGGAGTGCCGGGCGGACCTTCAGGGAGGAGGCGAAGGCCAGGGTGGCGTAGTCGGCGAGGTGGGCGCGGACGGGGTCGAACAGGATGCGTCCGGCCTGGGCGACGCCGCCGCCGATGACGGCCAGGTCGAGTTCGAGGAGGTGGGCGGTGGCTGCGATGGCCGCGGCCAGTGCCCGGCCTGCGCGGTCGAAGACGGCAAGGGCTGTCCCCTCCCCCGCTGCGGCTGCTGCGGCGACGGCCTGTGTGGTCGGGGCCCTGCCCTGGGGTGGGCGCCGTCCCCGGGCCAGTGCGTGCCGCAGGATGGCCGGCCCGCTGGCGATCGTCTCGACGCAGCCGCGGGCCCCGCACACGCACACGTCGCCGTTCATGTCGACGCTGATGTGACCGATGTGCCCGGCGTTCCCGGTTGTTGGGGTGTGGATCTCGTTGCCGAGGATGAGGCCGCCGCCCACCCCGGTGGACACCACCATGCACAGGGCGTTGTCGGCGCCGCGGGCCGCGCCGAGCCATTGTTCTCCCTGCGCCATGGTCACGGCGTCGCCCGCCAGACGGGCGGGAAGTCCGGCGGTCATGCGGCTGACCTCGGCGGCGATGGGATAGGCCTGCCATCCTGGGATGTTGACGGGGGTGATGGTGCCGGTGCAGGTGTCGACGGGGCCGGTGCTGCCGATGCCGACCGCGCTCACGGCGGGCCACCACGCGGAGGTGCGCAGCTCGTCGATCAAGTCGCTGAGCGTGGCGGCCAGTCGGGCGGGTGATCCGTCTGCGGGGGTGGGGCGCAGTGCTCTGTGCAGGCGGCGGCCGGCGGTCTCGACGATCGCCGCGGCCATCTTCGTCCCGCCGATGTCCAGTGCGGCGACCACGGGTGCGGCGTGCGGGGCTGCCGTCGTCAGCCGTGCCTGGGCCGGCACGGTGTCCGGCCCGGCTGCGTTAGCCATGGCGTGCTGCGGCGCTCACGGGGCCGGCGGCCCGGGACACGGTTGCGCTGTGGCCGGTGGTCTCCAGCCACAGCTTCAGGCCGGCGATGTCACCGCATGCTGCGGAGGTCACGGGGCCGGCGGCCCGGGACACGGTTGCGCTGTGGCCGGTGGTCTCCAGCCACAGCTTCAGGCCGGCGATGTCACCGCATGCTGCGGAGGTC
>NZ_JBIWPP010000036.1:14736-37677 GCF_044768335.1 Streptomyces sp. NPDC101151 | reverse complement strand
ACGGGGCCGGCGGCCGGGGACACGGTTGCGCCTGGGCCGGTGTTCCTGCTCCCCCCGATGGTCTCCAGCCACAGCTTGAGGCCGATGACGCCCAGGGTGAGGGTGATGGTCATGCCGTTGCTGACGATGAGGGCGAGGTCGCCGATCAGGATGCCGTAGAGCAGCCACAGGCCGATGCCGGTGCTGAAGAAGGCGAGGTAGCCCCAGGAGAAGTCCCTGGTCGAGCGGGTGCGCCAGGACTTGTAGAGCTGAGGCAGCCAGCAGCCGGTGACGAGGATGCCGGCGAGGAGTCCGATGTCGATCCTATGAGTTCTTCCGTGCGGTCGGCGGTGTCACCGACGAGGAGGCGGGACTGCAGCCAGTTGTGGAGGCGGGGGCCGTTGGTGGGGTCCTCGAGGGCGAAGTCGATCGCGGCGTAGAGCATTCCGGTGGCGGTGCCGATGTCGTGGCGCTTGCCGTTGTGGACGAGCACGTGCACGGGGTGTCCCTGCCGGATGAGTTCGACGATCGCGTCGGTGAGGTCGATCTCGCCGCGGGCGCCGGGCGGGATGTGCTTGAGGGGTTCGAAGACCGCGCGGTCCAGCAGGTAGCGGCCGGCGCAGGCGAAGGTGGACGGAGCGTCCTGGGGGGCGGGCTTTCCCACCATGTCCCGCACCCGTTTGACGTGCGGATCGGCGGTGTCGGCCAGGTCGAAGACTCCGTAGGCGGACAGGGCGTGCCGGGGTGCGTCGAAGGCGCACAGCACGGTGCCCCCGTGGTGCTCCCGGACGGCGGCCATGCGGCTGAGGATGTCGTTGGGCAGGATCAGGTCGTCGGGCAGCAGTACGGCGACGGCTTCGTCCTGGCTGGTGAGGTGTTCTTCGGCGCAGGCGACGGCGTTGCCCAGGCCGAGCGGTTCGCTCTGGGTGGCGATCTCGATCTGCAGGAGGTCTTCGGTGCGCCGCATGGCGGCCACCTGTGCCCCCTTGCCCTTGTCGAAGAGCCGGCGTTCGAGGGTGAGGTTGGGCTGGAAGTGACGGGCGATCATGTCTTTGCCCGGAGCGGACACGATGATCATCCGTTTGGCGCCGGCGTGGGCGGCTTCGGCGGCGGCCAGTTCGATGGCCGGGGTGTCCAGGATCGGCAGGAGTTCCTTGGGGACGGACTTGGTGACGGGAAGCATGCGGGTGCCCATGCCGCTGCCGGGACGACGACGGTGTGGAATGCGTTGGTCATGGTGTCTCCTTTGACGGCCGGCCGGCGGCGCGGCGGGTGGTGGTGAGCCGGATGCGGTCCAGCGTGCTGGCCACGGCGATGGACTGGTCGAGCGGCACGGTGTAGGCGGGCTCGCCCCTCGCTGCCTTGGCGACGTCTGCGACCATGAGTTGATAGGCGTCGATGGCCGGGTAGGTGAGTTCTTCGGATCCCTGGGGTCCGCTGATGCGCGCTCGTGCGGGTCGGGCTCCGGGGGTGAACGCGTCGCTGTCCACACGGAATCGTCCTGCGCTTCCCCGGACGTCGAGGCGTTGGGTCATGGCGCCGGTGAACCCGACGCTGAGGTGTGCTCGGCCGGTGGGGAAGTGCAGCTCGGCCTCGGTGTGCAGGTCGGCCTCCTTGGGGGTGGTGCGGGGGGCGTCGGCGAGGACGGCGTGCGGCCGCTGCCAGGCGAAGGCGCCGAGGACGGCGCCGGCGGTGTAGCAGCCGAGGTCGAGGAGTGCTCCGCCGCCCAGGGCTTGGGAGCGCCGGTAGTTGTCCTTGCCCGGAGGGGTCCAGTCGAAGTGGGCGCCGGCGCTGTGCACGGTGCCGATCCGGTCGTGCGTGAGCAGCCGTTCCAGGTCGCGGGTCAGCGGGTGCCAGCGGTTCCAGGCCGCCTCGACCAGGAGTCGTTGGCTGCGCATCGCGGCACGGGCCATGTCGAGGCTCTGGTGTGCGGACAGGCCCAGCGGCTTCTCGCACAGAACGTGCTTGCCGGCGTCCAGGGCGTGCAGGACCCACTGGTGGTGTGCGCTGTTGTGCAGGCAGATGTAGACGATGTCGATGTCGGGGTCCTCGATGACCTGCTCGTAGGACGTGCTGACCCGGTGCGGTTCGAGGGCGGCGGCCCGGGTGGCGTCCCGGGCGGCGACGGTGTGCAGTACCGAGCCGCGTGTGCGATGTACTGCGGGGGCCAGACTGCTGCGGGCGATCGACCCGGCTCCGATGAATCCCCAGTTGGTCATGTGCGCTCCCCGGCCGGCACGGGCATGGGCAGCGGGCTGGGTTCGGGCGTGTGGGTGGCGGGGACGGCCGCGCCCGGCTCGGCGGCGATCAGGTCCAGGACGAGGGTGCTCGAGCCGAAGGACCGGGCTCCGTGCCCGGCCGCGTCGTAGGGTCCGTAGCACTCCCGGGTGCCGGAGGCGGCGACGGCGGCGATCGTGCGCTGTGCCAGGACGGCGGCGCTGCCGTGTTCGCCTCGCTCGCGCAGACCCCAGTAGAGGTACCAGTTCAGGTTGATCCAGCTGGAGCCCCGGAAGATGCCCTCGGTGGCGAAGGTCGCGTCGAAGGAGGGCTCGCCGGCCGCGACGCTGGGCACCGGGTACGGGAGCCAGAACTCGTCCGGATTCGTGAGGTGTTCGTCGATGAGGCGCCGCGCGGCGCTGTCGGGGGTGGACTCCAGGATGAGGGGGAACAGGGAGCTGATCGTGACGGTCCGCTCCCGGCGTTTGGTCACGAGGTCGATGTCGTCGAAGACGCCGCCCCCCTCCTGGTTCCAGCATTCGCGCAGCAGTGCGGCCGAGATCTGCTGTGCGCGCTGCGCGAAGCGTCCCGGGTTGTTGTGGGCCAGGTCTTCGCGTGCGGTGACCAGGCGGCCCAGGCGGATCAGTCCGTCGGCGTAGATGGTGTTGAACAGCACGTCGGCCCAGTGGAAGCGGCGCAGTTCGCCCAGCGCGGCGGTGGGCCGGCGGTCGGTGCTGTAGGCGTCGAGCAGTTCCCTCATCCGGGCGTGCCAGCTGCGCGAGACCTGCGGGTCCAGGCCGGTGCGTACGCCCAGGGCGGCGTCGTACTTCGGGCTCATGTCCAGCCCGGACTCGTCGGGCTGGTAGATGGCCAGCAGGCCGCAGGCGGTGCGGCGGGTGGCGTGCAGCCAGTCGTAGAAGCGGCAGGCCGCGGGCACAACGCGGGCGAGCCACTGTTCGTCGGGGCAGATGTCGAAGACGCGCTCGATGGCCCGGGCGAGCACGGGAGGGGCCAGGGTGACGGACTTCCAGCCCTGCCACAGTGCTATCCGGAATTCTGCGGTGGCCTGGGGGCGCAGTTCTTCCTGGCGCAGCAGCATGTGCGGCAGGAATCCGTCGTCGATGCCGTGCAGCAGGGATTCGATTTCGGCGCGGGCTCGGGGCGGGTCGATGTGGGCGAGGGCTATCGCGTGGAAGCAGCTGTCCCAGGCCCACTGGAAGGGATAGGTGGCCGGCGAGGGGCAGGTGAAGTCGTAGGAGAAGCCCGCGGTGGTGCCCCTTCGCCGGTTCTGCGTCGGCGTGGCGAGCGCGGCGTCGGCGGCGCTGTTGCGCAGCTGCAGATGGGTGGACATGTCGTTCCGTTTCTGTGGAGGGGGGAGGTCCGGGCGGGTGTCAGCCGGCTTGCTGTGCGAACTGCCAGGCGGCGGCGACCATGGCAGTCAGGTCGTTCTTCGGTTCCCAGCCCAACCGGCGGCGGGCCTTGTCCGCACAGGCCACCAGGACCGCGGGGTCTCCCGGGCGGCGGTCGTGCACCGTGAGGGGAATCGGATGCCCGGTGACCTCGCGGCAGGCCGCGATGACGTCGAGCACCGAATGCCCGTTGCCCCGGCCCAGGTTGAAGATCTGGTGGGTGCCTTCCTCGCACGCCTTCAGGGCGAGCACATGGGCGTCGGCGAGGTCGACGACGTGGATGTAGTCACGCACACAGGTGCCGTCAGGGGTCGGGTAATTGCTGCCGTACACGGGTACGCTGTCGGCCCTGCCGAGGGGGACGGCGAGGATGTTGGCGATGAGGTGGGTCTCGGGTGAGTGCCGCTCGCCCCGGCCCCGGTAGGCGCCGGCCACATTGAAGTAGCGAAGGCTGACACCGCCGAACCCGTGAAGGTCCGCACAGGAGGCGAGCGCGGTGTCGATGGCCAGTTTGGTGGCACCGTAGGGACTGACCGGGCGGGTCGGGTCCGACTCCACGATCGGCGTGCGGTCGGGGTTGCCGTAGGTGGCCGCGGTCGAGGAGAAGACGATCCGCCGTAGTGTCCGGGCTTTTCCACCGACTCCCCCGTGACGGACTTGGCCGCGAAGTGCAGGACCGCGTCGAAGGAGTGCTTCGCCAGTACCTCGGCGGCTGCCGACCGCAGCGAGCCGATGACCAGATCGGCCTGTTCCGGAACGGCGTCCGCATGGCCGGTGGAGCAGTCGTCGAGGACGACGACGCGGTGTCCGGCCTCCAGCAGACGCGCAGTGCCGACACTGCCCACGTAGCCGGCGCCGCCGGTGACCAGCACTCTCATGACGGCTCCTGACCCGGGTTGGACGCACAGGCCCCGTACAGGGCCAGGTGACGGTCGACGAAGGTGGCGGGTGCGAACATCGAGGCCCGCGAGCGAGCGGTGCCCGCACGGCGCCGGCGCGAGTGCTGCTCCGTCAGTTCGCCCACCCGGTCGGCAAACTGCTCCGGTGCCTGGCAGGCGAAGTACAGTGCGGCCTCGCCTGCGGCTTCACGGTGCGGGGGGATGTCGGAGAGGATCATCGGCAGGCCGTGCTGCAGGCCTTCGAGCACGGACATCGGCAGGCCTTCGTTGAGGCTGGCGGAGACGAAGACGTCACTGGTGCCCAGCAGGGCGTCGACCACCGAGGCCTGCCACAGGGCGCCGTACCAATCGATGTCCGAACTCACCGACAGGCGCTGGGCCGTACCGAAGGCGTCCGCCAGGGCGGGGCCGTCTCCGATGATGCGCAGCCGCACGTTGTGGCCGCGGCGCCGGGCGATGGCGAAGCCTTCGATGAGGCCCTGGTAGTTCTTGTGGGGGTTGACCGTTGCCAGCGCCACCAGCGTCAGGGCGTCGGTGCGCTCGATGCGGACCCGGCCGATGACGGGCTCGGGGACAGCGTTCTCGATGACCGTGACCGCGTGGGAGGGCAGGCGGACCTGGTCGACGCAGAAGTCACGGACCGCCTCCGACACCGCGATCACTCCCCGGCTGCGACTGGTGATCACGCGGTCCAGGAGGTTCTTCCAGGGGCTGCGCACCGGGCTGTAGTCGCTGTGGTAGGTGACGAACACCGCGGGATTTCCGCGCAGGGCCCAGCGCACGGCCGGGTGCACACGGCCCTCGGCGAGGTGCAGATGGATGATTCCCCCGCGGGTCAGGCGCCGCAGCTTCGCCAGTCTCGTGGCCCGGCTGCCGGCCAGCACATGGAGCCAAACACCCTGGTGCAGCTCGGTGACCATCGCGCTCAGGCCGGCGGGTTCCAGCACGACGACCCGTACCCGGCGCCCACGCGCCGCCATCTCATTGGCCAGCAGGAGCACGACCCGTTCCAGGCCGCCCACGGTAAAGCGCCGTACGATCAAAAATATTTCAGGCTCGTCCATTTCCGTCCCTCATGCCCTGGGTGATGGAGCCGGCGTTTGGCCGTTCGCCGTTCGCCCGCACGGAAATTTCAGGCGCTCATGCCGGAGTTGCCGCCTGGCACCTGCTGGTGGTCGAGAACTTCTCGAGGGACGCGGCCTCGAAGCGGTCGGCGGAGCGGGCGCGGACGATCTGTGCCCGGCCGGTGCTGCTGCCGGCGAGCATGCACGTCTTCATCGAATGGACCGCACCGTAGCGCTCGAAGGTGTCGATGACGGCCTCTTCGTCCTGGAGCTCGACGATCTCGCTGAACAGCGGGGACGCGTCGATGAGTCCACTGGCCATGTACCGGAGCGCGATCTCCAGGATGCGGGCCGAGCGGGCCATCGGAAGCGCGTCGACGTCGAAGGGGGCAGCGCGCAGCGTCAGGCCCTTGGCGAGGATGGCCCACGTGCTGATCCGCTGGGGTATGGCGCTGGCACCGTAGATCACATAGGTGCCGGCCGGCCGCAGCAGGCCCATCGCCATCTCCCGCACGTCCGGCCCGGTGCCGGGCGACTCGATGTGGGGAAGGGCGTCGAAGACGTAGTCCACGACATCGCCGTGCCCGCGGGCGGCCATCTCCATGAGCTCTTCTGCCTGACCGACCGGGTCGAACACCTGGCCGGCGCCGTGACGGGCGGCGATGCGCAGACGGTCCGCATTCCGGTCGAGGACCATCACGTCGGCGCCCATGGCCTTGTGCAGAACCTGCAGGGCGAGAATGGCGCTGGGTCCGCTTCCCAGCACGGCGCACCGGTCCCCGGGGCGGGGAGGATTGAGGAGCAGGGACCGCAGCACCGAGGTGAGCGGCTCCACGGCGGTGGCCAGCTCCGAGGGCAGGTGCCCGGGAAGGACGATGGCGGCCGCCTGGTCCGCGTCCGTGAAACCGCGGGCGGTGAAGTACCCCGTCTCCTCGGTCTGCCCCGGAAGGATCGGGCGGATGGCGCGGTACTCCGCCATCCCGCCGAAGTCTGTCTGCCCCCAGTAGGACATCCGGTCGCCCACCCGCACCCTGCCCTTCAGGCGGGACCCGATCTCGACGACCCGCCCCACGTATTCGTGTCCAGGTGTCAGCGGCCAGAGCGGGGACGAAAGATGTCCCCGGTAATAGGAGACGTCCGTCGAACAGATGGACACCGCTTCCGTCTGGAGCAGGACTTCGTCTGCTCCGCACGAAGGCTCTGCAGACTTTCCGAGATAAAGGGAACCAGGCTGCGCCATCGCGTATGCATACACGAGCTGATTACTCCCGTCGTGAAACCCGACGATCATCGGGGGTGATACCGCCGCGGGGAACATCGAGACTCTTCGTTCCTTGCGGCTTGTGTTCCGCTGTCCGTCTCAGCATCGGCGGCCCGGGCGGTGCGTGAGAGCATCCGTTCGGGCCTCTGAAAGGGGGGTGGCCGTTGTCGGCCGTTCGGGGGACAGAGCCGGACCGCATCGGAGGAATGCCGGCGAGGATTTCGCCCGCCGGGCCTGAAAAGGACGCCGTCGCGTAGCGCCGAGCCGCCGGCGGCAAGCGCACGTACGCGGCGGTGGCCGCGGGCCCGGGGCCACCGGGGACGCCGCGCACACGGGGTCCGCACGGGACACCGCCCGGCAACGCCCGCGCACCGCCGGGGGGCGGGACCGGCCGGACTCCGCGCACCGCCCGGGGGGGGCGGGACCGGCCGGACTCCGCGCACCGCCCGGGGGGGGCGGGACCGGCCGGACTCCGCGCACCGCCCGGGGGGGGCGGGACCGGCCGGACTCCGCGCACCGCCCGGGGGGCGGGACCGGCTGTCTTCGGCTGATGCGCCGAGCCGGTACCGGCGGACCCACAAGGATCCTTGGCCCGCAGGCCCCGGCTCGCGTCGGCCGTGGCCGTGCCGGTGGCCCCGGCGGCCGGTCCGGCCTCGCCGCCCGAGGCGGCTTCCGCCCCCGGTGCCGGCCGTCGGCGGCGTGCCGCAAGTGCTGTGGGCCCGCGCCGTGCCGGCCGCCGCATCGCGCGGGACCAGGCCGGATCGGGTGAACAGCGGCGCAGGCCAGCCGGGCTCCGGCGCCCTCTGCGCGCGCGGCACTTCGACGCGCCGGGCGGCCGGCGTCGCGTGCGGTGGAGCCCTGCTGAACGCGTGCGCGGATGGTGGGGCGGTGACGTACTGCTGCCCCCGTCGTCTCCGTCCCGCGGGCTTCACGGGCACGGCGGTACGGGACGGCGTCGTTGATCGGGACGGCGTCGTCGGGCGGTGGGCGCCGTCAACGACGGCGGCCGCAGCTGCGGCTGCAGGGCGGCTGCGGGGCGGCTGCGGCTGGGTGGCTCGTCGGACGGTCGGGATGCCGGCCCCTGCTCTCGCGCGCCGGCATCGCCGTGCCGCCGGCGGTCGCGGCTTGCGGTGCGCGGGCGTCGTCCTGGGCGCCGGCGGGAGGGTGACGGTCGCGGCCGTGCTCATGTTCATGGCCTGCCGTGCCATTCTTCCCGGCCTGCTGTGACGGCCGGCGGCCGGGCCGAGCGGGCGTCCCCGGTCTTACGGCCGCTGCAGCACCCCGGCCCGGCGCAGCTCGTCCAGGAGCCCGCGGGTGTAGACGTCGTGTTCGTTCGCCGACCCCGCAAAGGGGGTGTGGCATGTCAGCTGCAGTACGAGGCGGCTGCCGGGCCGCACACTGGTGTTCAAGATGGTGCACTGTATGTGCCCGAGCATCACGGTGACCGCCTCCACCTGCTGGTCGCGAGCGTGCGCAAAAGCTCTGGAGATGCTGTTCCTGATGCCGTCGCACAGTTCCGGGCTCTCGCCGAGGACAGCCAGGAATCCTTCGAAGGGCCAGCTCCTGCTCATCGCCGGCTGTCCCTTGTCGTACACCGTGACGGTGGTTCTGGCCTGGTTCAGCAGCATGCTGCGCAGCATCTCGACGATGGGCCGTGTGGTCTCCCTCTCGCCCCGGTCGCCGTGGTCGTCGGGATTCTCGTAGATCTGCCCGAGCCAGTCGTCCCAGTTGGGAGAGCCCGGGGAATCACCCAGGTAGCGGCTCTTCATCCAGCTGTGTGCGGCTGCCGATTCCAGCCATTCGACGGAGTCGGTACGCCGGGCTTGCAGGTACTCACTCAATCTCGTGCCGGCAACGAACTGAAGGAAACCGGTCTCGGTCGCAGAATATGCCCCGTTCCTGCAGCATTTCAGGAAGTCGGCCAAATAGGAGTCGTCCCGCTCGTCCCATGAAAAGGTTTCTTGCATCGTATTGCTCCTTTCTCGGGGGTGTGCCGCCGCCAGGTTAAGTTCGGCTCTCTTGCGGCCCAACGCGTGCCGGGGCAAACAAAGGGGCATCGCTGTGCCCGGCTTCCCTCATGGCGTGTCGGGTCCCGCGCCCGCTCCCCCTGGGCGCCCCTCTGCCCGGACCCCGCACGGCGCACCGTTTGCCACCGCGTTGCCCGGCCTATGATTTTTTTCCGGCGCGGCCGCACAGGGTGACGCGGTCCGCGGTCGATCAGCGAAAGCCCGGCAGCACCCCATCGATGGCGGGCGGAAAGGGGGTCGAGTGGGATCGTCGGTCACGGACCTCTACGCGCGCA
The DNA here is from genome assembly GCF_044768335.1 of Streptomyces sp. NPDC101151. NCBI lineage: Bacteria > Bacillati > Actinomycetota > Actinomycetes > Kitasatosporales > Streptomycetaceae > Streptomyces > Streptomyces sp. NPDC101151. Next base: position 28,546 of record NZ_JBIWPP010000036.1, on the reverse strand, counting down.
TCGCCTCGCACTTCGGTGATCTGATCGGGGCCTGTCCGCCGGACAGGTGGGAGCGTCCCTCGCCGTGCGCCGGTTGGAGCGCCTGGGATGTCGCAGCTCATGTGATTTCGAATCATCGGCGAGCCCTTGCCGGGCTGGAGGGCACACGCTTTTCCGCGCCCGCCAGGGGCGAGGACCTGCTCCGGGCCTGGAACGCCGCGTCCACGGCGGTCGGGGCCGCCCTGTGCGACCCGGTGAGGGCACGGGCGGTGCTGGGGGAAGAGTTCGGTTCCCTCTCGTTCGAGGAGTTCGTGAAGCGGATGGCGTGCGCCGACACCCTGATTCACACCTGGGATCTGGCGCGGGCAACGGGGCAGGACGAGGCCTTGGACGCCGAAGCCGTGGCCCTGGCCACGGTGATGCTGCTGCCCGAGGACGCAGACATCCGCTCGCCGCGGGCTTTCGGCGCCAAAATCGCCTCTGTAGCCGGTGCGGACGCCCAGACCGGATTGCTGAATTTCCTCGGGCGGCGCGTCTAGCCGTCGGCGCCTGCCTCGTGCGGGCCGCGCGGGCGCAGCCGCGCGGCCTCGCGCGGGTGCCGCGGCTTCAACCGGTCTTGTCCCTGCCGGCCTTCGCCGCCCGGTGTCCTGGCGGGGCGGGACGGACCGGTCATGGCTGCGCGTGCTGCCCCGGTGGGCGGGGCGGGCGTCCGCGGGCGGCCAGGTAGGCCGGCACGGCCACGGCGGCGCCCATGTACAGCAGCGCCGGGTAGCCCAGGGCGTGCACGACCTGCCCGCCGACGGCGCCGGCCAGGGACAGGCCGACGAACAGCGCGCTGTTGTTCCACGACAGCATCCCGCTCGCCCGCTCGGGGAACATGTCGACCAGGTGGCGCTGCTGGGCGGGGAAGAAGGCGTAGGCGGCCAGCGCGAAGAGTCCCAGGGTCGGGGCCAGGGCCCAGGTGAGGGGAAAGACCAGGGCCACGGCGGCCTCCAGCACGGCCATCAGCGGCAGGGCGGTCCGTGTCACCCGTAGCGCACCGGCCCGGTCGGCGAACCGGCCGCCCGTCTGGCCGCCGATGACCGCTCCGACCCCGTAGACCACGAGCAGCCACGACACGGTGTCCGCCCGGCCGTCGGAGTGCAGCGCGAGGGCCAGGAAGGTGTACAGGCTGTAGACGGAGAAGGCCCACAAGGTGGTGACGGCGACGGCGGACACCGCGATGCCGGTGCCGGTGCGCGGGCCGTTGACCGGTGTCGTCGAGGAGGCGGTGCCCGCGGTGTCCGCCCCGCGGCGCCAGACGAAGGCATGCGGGAAGGCCAGCACGAACGTGCCCGCGGCGAGGATGACGAAGGCGGCCTGCCAGCCCACCTGCCGGCTCAGCAGCGCCCCGGCGGGGGCGCCCACCCATAACGCGGTCAAAAGGCCCGACCCCACGACGGCCAGGACCTGGGCCCGTGCCTTGGGCCGGGCGCGGGTACTGACCAGTGTGTAGACGGTGGGGCCGGTGGCGGCGGCCGCGACGCCGGCCACCACGCGGGTCACCAGCAGCAGGCCGAAGTGTGGTGCCAGAGCGGTTGCGACGTTGGCCGCGGAGAACAGCACCAGTGCCCCCACCAGGACCCTGGCGCGGTCCCTGCGGTCGCAGAGCCAGCCGGCGAAGGGCGATGCCACCACGTAGGCGAGGGAGAAGGCGGTGACCAGCAGGCCGGTACTGGTGGTGGCGACGTCGAGTGAGGCGGCGATGTCGGGAAGCAGCGGTGCCACCACGAACAGGTCGGTGCCCACCAGGAACTGGGTCACCCAGGCCAGGGCGACGAGCCGGGCCGAGAGGCGGACCGTCTCCTCGGCCTGCTCGCTGCTCGTGGATTCCATGATCTGAAGCTAGACCGGCCGTCATGGCGCCGCCACCGGCCCTGTGGTGGGGTGTGAGGGCTGCCGGGCGCCCTGGCCGGTGGCCCGGGCGCCACGTGCACGACCTTGACGATGACCAGGGTCGCGGCGATCAGCAGACAGGTGCGCGGCGCCCGTGCGGCGCCCGTGTGCCGGTCGTGTGGCCGGTCGTGTGGCCGGTGTGCGCTCGCCTGGTCGTCGAGCCGGAGGGTGCCCGGTGCGCCGTGGATGTCGCCGGTGCGGGCGTCGTCCGTCACCGCCGGGCGCGGGGCCGTGGGGGCTGTCGCCGTGGCCGGGGCGGTCATGGTGTCTCTCCCAATCCCCCGGGTGCCGGGGAGGTGCCGGGGACACGCAGCAGCCATCCCCCCTTTCTTTCCGTTCCTTTGTGCACCGGTGCTCCGGTGCACCTGACGGACCGGGCCGGGCGGTGTGTCCCCGCCGGCCGTGCCGGGTGGAGGGTCTGCGCACGGTGGCGGGGCGCGGTGGGTCCGCGCCCGGGGGTGGTTACCGTGTGCCGCAGGAGGGTGACGGCAGGCGGGCGGGGGGCCGGCGGTGGTCCGGTCTGCGGCATGGCGTTGCTGTCGCCTCATTCCTGACGGTGGTGCGGCCCGGCAGCGGTTGCGTCCGGGGCCGTGGTCTGCGGTGCCGCCTCGCGCGCGCCTGGGGGGTGTCGGGGCTGCAGGGGTGTGAGGGATGTACGGCGCAAGAACAGCGTCATCCAGGCCGCGGCGGCGCCGGTGAGTGCGGTGGCCAGCGGGGCCGGCGGGCCGGCGGTGAGGCTGGCCAGTGCGGTGCCGGCGGCCTGGCCCAGCCCGAGGCAGGCGATCATCCAGGCCGCAGCTGTGCCGAGGGTGCCGCGTGGCGCCAGGTCGTCGAGGCTGGAGAAGACGCTGATCAGCAGGGGGGCGAGGAAGAGTCCGGGCAGGACCACCACGGCTATGGCGGCCGCCGGGCCCGGCCGGAGCAGCAGCGGCAGGAAGCCGATCAGCAGACCGAGGGCGGTGGCGCGCAGATGTGCGGGAGGGGCGCCGGGCCAGCGGAGCCGGCCGTACAGGAGTCCGCCGATGAGGCTGCCGGCGGCCAGCGCGGTGGGCATGAGGGTGGTCAGGGCGGGGACGCTGTGGTGCTCGGCGAAGGCCAGGGCGACGACGTTGAGGGCGCCCAGGGCGGCTCCGGCGAACAGCAGAGCGGCGGCCAGGGTCCGGGGGCCGCAGCAGCGCAGGGGGGCCAGCACGCCGGTGCGGATCGAGGGAGCGGGCTGCCAGCGGCGCGCGGGGCGGGCGGTGGCGAAGGCGACGGTGCCCGCCACGGCGAGCAGGGCGACGGCGGCCAGGATCGCGGGCGGGCCGGCTGCCGTGCCGATGGCGAGGACCAGCAGGGGGCCGACGATGAAGACGACTTCCTGGGCCGAGGCATCCAGGCTCAGAGCCGCCCTCAGCTGCGCCGGGGAGCCGGTCACTTCGGGCCACAGCACGCGCAGGGCCGCTTCCAGGGGCGGGGTGGTCAGACCGGCTGCCACGGTCAGGATCATCGCCGCGGCCGGATACCGTGCGATGGGCACGGCGGCCAGGGCCAGGAAGGCGGCCGTCGATCCCAGCCCCGTGACCACCAGGGGCACCGTCTGTCCGCGGCGGTCCAGGACGCCTCCCCACCAGGGCTGTCCCACCGCGGCGCTGACGCCGTATGCGGCGGCCAGCAGGCCGGCCTGGCTGACGCTGCCGCCGCCCGCGCGGACGGCGATGAGCAGGGCCAGGGGGGCCATGGCCACCGGAAGGTGCCCCAGGGTCGCGCCGGCCAGCAGGCGCAGGACGTGCGCGGAGGTCAGCAGGCGTCGGTAGCTGGAGTCGGCGGGCAGGTCCAGGACGGTGCTCATCACGGCCGGCTCCTTGGGTGAATGGCGATTCGGGGCGGATACGCCGGGACCAAGGGTCCGACCGATGGGCGTAGCCGGCGGCCGGCCGGGCCGGCTGCCCGGGCGAGGTGCAGTGGCGCCCGGCAGACGTGCCGGGCCCGCCGGTTCCTTTTTCGTGGGCCCTTTCAGCCCGCCCCCCTTTTTTGTGTGTGTGGCTGACGTGTCCGGGTCGGTGAGGCGGCGCATGTCCGGCTCCAGCCTCCCGCGCCGGTCTGCGGCCGGCTGTCGTCCGCCCGGAGGGTCTGCCGGAGGAACGCTCCCGCCCCCGCCGAAGGACACACCCCCGTCGCGCCGGACGGCGACGGCGGCGGGCGGACACCGCCGGCCGGCGGCGCCCCTCCCCGTTTGCGGGGCTGTGAAGAACGGACCCGGCGGGCCGGCGTGCTCCGGCCGATCGGTGAGGGGGTGGCGCGGCCCCGCGGCGGCCCTGCGGCGGTCTCGCCGGCCGCGGTGCCGGGCCCCCACGCCCCCCGCCCCCGCCCCATCCCCGCTGTGGCCTGGGGCCGGCAGGCCGACAGGCCGGTTGGCCGACAGGCCGGTTGGCCGACAGGCCGGTTGGCCGACAGGCCGGTTGGCCGGTGTGCCCGTGGCCGGCCGGCGGGTCAGTCCCAGATGTCGCCGTCGCGTGGCAGGGCGGCGAAGTGCTGGGGGTCGTGGGACAGGAAGACGGGGACGCCGATGCGGCCCAGGGCGCGCAGGTGTCCGTAGGACAGCAGTTTCTTCTGGATGTTCCAGTCGCTGAGCATGGGCACGTCGTGCTCGAGGCCCTCTTGCAGGTGGGCGGCATCGCCCATGAGGCCGATCCGGCCGCGGTTGCTCAGGTTGAGCAGGACGCCCTGGTGGCCGGGTGTGTGACCGGTGGTGCGCAGCACGGTGACCGTGCCGTCCAGGAACAGGTCGCTGTCGCCGGCCAGTTCGAGGAAGTCGTAGCCGCGGCAGTGCCGGTAGTCGTTGAACGCGTATCCGCGGGCGGTCCAGCGGTCGGGCCACCAGGCATGACGCAGTTCATCGTGCTGGACGACGTGTACCGCGTGCGGGAAGTAGCTCATCCCGCCGGCGTGGTCGAGGTGCAGGTGGGAGTAGATCACGTATCTGACGTCGTCCGGGCGGTGTCCGAGGCGGTGGAGCTGCGCGTCGATGGCGTGCTCCCGGGTGAACCCCTGGGCGCCGTAGGCGCTTCGCAGGCCGGGGCCCCAGTACGCTTCGGCGGCTTCGGGGTCGGCCACGCGGTGGTTGACGCCCGTGTCGAACAGGATCAGCCCATGCACGGCGTGTTCGATGACGGCCACCGTCGACGGCACGGTGATCGTGCCCTGGGCGCCGTGCAGGAGAGCGGCCTTGGGCATGGTGAACGGTCCCGCGTCCACGACGGTCACACGCAAGGTGGCATGACGGCTGGTTACCTGTGGGTCCGTTCGGCATCGGTGGTCGTGAGCTCGTGGTCAACAGCCCACACAGTGACCGGCCGGACGGCTCGATGGGGGTATTGGGCCGCTCGCGGCATTTCGCGCATGCGCCGGGGCGGGTGGGGCTGCGGGGTGAGCCGGCCCGCGGTGTGAGGGGGGTGCTGCGTGCCGTCCCGAAGACGCAGGGGGCGGGCCGGTGCCTGTCACGTCCGCCGGGCGGGTGTCTGCTCGGGGCTGCCGGGCAGCGGGGGTGAGGCGTACAGCTGCTCCATGTCCTCCAGCTCCACGCTCTTGGTCTCCCGTACGTGCCTGGCCACGAAGAGGAACGACAGGAGCGCGAACGCCGTGTAGATCCCGTAGGCGACGCCGAGTCCGACGGCGGCGAGGGTGGGGAAGGACACGGTGATCAGCCAGTTGGCGGCCCACTGGGCGCCGGCCGCGAGGGCCAGGGCCAGGGCGCGGATGCGGTTGGGGAACATCTCGCCCAGCAGCACCCACACCACCGGGCCCCAGGAGACGCCGAACCCGAAGACGTACAGGTTCGCCGCGATCAGTGCCAGCATCGCCGCGCCGCCGCTCAGATGCGGCCGGCCGTCCACCAGCGCGGCGCTCGAGAAGACCGTGGCCATCACCGCCATGGTCACTGCCATGAGCGCCGACCCGGCCAGCAGGAGTTTCTTGCGTCCGAACCGGTCCACCGTGCGGATGGCGACGACGGTGGCGCCGATGTTGATGGCCGCGCCGATGACGGAGATCAGCAGGGCGTCGTCCGCGGAGAACCCGACCGCCTGCCACAGTGTCGACGAGTAGTAGAAGATCACGTTGATGCCGACGAACTGCTGGAACACCGACAGGAGAATGCCCACCCAGACGATGGGCATCAGCCCCAGGGCGGGGCCCCGCAGGCTGCTCCAGGACACCGGCCTGGTGTCGAGCGTGCGGCGGATCTCCTGCAGGCGCAGCGGAGCCTGTGCGGGGCCGACGAACCGCTCCAGGACAGCGGCTGCCTCGGCGAGGCGGCCCCGGGCGACGAGGTAGCGCGGCGACTCGGGGATGCGCACCACCATCAGCAGGTAGAGCGCGCCGGGCAGGGCTGCGCTCATCAGCATCCAGCGCCAGGCCTGAAGGCCTGCCAGGGAGGCCTCGGCGCCGCCCGCGGCCGAGGCGAACAGGAAGTCGCCCAGCATGGCCGCGAAGATGCCCAGGACAATGGCCATCTGCTGGAGCGAGCCGAGCCGTCCTCGCACGGCGGCCGGGGATATCTCGGCGATGTAGGCGGGGGCGAGCACGGACGCCAGGCCGATGGCGACGCCGCCTGCGACGCGCCAGGCCGACAGGGCAGTGAGCGTCGGCGCGAATCCGGTGCCCAGGGCGGTCACGACGAACAGAGCCGCGGCGATCACCATGGACCGTACCCGTCCGATCCTCTCGGCCAGCCGGCCCGCGAGCATGGCTCCGATCGCGGAGCCGATCAGCGCGGCGGACACGGCCAGGCCGGTGGCCAGCGCGCTGGTGTGGAAATGGCTCCGGATGGCCTCGACCCCGCCGTTGATGACGGCGGTGTCGAAACCGAAGAGGAAGCCTCCCACCGCGGCCGCCAGAGCGGCAGCCACGGCGCGCCGGTTGCGGGCGGGTCGCTGACGGGCGGGTCGCTGAGGGGTGTTCGAGTCAAGATCTCCGTGAACAGAACGGGACATCTCAACCTCCTGTCCGGCTGAAGCACCCGGCAGTTCCTGGAGTGGACGGGTGTGCTGGATCCTTTCTAAGCACCCGGCGGGTCGGCCGAGCAGGGCCGATGGGGGGATGGGGCGGTGGACGCGCCGCGGACAGCACCGCCCGGCCACCGGCCGGCCGGTGGGCGGTGGCCGGTGGCCGGTGGCCGGCCGGTGGGCGGTGGCCGGCCGGTGGGCGGTGGGCGGTGGCCGGGTCCCGTGCCGGCCGCCGACCGCGCGGCATGTGGCCGTGGCGCGTGGCCGTCGCGCGGCGCGTGCCTGTTGTGTGAAGCCGCCTGGTCCGGTGCCGGGTGTGGTGCGGGCGGCGGGAAGGTGCTGTGGCCGGGTGTGCGCGGCGTGGTGCGGTGGCGGCGGGCTGCCCCGGGCGGGGGGTGGCCTGGTCTTCTCGTCAGGGTCCGGGCTCTTTGCGTGGTTCGGTGGCCGGCTGCGGGCCGGTGCGGGCCCGGTGGATGGCGGCGGCGATCGCGCCGAGGAGTTCGATGACGGGTTCGTCCTCGCGGATCAGGACACGGGTGCGGGTGTCGCCGGTGCGCTGGGCGGCCAGTTCGCTGTGGCGTCGGGTGTGGAGTTCGGCGAGGTAGAGGGTCATCGCGTCGAGGGCGCCGTCGAGGGCGTCCGTGTGCGCGGCCATCTCGTCGGCCTGCGTGCAGGCGAGTGCCGGTGCTGCGTGGCCGGTGTAGGGGGCGAGCGCGGGGATGCGTGCGGTGTGTGCGGTGCGGTGCGTGGTCAGGGCGGCGATCAGCGGGACAAGGGCGGTCAGGGCGCCGACGGTTGTATCGGCCCGGTCGAGGGCGGCCCGGTCGTGGCCGGGCTCGCGGTGGGCATGGTGTGCGGTGGTGCGGGCCTGGGTGAGGGCTTTTTCCGCCGCGGTGCGGGCGTGGTGCAGCTCGCCCTGGGGGGTGGGGCGGGTGAGGGAGTCGAGGACGGTGTCCAGGTAGGCGGCGGTGGCCTGCCGGGCGTGGGCGGTCCGGGCGGCGAGGTGGGGGTGTTCCCAACTGGGCCACAGCAGGCGGCTGCCGAGCAGGGCCGCGGTCGTGCCGAGCAGGGTCATGGCGATGCGGATGAGGGCGTCGGACCAGTCGCCGGGGTGGGACACGTCGCCGAGCAGCAGCACGACGGGGGTGCCGAAGACGACCCAGAAGGCGTAGTTGACCGGCCGCAGGGTGAATCCCGCCGTGATGATCGCGAACAGGATGAGGCAGATCGCGGCCGGCTGGTTGACGGCGGCGATGAGCAGGGCTGCGCATGTGCCGCCGACGAGGTTGCCGATGACGCGTTGGGCGACGCGTTCGCGGGTGGCGGCGTACTGGGGGCGCAGCACCCGCAGCACGGCCAGCGTCGCCCACTCGCCGTGCGGCAGCGCGGTGGTCTGGGTGAGGGTGAAGACCGCGGCGCTGACCGTGGTGGCGCGCAGGGCGTGGCGGAAGGTGCTGGAGGCGGGGGTCCAGGCGGCGCGCAGGCGGGCCAGGTCCAGGTGGGCTGCCTGGGCGACAGGCGGCGACAGCCGGGTCGCGGCGAGGCGGGCAAGGCCGCGGGCGTCGGCGCGGGCGGCATCGGTGGTGGCGGTGATGCGGGCCAGCAGGCGGCGTTGCCGGGCGGCGCGTGCCGTGTCGGCGTAGGTGTGGGCGCCGGCCGCGGTCTGGGCGCGCATCCGGTCGCAGGCGCTCTCCAGCAGGGCCATGGAGGTGTCCGGCGTGTGGTCGGTGCTCGCGGGCCGGCGGCGGGTGAGGCGGTCGGCGAGCCGGCACAGCTGCTGCCCGGCGTGGGTGGTGGCCGTGGTGTAGGGCGTGGTGACGGCGGCGGGTGGCGGGCCGGTCGCGGCCAGGGCGGCGGTGAGGTCGGCGAGGGCGGCGGCGTGGCGCACGAGCGGGTCGCTCAGGTCGGCGAGGTGCTCGTCGCCTCGCGGGCCGCGCAGTTCGCGGGTGGTGTCCTCGGCCCTGCGCAGCGCGCGTGCGGTGTGCGGGTGGGCGATGTCGGCCGGAAAGGCGGCGAGGATGCTCAGGGTGCGGCCGATGACACGGTAGGGCTGCGCGATGGAGCCGAGCACGTCCCGCAGCCGGGCGGGAGGGGTCAGCACGGCGGTGGCGGTGGCGTACCACAGGCCCCCGAGCAGGACCAGCAGGGCCGCGTGCCGTAGGCCGGCTTGTGTGCCGATGCCCTGGCCCGCGGCGACCAGCAGCGCGGTGGCCGGCATCGTGCCGAGCCGCTCCAGCGTCGGGTGGATGGCGGCGCCCATCGCGGCGAGAAAGACCAGGACGGCGAGGAGGACCAGGGCCCAGGCGAACACCGTGGCCGTCCAGGCACCGGCCCAGAACGCGGCGGCGTCGGCCACGGCGGCGACCAGCAGTCCCCGGGTGCGCGGCCGGCGGGCGCCTCCCTTGTTGGTGAACGCTGCCACGTAGGCGCCCAGCGCCGCCAGCGCTCCCGCCTGCGGATCGCCCGCGGCGATGCCGGCCAGCAGCGGCACGCTGATCGCGACCCCGTTGCCCAGCCCGGCCATGACAGCCGGCCGGCTGTCCGGTGCGGGGGCGAACAGCCCGGCCATGCCCCGGCGCGGGACGTGCCGGGTCACTCTCGCTGCAAGCGGCTCATCAGCACCGCCTCAGGTGGTCGACGTTCCCGTGCGGCCGCCGGTCCCGCGGCCCGTCCGGGCCATGCATTGCCGGCGCCCGGCCCACCGCACCCGGCCGGCACCACACCGACGGGCACCACGCCGGACTCCGGCGGCAGCTCGCCGGACTCCGGGGGCGCCGCGTCGTGCTCCGGCGGCGCCGGGGACCGGCCGCCGTCCGCCGCGTACTCGACCGGGATCCAGTCCCCGTCCGCCAAGGACGGGCTCTGGGTCTTCATACCGTGATGGTCCCCCACACCGGGCAATGCGGCCTGCTGCGGCATCGCACACCGGCCGGAACAAGAGGGGGACGGTCGCGGCGCAGATCTCGCAGCAGCCGGCGGCGGCGCCGGGCGGCGAGCCCCCCCTTGCCCGGTCCCCGACACCCGGCCCGGGCGGCCCGGGCGGACCGGGCGGGGGTGCCCGGTGGACGAACCGGTCTCCTCTCGGCGCCCTCGATGCGCCTACAGCGGGCCCCACCACACGCTCCCCCGGTCGGCTGACCGCCCGGGCACCACAGCGCATCAAGACTGTGAGCAGTCCATCGACGGGCTCCATAAAGCCCACCGGCTACCCGAGAAGGATCGAAATCATGGCGGCTCACTACGCTCCCGCCCACGGCCGAGACGGTTTTACGATTCAGCAGATAGCCGACCGGTTCGAGGTCTACGACCGCAGCGGAGAGTTCGTCGGGGAATATCTCGTCCTGGCCTCGGCGGAAAAGAAGGTGGCCGTACTCACGGAGCGGGCCGAACGAGCCGCCCGGAACAGGAAATGGCCCGCCTCCGGTCATGGAGACCCGCGCTGGGACTGACCGGCAAAAGAAGACACCGGCGCGCACAGAGCAGTGATGACGCGCCGGCACACGAACCGCACAAGGCCGGCATCCGGGGTGCCTGCGGCCGCTTTCCACACCGAACGGAGCGCGCCCTCGCAGCCCCGCCGTACGCCCCGGGCCCCTGTGCTCCACCCGCCGAGCCGATGCCCGCCAGGGCCGGTGACGGCGCCGCGCGGCGGGCGCCACCGGCCCCAGGCGGGGTGCCGTGTCTGCGCAGCGCCCCTCGTCGACGGTGTGTCATCGCGGGCAGCGTAAGGGCCCGGGTCACCATGTGGGCGGGCCTTTGGAGCGCCGAGCCGGACGCGACGCTGAAGAGATCGGCACGGTCGGTGCCGGTCTTGGTCCGTGAGGGCCGCAGTACTCGTGCGCGTGCCCGGGACAGACCAAAGCGAGCGGCAAAGGATGATGCCGGTGGACGAGGACGAGGTCACCGCGCTTTTCGAGCGATGCTCCAACCGGGGCCGGTGGGGTGCGGACGACGAACTCGGAACGCTGAACTACATCACCGAGGACAAACGCCGCCGCGCCGCCGCTTTGGTCCGCACCGGGAGATCGGTGTCCCTGGCCCGGGACCTGTCGACGGTGCAGAGCCCCGTCAATCCGCAGCCGGTGCTGCACCTGATGACCCACGACCCGCACCGGCCGGCGACCGCCGCGCTGGACTACCTCGGCCTGCACGTGCACGGGCTGGCCACCCACATCGACGCGGTCGCCCACATCCACTGGGAAGGAGCCTGCTACAACGGCCGCGACATCGAAGAGATCCTCACACCGCAGGGGCTGGCTTTCGGCTCCGTCCACGCCCAGCGCGGGGGAATCTTCACCCGCGGAGTTCTCCTGGACATCGCGCAGGCACGCGAGGTGGAATGGCTCGCCCGCGGTGACGTCGTCACCACCGCCGACCTCGACAGGGCGCAGGCACGCCAGGACGTCAGGGTCGAGAGCGGGGACGCGGTCTTGGTCCGTGTGGGCCTGCAGGCCCGTGAAGCCGTCGAAGGGCCGCAGAAACTGGCCGACCGGGCGGGACTGGACGTGGGCTGCGTGACGTGGCTGCATCACCACGAGGCCGCGCTCTACGGCGGCGACTGCATCGAGGCACTGCCCTCACCACACCCCCGCCTCCCGCTCCCGCTGCACCAGATCGGCCTCGCGGCCATGGGACTGACCCTCCTGGACTGGCCGCTGGTGGAACAGCTCTCCCAGATCTGCCGCGAACTGGGAACGTGGGAGTTCCTGATCGTCATCGCCCCCCTGCCGCTGCCCGGCGGCACAGGCTCTCCCGTCAACCCGCTGTGCCTGTTCTGAACCAGCCGACGCAACACCCCCCAGCCGGCCCCCACCGGGCACCTCACCGGGCACCCACAGACCAGAGCGGGCCGCGCGGCCCGCTCTGGCCACGCCCGACACCCCGGCAACCGGCCGGCCACCCACACGTCACCCCCTGCCTGACAGCACGGTCAGGCAGGCTGCCACAGCTCGATGCGGTTGCCCTCGGGATCGGTGACCCAGCCGAACCGGCCGACACCCTCCATGTCCTGCGTTTCCTCGGCCACGTCCGCTTTCCGGGCGCGCAACTGCGCAAGCATCGCATCCAGGTCACGGACACGGAAGTTGAGCATGCTCTGCTGGGCGCGGGAACCGAAGTAGCCGGTGTCGGACTCGAACGCCGCGAACACCGTCGCCCCGGCCTCCTGACGCCACAGGCCCTGCTCATCGGCGTCCAGGCCCAGGCAATCGCGATACCACGCACCCAGGGCCCCCGGGTCAGCAGAGCGCAGGAAGTAACCGCCGATCCCCAGCACACGTTCCATGCCGCCATCCTGCCAGGACGGCGACCGGACGGGCCACCACCACGCCATCCACCACCCACTCCCCCACCGCCTGTTGCCCCGCCGCCCGCTGCCCCACCGGCGGCGGCTGCCGCCGGGCCGCGTGTCCGGCAGGGGGCCCGGCGTCCACCGCAGGGTGCGGACCGGGCGGGCCACCACCACGCCATCCACCGCCCGCTGCCCCACCGCCTGTTGCCCCACCGCCTGTTGCCCCACCGGCGGCGGCTGCCGCCGGGCCGAACGTCCGGCAGGGGGCCCGGCGTCCGCCGCAGGGTGCATCCGGCACGTGAGGGACACAAGGCCGTCCCGGCCGCGTCGTCGGCCGGAACGACGTCGTCCCGGCCGACGACGCGGCCGGGACGACGGCCGCCGATCCGGCGGCCGGGCCGGCCGGGCCCGAGGACCCCAGGACCCCAGGACACGCGGGGTCAACGAGAAACACGGCGACGATCACGGTGTGAACCCCGGCAGGCTGCGTGCGCTCGCCCAGCGGCTGAAGACGCAGCAGGAACTGGCGGGCCGGCTCCGGCAGACGGACGACACCGCGGCGAGACGGCCGGCGATCCTGCTCTGCCCCCTCCCCACGGGCGTTCCAGCGCAACGAGCGGGACGAGCGGGACGTCATGGTGCGCAAGGCGCACACGCCCAAGGTGCACGACTGGCGCGTGAACCAGGCGGTGAAGAAGAACCCGCACCGCAAAAAGCTGCGCCTGGCCCGGCGGGCCGATCCGGATCCGGTGCTCGCGAGTGCCGGCTGGGCGCCGACCGCCGAACGCGTGACGCAACAACCCGAAGGCCTCGACCTCCCCGGGCTCCTCGACGCCGTCGAAACACAGAGGAAAGACACCCCCGATCGCCTGCAGCGGGCGATGAACCACTGCCTCGCCCAGATCGGGACCGAGCACACCGGGCACCGCGTGCGTGCACCGGGCATCGGTGAACGCCTTCAGCTGCCCAAGGCCTACCCGACGTCCCCGGGCTGCACCTCGCCGTTCACGCCCGCCCGGATCACGCAGACGGTGCACCGGCAGCAGGACAAGCCATGTGGCCCGAGCGGCGGCAGCTCGGTCGCCCGAGCGGCGGCAGCTCGGTGGCCCGAGCGGCGGCAGCTCGTCATCTGCCGGGCACGGGGACGGCCCGGCGGCCGGCGCCGGGCCGGTGGCCGGCGCCGGGCCGGTGGCCGGCGCCGGGCCGGTGGTGGCAGCCGTGACCGGCGCGCGGTGCCCCGGGCGCCGGTGCGTGCGCAGGGCGGCCGGGACGGCCTCCTGAACGACGCCGGCACCCCGCAGAGGTTGCCTCTGCGGGGTGCCGGCTCCTTCTTCAGCCATCAGCCCTGCGTGCCGCCCTGGGTGTTGCCGTTCCCGCCACCCTGCGTGCCGCCCTGGGTGTTCCCGTTCCCGCCGCCCTGCGTACCGCCCTGGGTGTTCCCGTTCCCACCGCCCTGCGTACCGCCCTGGGTGTTCCCGTTCCCACCGCCCTGCGTACCGCCCTGGGTGTTCCCGTTCCCACCGCCCTGCGTACCGCCCTGGGTGTTCCCGTTCCCGCCACCCTGCGTACCGCCCTGGGTGTTCCCGTTCCCGCCACCCTGCGTACCGCCCTGGGTGTTCGC
>NZ_JBIWPP010000036.1:11338-14641 GCF_044768335.1 Streptomyces sp. NPDC101151 | reverse complement strand
CACCCTGCGTACCGCCCTGGGTGTTCCCGTTCCCGCCACCCTGCGTACCGCCCTGGGTGTTCCCGTTCCCGCCACCCTGCGTACCGCCCTGGGTGTTGCCGCCCTTGGGCATGTTGCTGTTCTTCGATCCGCTGTTCTTCGAGGAGCTGCTGTTCTTCGATCCGCTGCTGTTCTTCGACGAGCTGTTGTCCTTCGACGAGCTGTGGTGCTGGTGGTGGCTGCTCGAGTGGGACGCCGCGTGGTGCTTCATCATGGGCGCGGCCTCGGCGCCGGCCACACCGATGGTTCCTGCGGCGAGTGCGGCGATGCAGGTAATTCCGGCGATGCGGGCCATGTGACGTCGGGTGTTCAGCATGAGGAATCCTTGTGGTTCTGGGGGGAGGAGCTTTCGTATTCAGTTCAGCTCGTCCGGGCGGTGCCGGGTGTCCCCTGGCTGGAGGAGCGGCCGGTTGATGCGTCCGTCCGCCGGGCAGGGGGCACAGCGGCAGGGGGCGGATGCGGGCGGGGCACGCCGTGGCGGCCCTGCGGGCCGCGGCCGCGACGGTTGTGCCTGGTCATCAGGGACGCGCCGCCCGGGCCGGGAGCCGGCTGCGGCGTCCTGGGGCGCGTGGCCGACACCTCACCGCGGCGGCCCCTTGAGTGATCCGGCACCCGGCGGAGGGATCCGGCGGGCCGATGCCCCGGCGGCCGCCGAAGCCGGGGAGCGGGATCCGGCAGGCCCGGGGGATGTTCGTTCCTGGCACGGGGCCACAGACAAACCGCCCCGTGCACCGCCTGTGGCATAAAATGGCCACCGCAACGGTGAAATGGCTCCGGCCTCCGCCGCGGCGACGTCCACGGCGAAGTCCACGGCGACTGCCCGCAAGAGGACGACATGGCACTTTGGGACGCATTCCCGACCGCTCGAGAAGACAGCCGGCTGGACCGGGGGGGCACGACCGAAGTGCCCGCCCTGCACCTGCAGAGGGCATTCAGATGGCAGGCGATACTCCGCATCGCCATCGTTATCGCATTCACCGCGGACCTGGCGGTTTTCCCGCCGTCCGAGCAGTTGCCGCTCTCGGTGGCACTGGCCGCCGTCTACACCGCGTGGACCCTCGGGACGCTGTGGACGTCCTGGAGATCACGCAAGCCGCACCCGAGCTGGATGTACCCGCTGGTCGACCTGACTCTGCTCACCGCACTGATGGCAGTTTCCGGCAACTTTTCCGACCCGAACTGGAGTTCGCCGATATCTGCCGACATTTTTCTTTTCATACCCGTTCTCGCCTCGTTCGAGATGCGGCCGGTCCTGACCGCGGCATCCGGCGTGCTGGCCGCGATGAGTTATGTCATCGGCACCGCCCTGGGGCATCTGCAGCAGCCGTACTGGCATTTCATACTCATCCATGCCCTGTTCATTCTTGTGGTCTGCGCGGGCTGCGTACTCCTGTCGGACGTCCAACAGCACAGGGTACGGGCGATAAAGGAGCTGGCGGAGCACCGGCTGTGGCTGCTGGACCGTATTATGGCGGCGGAGGAGAGAGAACAGCGCAAGATCGCGGAAGTGCTGCACGACGGGGCCTTGCAGAACGTGCTGGCGGCCCGGCACTTCATCGACGAAGCAGCATGCAGCCCGGACACGGCCGACTCGCTGCACCGTGCCGACGAAGCCCTCTTCACGGCGAGCAGACAGCTCCGCTCATCGGTACGGACCCTGCATCCCGAGGTCCTCGTCTCAGGAGGCCTGGTGCCCGCTCTGCAGCATCTGACCCAGCAGGCGTCCGAGCGGGGCAAATTCCACGCAGAAGTCCGTTCCGGTATCACGTCCGCGGGCTCCGCGGACCGGCCGCTTTTCTGGCTGGCCCGTGAAATGCTGGAGAATGTCGTGAAACATGCACACGCGAAGAACGTCGTCGTGAGCCTGCAGAAGGACGACCCGGAAAATGTCCGGCTGTCGATCCGGGACGACGGCGTAGGGATATCCCGTGAATCCATGGCCCGGAGTCTGTCATCGGGCCATATCGGGATCGCCTCGCACCGTGCGCGCATCGAGGGCCTGGGCGGTGTATTCACCCTCCACAGCAATGCATCCGGCGGCACGACCGTCGAAGCCGTCGTCCCACTGAGGTGACCCGCACCCCGACCCACACGGACACCCACCCCACCCACACACCCGCCACCCACTGCCACCACCATCCGCCCCACCGCCGCCACCCACAGCCCCGCCACCCTGCCGCCCGCCGCCGGCGCCCCAGCCCCGCCGCCCGCTGCCGCCACCCGCAGCCCCGCCGCCCGCTGCCGGCGCACACAGCCCCGCCACCATCCGCCCCTGCCGCCCACTGCCCTGCCGCCGCTGCCGCCACCCGCAGCCCCGCCACCCACTGCCGGCGCACACAGCCCCGCCACCATCCGCCCCTGCCGCCCACTGCCGGCGCCCGCCGCCCCGCGACGCCCTGTGCCCGCCCCGGCCCGCCCCCCACCCGCGGCGCAGGCCGCGCCCCGGGCCGCACCCGGCATACCGCCCCGAGGTAACGGCCCGGGGTGACGGCCCGGGGGGTGCCGCCCGGGGTGACGGCCTGCACCGAAGACGCCCCGGTGACCCGCATGTCCGGCCGGGGCCGCTGCGCCGGCCCCCGGCCGGGCCGGGCACGGCCGGGGGCGAAAACCGGCACGCCCGCCCGGCACGCCCGGCAGACTCTGCCCGGCAGGCGCGGCCCGTCCCCGCCGCGCCACCCCGGTTGCCCGAGCACGGACATGCATATACGCGGACAGGCCGGCAGTGGCCCCGGCGCAAGGCCGCACATACTCTGGGTCAAGAGTCACCGAAAATTCTGCCGACCATCGTAAAAAGCGGCACCGCGCAGACGAAAGGTCGGGATTGCCGTGGCAACGCCGAGCCCCGCCCGCATCAAAGTGGTCATCGCCGACGATCACCCTCTGTTCCGCGAGGGCATCTCACGCGCGCTGCAGCTCAGCGGGTCCATCGACGTGGTGGCCGAGGCAGAGAACGGCCGCGACGCACTGGAGATCATCCGCCGGGAACTGCCGGAAGTCGCCGTGCTGGACCTGCGCATGCCCGAACTCGACGGAATCGCAGTACTCCACGCCCTGGTCCGCGACCAGGTCGCAACACGCGTCCTCCTGCTCTCCGCATTCACCGACAGCTCCTCCGTCTACCGCGCCCTCGAAGAAGGAGCCGCAGGCTTTCTGACCAAAGACAGCAAACGCTCCGAAGTCGTCGACGCCGTCCGCGCCATCGCACGCGGACAGACCGTCGTACCACCCGAAGTGACCGGCGGCCTCGCCGACGAAATCCGCATG
>NZ_JBIWPP010000036.1:0-11240 GCF_044768335.1 Streptomyces sp. NPDC101151 | reverse complement strand
ACGCTCCGAAGTCGTCGACGCCGTCCGCGCCATCGCACGCGGACAGACCGTCGTACCACCCGAAGTGACCGGCGGCCTCGCCGACGAAATCCGCATGAGACGAACCCAGAACACACCCGCCCTCAGCGAACGAGAACACCAAGTCCTCAACGGCATGGCCCGCGGACTCTCCATCCCCCAGATCGCCCAAGAACTCTTCCTCGGCACCAGCACCGTCAAAACACACGCCCAACGCCTCTACGAAAAACTCAAAGTCTCCGACCGAGCCGCAGCCGTCGCCGAAGCCATGCGCCGCGGCCTCCTCGAATAACCCCCCACCCCCAACAACCCCCCACCACCAACAACAAACCAGCCACACAACACGGTCAGGGGACAGCGCGGCGAGCAGGCGTGGTGAGCGGACGGCGCGGTGGGGGTTTCCTTGCCCGCTTCTGCCTTCCCCGGCCGCCGGCAGCGGGACTCGGGAGGACGGGAAGAGGACGAGAAGGCAAGAGGGCGGAGAGGGGAAGAGGAGGGGTGAGGGGGGATGCGGGCGGGCGCGGGTGGGGAATGCGGGTGGGGAATGCGGGCGGGTGCTCAGCGGACGGCGGGTCCGGCCCGGCGGGCTGTCCGGCGGGCCGCCCGCGAGCCGAGGACCGTCACCGTCACGACGCCGAGAACCGCGAGCAGGCCCACGGTGACCGTGCCGGACCAGCCGCCCGCGTGGAAGGCCGTCGCGCCGACCGTGCTGCCGGCGCTGGAGCCGATGTAGTACGCCGACTGGTACAGGGCGGAGGCCTGGGCCCGGCCGTGAACGGCCCTCTTGCTGACCGCCGACGAGGCGATGGCGTGCCCCGCGAAGAAACCGGCGGTGATCAGGACCAGACCCAGCACGACCAGCGGAAGGGACTGGGCCAGGGACAGCAGCAGACCCGAAGCCGTCGTACCGCCCGCCAGGTACAGCGCGCCCCGCCGGCCCAGCCGGCCCACCAGCCGGCCCGCGGTCGACGCCGAGACCGTGCCCACCAGGTAGACCAGGAAGACCGAGCCGATGATGCCCTGCGGGAGAGAGAACGGCGCCTCGCTCAGGCGGTAGCCGATCACCGTGTACACGCCGCCGAACACCGTCATGAACAGCGCGCCGGTCACGTACAGGCGGCGCAGCAGCGGATCGGAGAGATGGTCACGGACCGTGCCGAGCAGGACACGCGGGCGCAGGGAGCCCGGTGTGAAGTGCCTGGGCGCCGGCAGCAGCAGCCAAAAGGCCAGGGCGCAGGCCACCGCGATCACGCCGATCACACCGACGGCGACCCGCCAGCCCCACTCCTGCGCGACCCAGCCGCTGATCACCCGGCCGCTCATCCCGCCGAACCCGTTCCCGGCCACGAACAGGCCGACCGCCGACACCAGTGCCCCAGGCTGGACCTCCTCAGCCAGATACGCCGTCGCCGAAGCCGGCACACCCGCCAGCGCAGCACCCTGCACCGCCCGCAGCACCACCAGCGTGCCGATGGAGGGTGCGAAGGGCACCAGCAGGCCGACGCCCACCGCGACCGCCAGCGAGGCCGTCATCACCGTACGGCGGCCGAAGCGCTCCGACAGGGCGCTCATCGGCAGCACGAACAGCGCCAGAGCGCCGGTGGCCGCCGCCACCGTCCAGCTCGCCTCGCTCGCCGCCACCCCGAACTCGCCGGAGATCAGCGGCAGCAGGGCCTGCGTGGAATACAACATCGCAAACGTCGCCACACCCGCAACGAAGAGAGCCACACTCATCCGGCGATAACCGGCAACACCCGGAGCCAACCGACAACCGGCCGCACCCGCAGAACCGCCAGGAGCGGCCCCCGCACCCGCAGGAGCAGCGCCCGGACCCGCAGGAGCGCTCCCCGGGGCGGTGGGAGCGGTACCCGGGGCGGTGGGAGCGGCGCCCGGGGCGGTAGGTGCGGCGCCGAGGACAGTGGGGGCGGTGCCCGGGGCGGCGGGTGCGGTGCCGGGGGCGGTGGGTGCCTGGGGGTCGGTGAGAGACATGCTCCGACCGTAGGAAGCACCGGACCCATCCGTCCAATGTATGGTTCTGCCCTAACTGTTCCAGTGGTGCATCAGTGGAGGATGCCGGGCCGCCCGTCGCGGACGCCGTGACGCAGCAGACATCCCGGCAAAGGAGCCCGGCCCGGCAGCCGCTTCCCCGCGCGGCCCGGCCTGGCAGACCGCACCCGCACGGCAGACCCCGCATGGCGGGTGCCGGGTTTCAGCGGGCGGGCTGTACCCGGAGCAGGTCCTCACCGGCCAGAACGCGCCCGCTCATGGTGGCGATCAGGTCCAGGGCCGCAGCGTGACGGCGGGCCGTGTAGTCGGCCGTGGCGTCGAAAGCCACGAACGTCTGGATGTCGCGGGCGACCGCGTCCAGGCTCGTGGCCAGGATCCCGTGGCTGGCGTAAACACCGATCACGATCAACTGATCACAGCCCCGCCGGCGCAACTCCGTCTCCAGATCGCTCGCATAGAAGGCGCTGTAGCTGCGCTTGGCGATGCGGGTGACATCAGCCGCGGCGAGCCTGGGCAGGGCGACCTGGGCGGCCTGGGCGGGGGACAGGCCCATCCCCCAGCAAGTGCCCAGCAGCCCGCGCTGGGTGAGGTGGGAAGCCGGGCGTGGGCCGCTGGCCAGGACGGGGACCTGGTGGTCATCGGCCCAGGCCAGGACGCGCGTCGCCTGTGTGAGAAGGAAGCGGCGGGCCTGCGCGGAGAGCGGGTGGAGGTAGTGGGGCTGCAGATCGTGGGCGAGCAGCGCCGTCCGGGTGGGTTCGATGTCCCACGACGGGCCGCCGCAGTGGCCGCGCAGGCGGGCGACGTCGTAGTGCTCGGGCTGGACGACAAAGGCCGTCATGGGTGCCTCGCTGTCGTGACTGCGGGTGGTGGTGCCAGGGCTGTCAGGCCGGGCAGATGCGGGCGAGGGCCTGGTCGAGGCCGCCCTGGTGGACGGCGTCCAGGCCCATGGCGCGTACGGTCGCCGCCTTGTACCGGTTCAGTGCCGCGCCGCACCCCGGACGGGTAAGCAGGGGCTGGGCCTGCTGGATGGCGGTGAGCAGCCGGCTGTCGATGCGGTCCAGGACCGGGCGGACCTGGACGGCGAGGTCGGGGCGCTGGGTCGGCCGCTCGGCGGGCCGGGCTCGCCACTGTGCGTAGAGTGCCCGCTGGACGGCCTTGTTCGCCGTGATCTGGTCCTCGAAGATCCGCCGGACGGTGGCCTGGTCGATGCCGAGCCGGGCGGCCTTGGCGCTCGCGCTGTCCAGGACGGCCCGTTCCCGGGCCGGGTCGTCGACGGGCTGGGGGGTGCCCCATTTCGCCGCGGCGACCGTGTCCGCGGTCTTCACGCGCTCACCGGCGAGCCTGACCAGATTTCCCAGGGCCTGCTCGGCCGTCGCGTCGCCGGCCACGGCCGTGCCCGCCCGGGTGGGGCCGCTGCCCGCGGCACGAAAGGAGCCGCAGGCCACGAGGGCGGCTGCCGCGACACCGGCCAGCGCAAGCATGGCGCTCTGACGTCGGATGGCACTCATGAGATCTACTATCCGGTCCCGCGGCGCACCAGGCAGTTCCCCGTTCGGCTGACGCGCAGGGTGACCTCAAGGACCGTAAGGAAGGTACGACCGGCCCGAAAGCACGGACTGCGGGCAGGGCGGGGGGATCGGCGGCACTTCGCGCGGCCCGGCGCCAGCGGCCGGCGCGACGGCCCCGCTCTGGTGTTCAGCCAGCCGGGCGCCGTGACGGGCGGCATCCTGGCGCGCCGCCGGAGCGGCAGTATCCGCCGCGCCGGGCAAGGGCCGCGCCTCGCCGGTCCCGGGGGCCGGATGGACACCTCGCCCGTCCCGGGGGGGCCGGACGGGCGTCGCGTCGATCCCGGGGGCCGACGGGTGCCTCACCGGTCCGGGGGGGCAGAGCGGTGTCGCGTCGGTCCGGGGGTGTCAGCGGGGGTCGGTGGACAAGGGCAGCCAATGCCCCTCACGGGTCAAGCCGTCCGCGGCCGCCGGGCCCCAACTGCCGGGTGTATAGGGGTGAGGGCCAAGGGGTGTCTGCAGTACGGGATCGACGATGCGCCAGGCTTCTTCGACGGTGTCCTGGCGGGCGAAGGTGCGGACCTCGCCGGAGAGTGCGTCGGCCAGGATGCGTTCATAGGGCGCTTCCATGGGCCCGAGCGCTTCGGCGAGATCGACCGAGACACGGACCGGGCTGGTGGTATCCGTCTGCCCGCGCGATTTCGCCTGCAGGTCGAAGAGGACCGCAGGATCCGGCTGCAGCCGGAAACGGACGATATTTGCCTCCGGCCGCCCCGCCGTCGGCGACAGGAACAGCATGCGCGGGGGCCGGTGGAACTCGACGGCTATCTCCGTGGCCGTGGCGGCCAGGCTCTTGCCCGCCCGTATCGCGAAAGGCACATCGGCCCACCGCCAGTTGTCGATCCACAGCCGCACCGCGACATAGGTCTCGGTGACGGAATCAGCGGCCACGCCCGGCGTGCCCAGGTATCCCCGGTACTGGCCCAGTACGGCGTCGTGGGGCGAGAGGGTGCGCACACAGCGCAGCACACGGGGCTTCTCGGCGCGCTGGGCCTCGGCCGAGGCCTGGGCGGGAGGCTCCATCGTCAGGTAGGCAAGGACCTGCAGCAGATGGTTCTGCAGCACATCCCGCACCGTGCCCACCGCGTCATAGAAACTGCCGCGGCCCTGGACACCGAACGCCTCGGCCATGGTGATCTGGACCGATGCCACATGGGACCGGTTCCACACCGGCTCCAGAAGACTGTTGGCAAAACGGAAGGCCATGATGTCCTGCACGGCGTCCTTGCCCAGGAAGTGATCGACCCGCCTGAGACGGCCCTCCGGGAAGTACTGCAGCAGCTCACGATTCAGCCGGCTGGCCGAGGCATGGTCACGGCCGAACGGCTTTTCCACCACCAGACGGCCACGGCCCGCCAGCCCGGCCGACGCAAGCCCGTGCGCGATCTGCTCGAACAGTGCCGGAGGAACGGCCAGATAGTGCACGGCGAAGACATCCGGCCCCAGCTGGCGTCCGATACGACGGTAGAGGTCCTGCTCCTCCATGTCGCCGTTGACCAGCGTGATCTGTTCCGCCAGCGCCTGACTGGCCTGCTCGTCCCGTGTCTCGTAGGCCGCGGCAATACTGTCGCGTACCTGAGCCTGGAACTTGCCCAGTGTGTCCTCGGCCCTGCTCACCCCCACGACCGGGACATTCAGCAGACCACGCCGCGCCAGCCGGTACAGCGCCGGGATCAGTTTCTTCCGCGCAAGGTCACCCGTGATCCCGTACACCACGAGGGCCTGTCCGGGTGTGAAAGGCATACCGCTCCACCCTTCTGCCCGGCGCCGCCTCGCCATCCGGCTCAGGTCCTGACTCCCGGTCGGCACGGCACGCCGACGATGTGATCTTCCTGCCCCACCCTCTCCCACCGTACGTGTGAGGGTGCAGCGCCGCCATGCACACCCCGGCCGCGACACCACCTGACCACCCACACCCCCACACCGCCACCGCCCCGCCACCCCGCCACCCCGCCACCCCGCGGCAGCCAAAGCCGCCGGGAATCCGGCGAAACACCGGGACACCGTGAAAACAGGGGGCAGATCCGGCCCCGCCACGACTGCAGCACCCGGCCGGTCTCCGGCCCTTTTCACGGCGGCACCGGCCCGCGCCGCACAGCGGACAGGAACGAGAGTCAGCGCACGGCCTCGCGCAGCCTGCGCGCCACGCGCTCCTCATGCACGAAAAGGGCCAGCCCCACCGCCAGCACAACGCACGCCGCCCAGACCGCGCGCACCCCCCAGGCAAGAGTCAGCCAGCCACCGCCGAACGCCCCCGCGAGGAACGCGAGGATCACCCCGGCGAACTGGCCCGCCCGGCGCCTGGCGTCTGCGTCCCGGCCGGCCACCGCCGCGTACGCGTTCTGCATGGCCGAACGGAGATTCCCTGTGGTCATCGTGCTGTTGTAGACCGAGTCGACAAGCGTGCGGAAGGTGGACATCTGCACCGAGGCCATGAACGCGACAAGGACGGTGACGAGTGCGTCCGGCGCACTCGCGGGGATCAGGCCGACCACGGCCAGCACGACAAGTTCCAGCACCATGGCCGCGCAGGCCGGCCAGCGCAGCACTGCCGCTACCCGCGGCCGCTGCAGCGTCTCGGCGACCAGCACACCGGCCACGAAGGCAAGAATCGACGGGACATGCTCCAGTGCCTCCCGCCAGTGCCGCTGCGCGGCCGCGATACCCAGCAGAACGACATTGCCGCTCTGCGCATTGGCGAACACTCCCCCACGGCTGATGAAGGTGTACGCATCCAGACCACCGCCGACCAACGCCAGCAACACCCCCAGACGCACCGAGCGGACCGTCCCCGACGCAGCAGCCGAACCGGCAGAACCCACAGGCCCCGCAGGACCGGCAGGACCAGGTTCGGCAGGACCGGCAGGACCGACAGGTTCAGGCTCGGCAGGACCGGCAGTACCGGCAGGCTCGGCAGAACCGGGACCGGGTGCGGGACCGGGTTCCTCGCCCTCGCCGCCCCGGGAGTGCGGTGTGGCGTCCGGCATGCCTGCACCTCCACATTCCCGGCCCGCCCGCGCTCCCCGCCCGGCGGCCCGATCGTGCACGTCCAAACTCATCGTCCGTCTCACCGCACCACCGCGATACGACGCTTCACCGCCGGCCGCGACCGGCCGACCGTCGCCGGCCGTCTTTCCACGCGCCCGGACGCCTCCCGGGGCCAGGAACATCCGCCCCCAGCCCGACGCCCACCCCGGGCCGGGAGTAACCGCTCCCCTGCTGCGGCGAGGCTGGCCGGCACCGGTTCACCCCGCCCGAGCACCGGGAGGAGACGACAGCACGTCATCCACCCCCCGTCGAGCGAGGGATTTTCCGCGTCCCAAGAAGCTTCGGCGTAGGCGCGGAGACTGCCTGATCACCCCTACCCAACAGGTGACTGCGCTGTCCTGCAAAACGAACGCAAGACCCGCCGGCGGGGCATGCCGCCGCCGACGTCGAAGGCGCCGGGCCCCCGGGCCGCCCGCGCCGGCGGCCGCGGTGGCCCCGAACAGGAGACGACACCAAAGTCATCCACCCGTTCCTCCACATGCAGGACCCGCCGCATCACGGGCCGGCCCTAGCGTCGTGACAGCAACCGTCCGAGCCCGCTCAGCAGGTGAAGCGAGAGTGTCATGCCAAACGAACGAAACCATCACCAAGGACGCGTCATCGTCGGCGTCAACCACCACGAGAGGGGCGTCGCCGCACTGCGGTACGCGGCCGAAGAAGCCAGCCGGCGCAATGCTGTCCTCGTGGCCGTCACAGTGTGGAGCCCCTACGGAGGCGACATCGTCGAGCGCACATACCCCTGCCCCGAACTGGACACCTCGTACAAGGCAACGGCACAGAACATACTCGACACCGCCTGCGAACACGCCGGCCTCCCCGACGACCTGACAGTAGAACACCGAGTGGAACGCGGCCTCCTCGGCCCGGTCCTGGCCGACCTCGCCCACCGCCCGCACGACCTGCTGGTCATCGCCCAGCACCACCGACAGGCATTCGCCCGGCTGCGTCCCGCAGCCGACCGATACTGTCTGCAGCACGCAACAGCACCCGTACTCATCATCCCCCCCGACTGGACCTCAACCACCACCCACCCCTCAGTGGCAGCCTGACACCGACACCACCCTGTGGCGCGGCGTCGAAATTGCCGACGAAGACGGCGTTCACGATGCCGATGAACCCTGACGGCGACGCCCCGCCGTTGGTGTTCCGGCGGGGCCGTCGTCGGTGAGGTGTCGTCTTCTTCGGCTAGGTGCCGGTGGATCAGCCTCCGCAGTCAAACACCGACCAGCAGATGTCGTTCCGCAATCGCTGGTCGTCAACTACGAGTTCGCGAATCGCTTCCGGGAGCTGGTCGCGCTGCCACTGGCACTCGAGCCGTCCTGCAGCCTCGCTCTCGCCCTTTGGAGCGGCAGCGCGTGCGGCCTTGATCGCATAGGCAGCCGCACCGAGCTCGTGCGCGGCAACGTGTGCGACGACTGCGGCTTGGCCGGCGGCATAGGCGGCATGCCGTGCTGCGCCGTGCAGGTCTCGGGCCGCACCCATTGCATGGCCGCCCGCCGCGCGGGCCTGCATCATCTTGACCTCGCCACGCACCCAGGCGCGGGCATGCCCGATCGCCTGGCGCGGCCGTGGGTCCTCTGGCTGAGCCGACTCGAAGAGGTCAAGGACGTGCTCCGCGCAGGCTGCCGCCCAAAGGGCGAGGAGATGGTGATCCGAATCGGTGAGGGTGCCACCGCGGCGGATCGTCACGAAGCGACGGTCCCTGACCTTGGGGAGGATCATGGTTGGCATTCCTTCCTGCTGGTATGAAGCGAAGCCTGCAAACCCGGTGCTCGGTCCGCAAGCCCGGCTGCCACATCCCGGCCACACGGGACGAGCTGTCAGTCGGGGACCACCTCGCTCACGGATGCACGGGCGGCGGCCTCGTCGACGAGGCTCTTGCCGGTGGCGAACGCGGCGAGGAGGGCCCCCAGGGACAGGTTGTTGACCGCCCCGGGGGTAGCCGCGCGAGGTCGTGTGGATCAGCGTGTGGGCGTCCTCGGTGAACAGCTGATCAAGCCTTCCGGCGATCTTCAGGTGGTGGGCGACGTAGCCGGTCGTCTCCTTGGACCGGTTGGTCATCGCTGTCAGGGCCGCCTGCGGCGTTGCTGTGCGATGAGCGGCGCGCACTGAGCGGCTCCGCCCGGCTTGCAGACGGGCTGGCCGGCCGGCTCGGGGATGGCGGTGACGGTTCCAAGGGCGTCGCGCTACGGACCGGGCCGACGATGACTCCCACACCCACGAGGCGGCTCCGCCCGAGCCGGCCGACGTGCTGACCCCGGGGTGAGCCGAGGTGGCGTGCGATCGGCCGGTACAGCAGTCGACAGAAGGCGGGGTGGTGCCGGGCTTGTTCTTGAATGGTCACTCATGTATTTTCGTGCCATGCCCCGACCACGAGAGTTCGACCCTGACGCCGTGCTGGACCAGGCCATGCTGCGGTTCTGGTGGCAGGGCTATCGGGCCACCTCCATCGAGGATCTCGTGAGGGCGACCGGGGTGAAGCCCGGCAGTCTCTACAGCGCGTTCCCCGGCGGCAAGCGCACACTGTTCCTGAAGTCGCTGGAGCGGTATTCCAAGTTGGTCGTTCCTCAGAAGCTGGGCGAGCTAGCGGCGCCCGGCGCCTCACTGGCCGCGCTACGCGGCTACTTCGACGGATTGGTGAGCGACCTGCTCAGTCCGGAGGGTCGCCAGGGGTGCCTGCTGGTGAACACCGCGATCGAGAACGCGGCCGAGGACGACGAGGCCGCCGCCGTCGTACGCGGCCACCTGGCCCGCCTGGAGCAGTGCATGGCCACAGCCCTTCGCAACGCTCGTGACGCCGGCGAGGTGCGCGCCTCGGTGGACCCGGCCGGCAACGCCAAGCTGCTGGTTGCGACGTGCCAGGGGCTGATGGTTGTAGGGAAGGCCAATCCCGACGAGACGGTACTGTGCGCCATCGCCGACAACGCCTTCGCCGTCCTCGCCTGACGGCTCCACCCAGGGGCCACCGCATGCGGTGGCTCTTTTTTCGGACCCAATAGTTGAATCATTATTCAAGAATGGAGCCTGATCCATGAAGGCCATCGTCATCTCCGTCTACGGCGCTCCCGAGATGCTGCACATCACCGACCTGCCCGACCCCGTGCCCGCGCAGGGAGAGGTGCTGATCCGGGTCAAGGCATTCGGCCTCAACCACGCCGAGGCATACATGCGCGCAGGCACCTGGGGTGATGTCGCGGCCGTCCCGGGGATCGAGTGCGCCGGACTGGTCGAGGCCGACCCCTCGGGCCAACTCGCCCCCGGAACCCGAGTCGTGGCGATCCTCGGCGGCATGGGCCGCACCCGAAACGGCAGCTACGCCGAGCTGGTCACCGTACCGGCCACCAACGTAGCCGCGGTGAACTCGTCACTGGGATGGGCCGAGCTGGCGGCGGTGCCCGAGGTCTACGCGACAGCGTGGAACGGGTTGTTCGACAACCTCGACCTGCGCCCCGGCGAGCGGGTCCTGGTGCGCGGAGCGACGTCCTCCCTTGGCCAGGCCGCCGTCAACCTCGCCGTCGACCACGGCGCGAGAGTACTCGCGACCACCCGCAACCCCGCGCACGCGCCGCTCCTGAAGGAACTCGGCGCCGAGGACGTCCTCATCGACGACGGTCACCTGGCCGCCCAGGTCAGCAGGAGCAACCGCACCGTTGACGCGGTGTTCGATCTCGTAGGCAACAGCGTCCTGCGCGACTCCCTGGCCACGGTCCGCCCCCGCGGCCGGGTCTGCCAACTCGGCTTCCTCGGGGGCTTCGAGCCGGTACGCGACTTCAACCCGATCACCGATCTTCCCACCGGCGTACAGCTCAGCTTCTTCGGCAGCGCCTTCGTCCTGGGCAGCCCCGATTTTCCGCTCGCTGACGTTCCATTGGACGCGATCTACTCCAAGGTCGAGTCAGGAGCCTTGCCGGCAAGGCCGGCGCGGATCTTCCATTTCGACGAGATCGTCGAAGCGCACCGGGTCATGGAAGCAGGTGACGCGCTTGGCAAGATGGCCGTCATCGTCGACTGAGACACCCGCCCTCCCTTGCCGGAGTCGGCCAGCCGGCCAGCCGGCATGGCCACACCAAGCCGCCTGCGCCTCGTTGAATGATCTCAGCCGCTTCGATCGGGTCGTCAAAGTTGACGGTGCGATGGCTGGCCGGGTTCTTGTACGCGCCCATCGCGCCGGCGAACAGCGCGGAAGCGGCCTCCTGCTCACCACCCTCAGCTTCCGCATCGGCAAGTGGGCCACCGGCCTTGCCGTTCTGGTGCGGCTGGAACGCCGCGCGCATCAACTTCACGCCGACCAAGGAGTTGTCGAGCCCGGAAGCGTCCCGGACCGCAACTTCGACCGCCTTCATCGTGGCGAAGCAGGCCGTCTCGTAATCACCCAGGGCGAAGTTGGTACGCACCGTGTCTTCCAGCGCCGGGTGCAGCGAGCCGGACAATCGCTCGAGGGCCTCGAGCCGCTTCATGACAGGGGTGCGGGGTCGAAGTCATCCGCCATGGCTTCGACCTCGAACCCCTAGTAGGACTCCGTTAGGTCTGTCTTGATCTTGGTGTGGGTCTGCTGGGCAGGGGTTGGTGGCAGGTGGTGCAGGTGCCGGTCCAGCAGTTCAG
>NZ_JBIWPP010000035.1:0-81944 GCF_044768335.1 Streptomyces sp. NPDC101151 | reverse complement strand
GTTCGGCGGCCTCGCCTCGCTGGTTGCCGTACTGCTGCTCTTCCCGGTCCTGATGCGCGCCGAGTGGAGCGCGGCCCTGGCGGTGGCGCTGCTCGCCATGGCGGCGTTCGCCACCGGCTGCCCGCTGCAGCTGATGGTCATGGAGAAGGCCGCGGCCGCCCCTTCGCTCGCCTCCTCCGCCAACCAGGCGGCGTTCAACCTCGCGAATGCCGGTGGCGCCTGGATCGGGGGGCTGGCGCTGGTCGCGGGCTTCGGGGCCACGTCGCCCGCGGTTGCCGGGGCGGTGCTGGCTGTCCTCGGCCTGGGCGTGGCGGGCGTGGCGTATGCGGTGGACCGGCGCAGGGACATCGCCACTGTGGGGCTTCCCCGGCAGGCAATCGAGGAGTTCATCGCTGTCATTCAAAACGCTGCAACTTGCCAAGACGACAGGGGTCGAAATGCGAGCTGACCTCCCTTCGGGTTACGAACAAGTCTCCCCCCACCACTTCAGGGAACGAGTCGGCAGATATTACGACGAATTCGCGGTGGGAGAAATAATCGAGCATCGGCCCGGGCGGACAGTGACTGAGATGGACAACGTGTCGATGAGTTCACTGTCCATGAACGATTCTCCGCTCCATCTTGACGCCGCCTACTGCGCGCAGACTCAGTGGGGACGACCACTTGTATCGAGCCTGGTCACTCTGAGCATCGTCTCCGGAATGGCCGCTCGAAGCATCAGCGGTAACGCCATTGCGAACCTGGGATGGGAAAACATCCGCCTTCCGAGTCCAGTGTTCGCCGGTGACACGCTCTACGCGAAGACGGAGATAACGGCGTCCGGCATCCAGCCCGCCGGTGCACAGCATACCGTTGTGCTCGAACAACATGCACACATCGAGGCATACGTGGCAGATCGCTGGTCTTGGCTCACTGATGATGGACGCTACTCGGTCGTCATCGAGCAGTACACCCCAAACTCCGTCCCTCTTTATGCCGAATACGAGGTCGACGCATCCAACATCAGGCTCCTCGGTGACGGCCAGATGCTTATGGAACCGGTGTTCGCCGGCCAGATCGTACCCGCCATAGGGCTCACCGACGAAGAACGAAAGCGACTCCACGAGGAAGGACGGCGGCTGTGTGCACCCTTCCAGGCCATGGGATACCGAGGGATCATCGCGACGACGCCTATCTGACGCCAGACCGGGACATCTTCTTCTGCGAAACGAACGGACGCATCACCGGCGCCACTCATATTCTCGACGTCTTCCGAACCAGGCTCCTCAGCGCAGAACTCAGGGAGCGACGAGTCTTCTTCGAGCATTTCCATTTGCCTGTGCCATCCTTCGAGCAGGCCACCGATCAGCTACAAGAGTCAGGTCTCGCGTATGAACCTGAAACCGGAACTGGGGTGATTCTCGTGGCCGACCTCGTCGAAGAGGGAGCGACTGTTATTTACTGTGTGGTGGCCCCCGATCTAAACGGTGCCGAAAAAATGCAAGAACAACTGCACCACCTGTTTCCCTCTCACGCCCAGCTATAACTCACCCTTCAGACCCGAACCAAGCGAATCAATGAAATACATCATAATGATCGTACGTCGCCTTCAAGACAGCCGCGAGATCGCATGGGGAAATGGTACGAGCCGACGCTTGCTCACCAATTCGGACAACATGGGCTTCACCGTTACGGACACCACCGTCCGCCGGGGAACCCTATCCCGTCTCCAATACACACAACACCTTGAAGCCTGTTATTGCATATCTGGGAGTGGATCTATTCTCAGCTCTGCCGGCGAACGGTACGACATCACTCCCGACACGATGTACGCCCTGGACGAGCACGATGCTCATACCTTGATCGCTGCTTCTGATCACGACCTACGACTGATATGCGTCTTCACGCCGGCCCTCCACGGAGACGAAACGCACGTCCTCGCACATGACGACTACTCAGCATACGAAGCCACACCCTGACAGGGTGGCGCGCTGCATACCCGCGACATGCAACAGCGTCCAACCCGCCCGAGATCGCAGTGGGGCCGGAAGTGGGGTGGATCCCGGCGTGGCCACCCGGCCTGGGCGAAGAGCGCAAGCAGCATGGTTCAGGCCGATGAACAAGGCTGCACAATCAAGCCACTCGGCCGATTCGAACACCGGGATAAATGCATAGATTCACACTGGACCGCTCCAAATGAACAATTTCACGCCACTCGTTCAGAATGCAAACTTTCTGAAACCCACGGGTCAATTGTGAGTTGCAGCGACAGACTCGGCAGACTTCCGCAGGGACCGGCCATGACTGAGCCGAGCCGACCACCCTTGAATCAAGCGGAAGGAAGCACACCATGCGGAACACCGCTCGCTGGGCAGCGATCCTAGGTCTGACAGCCACCGCCCTGGGCACACCCCTGGCAGGTCAGGCCCTCGCCGCCCCAGCCACACCGAACTCGTTGTACGCCCCCTCGGTCCTGGTGCTCACTGTGGGCCACGGCGCCAACGCGGACACTGCCACCCCGCAGCGCGCCGTCACGCTCAACTGCGCCCCGGCACCGTCTGGCACCCATCCCGCAGCAGCCGATGCCTGCGCCGAACTGAACATTGCCAAGGGTGACTTCAGCGCACTGCCGGCCAGCGGCAACGTCTGGTGTACCAAAATCTGGAAGCCCGTCGTCGTCACCGCGCAGGGCGTCTGGCAGGGGAAGCGCGTCTCCTACGAGCACACCTTCCCCAACGAGTGCATGAAGAACGCCTCGCAAACCAGGGTCTTCGACTTCTGACGGATCCGGATCCTACGGTCCGTCTGCGCCCTGGAAAGGGCCCGCAGCCAGGGAGTGCCAGGCCCCACTGCGGGTCCTTGCGATGTCACGCCACGAGTAGGCAACAGCCAACACAGTGGGCTCGCACACGACCCGGCCGCCCTCGCGGACCTTCTGGGTGAGCGCGTCGGCCCAGACGAACGTGTACGGGCCGGTACCCAGTGGTCTGCCCCGGAACTCGGCCACGCTCGTCCAGCGTCCGAGTCATCTCGCTGACCTTGGACTTCGACAGCCGGGTCACGCCGAGGAATTCCGCGAGCTTTTTCCACCCGACGGGTGGAGAGGCCGAGCGGGTAGCTGCCTGATCGCAGCCGTGGCAGCGGGAGGATCACACCCAGGGCGCGGTCCGCAGAGCGTGGGTATGCGCTCGGAGCGCGGTGAGGGCGGCGGCTCGGCCGGTGGGGTGAGGGAGAGGGTGGAGCAGCGGCGATCCCGGTACGCGAGAAGGCCGAGGGCCTCGCCGGGACGCAGCCACTGCCACATGAAGTGGCGGGTGTCGTCGGGACGCGGCACGGTGCCGTCGGCAAGGTGAACGCCTCGGCGGCCGCCAGGGTGTGCACAGCACTGGTGAGGCCGTCGAGCGTGAGCTTCCCGTCGGCCGCGGGCTATCAGGGCGAGTTGGCGGTGCCGCTTGGCGACCGACCGCGCCGTGCGGGCAAGGTCGTGGGCTTCGGCGAGGCGGGCGACGCCGTACTCGGTGCGGGCACCCTGCCGGGCAGATACCAGTCGTAGCGCTCGGCGGCCTCGATCACCAGAGCCCGCGGCAGGCGGCCTGCCTGGGTCAGGTCACCCCGTCGCCGACCGACTCCAGGCAGCCGCCGCAGAGGTTCGGCCGTGTCGGCGGGCGCCTCGGGCGCCACGCTCAGCAGGTCCGTCAGGGTGCCGCGCAGAGTCCAGCGCTTGCTCCAGCAGCCGGGAGGCGCCTGCGCGGGCGGCGGCCTCGTCGATGCCCATCGCCGGCCCCCAGGTGAGCAGGTCGGTGTCCGGCAGGATCACCGGTGAGGTGCCCACCGTGCGCAGAAGGGCGGCCGCATGAACAACCGGATCAGCGACCTCAAAGTCATGGTCGCCCACCATTCACTCGTGGCTGACCTGGCACGCGAGGTGCCGCTGAGGGGCGGCGGTCCTCGAAGACATCGAACTCCACGGGCCCACCGACGCTGTGTGGGTGCCGCTGAGGGGCGGCGAGCAGCGGCCGTGGTCCGGGCTATGACTGGCTCTATGGGGCCATGGCGTTCCCGCCTTCCCCGAACTTCGAGCTCGGCCAGCAGCCCGGACCTTGACGGATTCTGCGAGCTGATGGCGTGCGAGTCGTCCTGCTATCGGGACGCCTTCCCCGTCTCCTTCACCGGCCGGTCGTGCCGCAGATCGTCGAAGAGCCGGGCCGAGTTCTTGGCGTCCCACTTCAGTACGTTGCCCTTGGGCGTGGGGACGCCGAAGCCGGAGACCGGCACGTTGATCTGCTTGCCGTGCCCGCCCGAAACGCTCTGCACGGCGCGGAACATCCTGCCGAGATCGCGCAGGCTCATGTCCTTGTCGACGATGAGCGTATCGAGCCCGGCCTGTAGGGCTGGACCGATCTCCCGCGGGTCGAAGAGGGTGCCGGGCCGGGCGGCCTGGTGGGCGAGGGTCGACAGGAACTTTTGCTGGTTCCTCGACCGGCCCAGATCGCCCTCTTTCTCCTGGTGCCGCTGGCGGACGAAGGCGAGCGCCTGCTTGCCGTTCAGGGTGTGACAGCCCTTGCGCAGGTCGGCGCCTGACTTCTTGTCCTTGATGTCCCGGTCCAGGCACATCCGAACGCCGCCGATGGCGTTGACGATGTTCACGAACCCGGCGAAGCCGATCTCCGCATAGTGGTCGATGCGCAGTTCGGTGTTCTTCTCGACGGTGTGCACCAGCAGTTCGGGGCCGCCGTAGGAGAAAGCGGCGTTCAGTTTGTCCCCCTCGGGCTGCTTGGTCTTGCCCGTCGAGGTGTCGAGGCGGCCGGGCACGGTGATCCAGGAGTCGCGCGGCAGGCTGACCAGGCTGGTGCCGTGGGCACCCGTGTGCAGCAGCATCATCGAGTCGGTGCGTCGCCCGCCGCCCCCACCGGCGTGCAGGTCCTTCACGTCGTCCGGGGAGAGCCCGTCGCGGCTGTCCGAGCCCACGATGAGGTAGTTGGTGCCCTCGCCGGGCGGCGGGCGGTCCCCGTACGCTCCGAGGTCGACGTCACGCTGGAGCTGTGTCTCAGCCCAGCCGTACGTGCCGCCTGCCGCGACGACCACAACGGCCAGCAGGGCGAGTACCACCCGCCGCAGTCTCCTGCGCTTCTTCGGCTGCCGAGCGTGGGCGCGCCGGGGCCCGTAGCGGGAGCTGGGGCGTTGGGCGAACCGCCCCCGCATGGCGGAGGCTTCCGGTGCCGTGTACGAGCCCTGGCCGGCGCACGGAACCAGCTCGGCGTATGGCTCCGGTTCGGCGTATGGCTCCGGTTCGACGTATGGCTCCGGTTCGACGTACGGCCTCCGGCCGGCCCGCGGCTCCGCGCGCCATAGTTCGCCGCTCACCCGCACCGGCTCCCGGCGCACGGGACGGCTCCCGGCGTCGCCGTTCCAGCCGTGCTCCCCCGTGGGTATGCTGCGTCCGGCCCGCTGGTCAAGCGGGTCTGTCATGGTCACTCCCTTGGTCAATTCGGCGACAGGCCCCTTCGCGGGGGCGGCTCGTCGAGCGGATCCCCGGACCCCTCTTCGGGCGGAGCCTGGAGCAGATACGGGTCGGCGGTTCCGGTGCGCTGCATGCTGTGCCACTTCAGGCGGGTGCCGAGCAGCGCCGTGGTCACGGAATGGATGACCACCGCATACATCAACTGCCGGTAGACGAACTGCTGGAGCGGCAGCACCCACAGCACGTGCAGCCGTTCGCGGTCCAGCCGCAGCGCGTACGCGGCGGTGACCAACTGCACGGCAAGGAACCCGAACCAGACGAGGGTGGCCTCCACGGGGTCACGGAACAGCGCCCCGAACAGGGCGAACATGTCCACGACCGGTGCGCACAGCGGCAGCACGATCTGGAACAGCGTGACGTAGAGCAGCACGCGACGGCCAAAGCGTCCGGCAGGGCCGACCTCCGTCACCGCGTGACGGTGCTTCCACATCGACTGGAGGGTGCCGTAGCACCAGCGGTAGCGCTGGCGCCACAACTGCCCCACGGTGCTGGGCACTTCGGTCCAGGCGACCGCCGATTCCTCGTAGACGACGCGCCATCCGGCCCGCCAGAGCGCCATCGTGAGGTCGGTGTCCTCGGCCAGGGTCTCGTCACTGACGCCGCCGACGCCCATCAGCGCGTCCCTGCGGAAGGCGCCGATCGCCCCCGGCACCGTCGGCATGCACTCCAGGACCTCGAACATCCGCCGGTCGAGGTTGAAGCCGAGAACGTACTCCAGGTGCTGCCACTTGCCCAGCAGGCGGCGCCGGTTGCCGACCTTGGTGTTGCCGCTGACCGCACCTACCGCCGGATGGGCGAGCGGCTGGACCAGTCGGGCCAGCGCCTCGGGTTCGAAGATGGTGTCTGCATCCACCATGACGACGATGTCGTGCCGGGCGTGGGCCAGGCCGGTGTTGAGAGCGCTGGGCTTGCCTCCGTTGGGCTGCCGGATCACCATCACCCGCGGGTCGTCGATGTTCTCGGCGATGTCGGCGGTGGCGTCGCTCGAGCCGTCGTCGATCACGATGATCTGCACGTGCGGGTAGGTGGAAGCGAGCAGCGAGTACACGGTGGAGGCGATGCCTGCCTCCTCGTTGTACGCGGGTACCAGGACCGTCACCGGGTCCCGCACCTCGCGCAGCCGTGGTGTGCCGGGCCGGTACCGGTGCAGCCTGCGCACGTGGAGCCGGGCGAACATCGCGAACAGGAGCATCCGCAGGACGCCGAGCGCGCCCGTGAGGGTCAGCGTCCACACCATCACGGTGAGGAAGGCATGCCCGAGCCGCTGCGACCAGATCAGGCCCTCGCCTTTGATCTCCTGGGCGAGGGGGACCTCGTCGAGGAAGGAAGGACGTTCCAGCCCGCCGCTGACGGTGGTGAACCGTTTCACCCGGCGGTCCCGCAGGAGATCCTCGGCCTCGTGGTAACCCAGGTCGGTCTGGCTGTGCTGCGTCACCACTCCCCGCCACGGCTTGCGAGCCTTGTGGTCCGAGGCGACCACCAGGTACCCCTGCGCCGCCGCGCGCTTCGCGGCCGTCCATTCGGCGCCGCAGAGCGTGTCCGCGGCCGTGGTGTGCGGCAGCCGCAGCAGGGTGGTGTTGATGCCGGCCGCACCCGCGAGAGCGGTCTGAGTGAGCGACAGTTCCAGCCGCGCGCGCAGCGGCGAGGCGACACCGAGGTCGCCGCCGCTGTAGGTGTACGAGCCGATCTCGTGGCCCTCGCGCAGAATCCGCCGCATCAGCTTCGGGTGCCGGGCCGCGTCCTTCCCGTAGACGAAGAAGGTCGCCCGCGCGTGGTGCCTGCGTAGCAGGTCGAGCAGGCGCGGCGTCCACACCGGGTCGGGCCCGCCGTCGAAGGTGAGCGCGACGGTCCCCGGCGGCATGGCCGCGGTGGCGACCCCCGTCGGACCGAACCGCAGCAGCGGCTTCCCGTCGTCCGCCTCGCGCGGGATCGGCTGGGTGCACGGCGGCTTGGCGCGCGCGGCGTCGACTTGGTGGGTCGTCCAGCCCTCGAAGAGGAGGGTGACGGCGACCACCAGGAGGGCCAGCAGGAGGACGAGCCAGTGTCCGCGCGGCGGGCGTCGGACATCGGCCTGCCGGCTCACTGCTCAAGGCCCCCGGCCGACGGGGCGGATCTGCCGGCCGTCGGGCGATGGTCGCCGCGGTCCGCCTGGACACCGGCCGGCGGCCGGGAGGCGGCGGCTCGGGCCGGTGTGCCGGGGCCGTGCGGCGACTTGCCGCTGTCCGGGCCGGAAGGCGCCCGCCCGCTCGTACTCGGCGGATGAGTGCCGACGGGCTGCCGGAGTCCACTGATCAGCATGCCGACGAACAGCAAGTACCCGAGGCAGGCGCAGCCCACGGCCAGCGCCACGCCTTGCAGCGTCCGCCTTCGCCAGCCCGACTGGTCGATGAAGACGGGGAGTTGGGAGGCGGCGGCCTGGCGACGCCGTGCCTCCGGGCTCGCGCGAGGCACCGCTCCCCGGTGCGGCACGCGCTGCGTCATGTCCCGCTGCGTGTGCTGCGCCCTGCGGGCAGGGGGTGAGGACGACAATCGCCCGTCGTGCGGTGTGCTGGCTATGTGGGGGATGCCCTGCACCGGTGCTCCTGGTCTGAGGCCGCGCACGCGCGGCTCTTTGTGTATGTGGGGGTACGGGGCCGGGGACCCGCTGTACTGCTGCCTGAGACGTCGGAGCCGCATCCCGGTGCCAGGCGCGTACGAGGAATTTCCCGTACGCGCGCATGCCCCCGCGCCCTTCCCGGGCTTCGCCGGGAAGGCCACGTACGCATGCCTCACAAGGGCCGGGAGGCCAGAGATGCAGCCGTCAGCGATCACGCAGCCCCCCGGACCCTACTCGGGCGCCCGGGTGACGCAACAGGCCGTCCCTGCGGTGAATTTCCACCACGCCTCCTGCCCCACGCTGAACTGCTGTACCCCCGTCTTCGCCCCTCGCCCCTTGCCGGCTGCAACCACCGCAAGGGCGGCCGGACAGTTCCCGCCGGCAGGCGCTAGCGTCAAGAGACTTCGAGATCACGACGCCCCAGGTCAGCCACTACCTCGGCGCCAAGCAGGCTTTTGACGACGTGTCCGCGCTCGGATGTGCTGCGGTCGCCCATCGCATGTGACACCGCGCGTGTTGAGGGCGGCCGCGGCCGGACTGAACTCGGCTGCCCGAACGGGCACATTCAGCAACAGGTCTGTATGACGGCATGCGCAGGGTGCGGTGTCAGAAACGACCTCTCAGAAGGCATCTGGCTGACAGAAGCGCTTCTGCTTTTGGACTGCGTCGTTGACCCGGGTCGAACGGCGTCTACGCGATCACCAGTCTGACGGCGCACCAGGCGAACGCTGCTGACCTGGCGGAACACGTTCGCGAGCACTGGGCTATTGAGAATCGTGAGCACCATGTCAGGGATGTGACGTTCGGGGAGGACGTTTCGCGGGTGCGAACCGGCGGTGCGCCGCGGGCGATGGCCTCCCTACGGAATCTGGCCATCGGGACGCTCCGCCTGGCCGGGTGGGACAACATCGCCGAGGGCCTGCGTCATTACGGGAGGGACATGACCCGGCCGCCGGCCGCCCTCGGACTCACGTGATCATTCCGCGCCGATCGCGAGAACGGCGAAGCCCTGGGAGCTGGGTTGCCTTGTCCACGCCGAGGCTCTCCTCGAACTCGGACTGCACGGTGCGCCGGTACGGGAGGGCGGCTTTCATCCGGGCGAGGCGGATTCCAGCAGTCGCTTCGTCAGCTGCTGGAGCTACCTGCCCTCACCCATCGGCTGCAGGCCCTCGGCCTGAGCCCGGCCACATGCTCGTTCAGGAACCGGTCATCGACCGAGTCAGCGTCCCCTACCTCGGACGGCTCGGCTATGTTCCCACTGGTCAAACAGGTGCAATCCTCCATGATCGGAGTTGGACCGTTTCTTTTCACAGTCCCCGATCTCACGTCCAGGAGTGTGGCCCCGCGCCCATAAACCACCAGCGACCAGCATCGACACACTCTCCGCTGTCCCAAACCGAGAGATCAAAACCGAGAGGTCGCATGCTGTTCTATGCCAGTCGGCAATACGCATAAACAGTCGCTGTCCCACTTGCATGCCTACCGGGAATCTTTATCCAACCTGCAGCACTGTCCAATTCGGTGCATTCGCTGAACAGGCCGCTTTCCACGGAATCTTCCATCTGCTGGCGCGCCCTTGCCAGAGCCGCGACGGGATCGCTTGCCTGCGCCGTGAACTCCTGATCGTACTGCAGTCGAAAGTGAGAAGATTTGAGGGAGGTGGTGAAATCATGTGCCACAGCCGGAGTTGCAGCGAGTCCGAGCACACCGATTCCGGCGACTATCGTGACTGCTTGACGAATCCTCACGTGACTCAATCCCTTCTCTCATGAATTGACGAAACCCGCAGGTGGATTTCAGAATTTTCTGCTGTCTTATCAACTTTGGCGCCCGAGTCATCGACGGTTTGTTTCTCAGACGCAAGTCGGTTCCTACTGGAGCTCAGAACGACAGGCTCCTCGGCTGCTCCAACGGTGCGGATGGCGGTAACCGGAAAGAGCTGCGAATGCGGCGATCGCGAGGGCGATGCCTGATATTGGTCCAGGCGGTCAGGAGACGCCAGATGCACCAAGCCAGATGTCCGTCGGGACGGCGCGGAAGTCCGCGCCGTGCCCGTCCGGGCCGTGGCGTGTGAGGTTACTGGCTGATCCAGCCATTGGTGACGCTGGCGATGACCTGGGCGGAGCCGGGGTCCTGGAGGCTGCCGTAACGCACTTCGGTGCGGCGGACGTCCAGAGTGGGAGCAAAGATGGCGGCACGCCAGTCGTGCACCGTGGGGACCTGGACGTCGTCGCCGACGGAGAAGGAACCGGAAACGGACGAGGTATCGGGGTTGTAGAGGAAGTAGACCCCGCCAGGCTCGACGTTCGGGTCGCTGCTGACAGAGAGCATCCAGGTGATTCCGCCACTCATGTTGCGCATGGGCGTCCAGCGAAGATTGTCGAGTTCCGCCCCCATCATGGTGCGGGCAGCGCCTGCGGGGACGGGAGCGTGGGCGGTGTTCGGAGTGGCGAGGGCTGCCGGAGCGGAGATACCTGCGATGACGAATGCAGCAGCAACAGCCGCCATGGTGGAGCGCTTGGTAAGGGTCATTTTCAGTCACTTTCTGTGAGAGCGAGAATGGTTGGGTTATGTGCCTCCCCGGGAAGCGCGTGTGGAGCTGCCGGCTAGCCGGGAGGGGGACTTCAGGACGCTCGGGATCAGGGACCGAGCTAGGGGAGCAGCTTGCTGACGGAGCCGATGAAGGTGGCGTCCGAGGGGTTGTGCGGGTCACCGTGCATGACCTGCACGAAGTGTTGACCGGACGGCAGGGTGAAGGAAACGTCGTGCCAGTCCTGGACGCTCGTCAGCCCGCTGGTCATCGGCATGATGCGCCCGGTGAGGAGGTCGATGACGAAGAATTCTCCGTCGGTGCAGTCCTGGGGCTCGTCAAGGAGCGTATAAAAGGCGAAGGCGTTGGTCTTGGGCGCATCCGACCGGTAGTTGGCGCGGATGTTGGTCAGGGCGTAGTGATCGTCGGTGGTGTGGGTTTGCGTCGGCTGAACGGCGCACGACTGTTCGCCGATGGGGGCCGCTTGAGCGGTCTGGAGGCCGGGTGTGCCGATGGCTGCTGCGGCGGCAAGGGTGGTCATGATCTTGTAGGTGGGACGCACGAGAACCTCATCCGTTGAGCGGGAAATCTTCCGAGGTTTTACGTGATTCAACGAAGGATCTTCGGATATTTGATGACCGATCCGATGATCTTCCGCCTCCCTCACCATGCCGCGACTTGCTGACCGTGCGCCAGTTCCACCCGCAGGATCTGGCCAGGAGGGTGCGAAGGGAGAGGATCCGAGAGGTGTGGGCGGCTCGAGGCTGCCGAAATCGGAGCAAACGGTTCCGCGTGGGGATGCTGATACCCCTCGCCGGTCAGTGACCCCCAACAACCGGCCGCCGATCGGCGGTGACAACGGATCAGCGGGCCCGCACCCGGGGGCTTTACTGCTGGGAATGCCTCCCGAGCTGCGAGGATGCGCATCCAGCGCCGACTGCCAGTGGGATCGCTACGGGTACTCGCAAATAGGCCAGCGTCCGTACTGCCCCTGCGTCATCGAGTACGACATGTGATCACACATGACTCATTTTGATCTCAGGTTGAGCGGTAGCGGGCTGCTGTGGCATCGCCCTCAAGATCACTCGCGGCAACACCGCAGGCCGTATCAAGGGCCTGCGGTTCGCATGCCCGCCGCAGGCCCTCACGGCGCTCCGGCATTACCGCAAGGGTGAGTCCGACCTGATCGAGCGCGGCGGCGTGTTCTACCTGATCGCCGTGTGCGAGGTGCCCGAGGCCGCACCGTACGAGCCGGACGGATTCATCGGCGTGGATCTCGGCATCGTCAACATCGCCACCACATCCACCAGCTACCAGCCCGCCGGGCGCAGCCTGAACCGGTACCGCAAGCGGCAGCTTGCCCTGCGGGTCAAGCTCCAGAAGAAGCGCACCAAGTCAGCCAAGCGCAGGCTGAAGGAGCGCTCCCGCCGCGAACAGCGGCACGTCAAGAACACCAGCCACATCATCGCCAAGACGATCGTGACCGAGGCTGAACGCACCTTTGCCGGACTCTCCCTGGAGGAACTCAAGGGAATCCGGCAGAGGGTACGGCTCCGCAAGCCCCAACGGGTCGCGCTCCAGCCGATGCAGATACGGCCTTCAGAGGGAACGCCAAGATCTCCCGGGGCAACGGGAGATCTTGAAAGCGAACGTCCTGGACCAGCAGTGGTCTTCCAGGAACACAGACGCTGTATCGACTACCCTCCCGGCCCGTGCCTGAGTTGCCAAGACCAGCGGACAGCCTTTGATCAAGCCGGACACGTGAACAATGCCGCACAGGCCTTGACCTGGTCACATGTGCAGTTGTTCACGGCAGTGCACCGAGGCTGTCCGGACCGTTGCGGCCGAAGCGGCGGAGTTGTTCACCCGCGTGTCCGGGGCCATGGCCCGCTGAGGCCGCTCTGGTGTGTTGTTCACGAAGTCCGCCCAGGAGTGTCGTTTTCCCGGTTTCGTGTCGACGCCGCCTCCGCCCAGCTCCACCATGGAGCCAGTCGCTCGAGGTGACGGTCTGGGGGCAACCAGGCCCCGCTGTCTGTGAGTTGAGCGACATTGGACCAGCAGTCATCCAGGAGGTCGTTCCTGCCATGTCCCGATCCAAGGGCTCTGGAAACACCCGCACACCCGGCGTGCACGTGCGCATGATCGTGCTCGTTGTAGTGCTGGCCGTGTTCATCACACTGGTGCACGGCGGGTATGAGGTGAGCGCAGCGATCAGTGCGATTGCCGCATGCGGTCTCCTCGCTGAGGACCTCAGCCGGCGGCTGGGCCGGGGTTGCAGCCCGCGGTCCGCCTGAGCCGGCCAGTCCGGCAAGGCGGGAGCGGTCCGTGCCCCGTCCTGAGAATCCGCTGGATCCGCACGCAGGCCCCCTCGCAGATTTTGCGGCGGGCCTGCGTCGGCTGCGCAAGCACGCCGGTCTGACCTACCGTGAGCTCGCCCAGCAGGCCCATACATCGGCCAGCGCGCTGTCGCAGGCCGCCAACGGGCAGAAGCTGCCGACCTGGGAGGTCACGGCTGCCTTCGTCCGGGCCTGCGGTGGTGACCTGAATGAGTGGCAGACTCGCTGGGAGGAGGTGGCCGGCCAAACAGACGAGATCCGAAGGGCGCCACGTCCCATCCCGTCTGCGCCTCCCGTCCAGGCCATGGATACGGCCGGCAGGGATTCATCGGCCGAGGACGCGCCGCCGCTGGGTTCGATGGTTTCCGTAGGGGACTTTCACGCG
This sequence comes from Streptomyces sp. NPDC101151, assembly GCF_044768335.1. Lineage (NCBI taxonomy): Bacteria > Bacillati > Actinomycetota > Actinomycetes > Kitasatosporales > Streptomycetaceae > Streptomyces > Streptomyces sp. NPDC101151. Next base: position 68,597 of record NZ_JBIWPP010000035.1, on the reverse strand, counting down.
GCTTTGAGGTCCCTGCGGCAGCGGGCAGGCAATCCGTCCCTGCGCGATCTCGAAGCCGCGGCGCAGCGCCATGGGCATGCTCTGCGGCGCAGTACTCTGTCCGACGCTCTCGGCCGGAGCGAACGGCTGCCTCCTCTCGAGTTCGTTGACGCGTTCTTGGCGGCGTGCGAGGTAGCCGGGCCTGAGCTGGACGACTGGCATGTGGCGTGGGCGCGGGTGGCGTATCACGCGCAACGGCAGAGCGAACCGGAAGACCCGCGCTGGTCGGGTACGTGCCCCTATCAGGGTCTTGGGTCTTTCGGCCCCGAGCATGCCGCCCTCTTCTTCGGTCGCGAGCAGGCGACAGCCGAGCTCGTGACGCGGGTCGCTCAAACGGTGGACGGCACCGGAATGCTGGTGGTGACCGGGCCGTCGGGGGCTGGCAAGTCCTCACTGTTGCGGGCGGGTTTGCTTCCCGCGCTGGCCAAGGGGGCTCTTGGGCCGGGCTCGCAGCACTGGCCGCACCTGGTGATGGCGCCGGGCGCGGCTCCCTTACAGCAACTGGCTTGCGCCCTTGCGGCTCTGGCTGGAGCCGATGAGTCTGAAGTCCTGGGGCAGCTGACGCAGCCTGACCGTGCGCGGTTGATCGCCCAGCAGGTCCTGGAAGTTCACGCGGAAGCCCCGGGCACCGCGCCGGCCCTGCGGCCCCATCGCCTTGTGGTGGTGGTGGACCAGTTCGAGGAGGTGTTCAGCTCCTGCCCGGACCGTGTCCAGCGGGAGGCCTTCATCAGCGCTCTGGCGGCGATGACCGGTGACAGCAACACTCCTGCGCCGGCTGTCGTGATCCTGGGCGTGAGGGGCGACTTCTTCGGGCACTGTGCGTCGCATGCGGCGCTGGCCCGCGTCCTTCAGACCGGCACGTTCGTCGTGGGCCCCCTGACCGAGTCCGAACTGCGCTCCACCATCACGGGCCCTGCTGCGACGGCCGGTCTTCTCATCGAAGAGGGACTGGTCGACAACATCCTGGCCGACCTGCGCTCGACCGAGACCAGCAGCGGCTTCGAGCCGGCTGTGCTGCCCCTGCTCTCGCATGCCCTGCTCCAGACCTGGCAGCACCGCGAAGACGGAAGGCTGACCCACCGCGCCTACGCCGCGATCGGCGGGATTGCCCGCAGCATCGCAGCCAGCGCCGAGGCCGCGTACGAAAAACTGACGCCCAGCCAGCAGAACGCAGCCATGACGATCTTGCGCCGGATGGTGACCATCCCTCGTGAGGGCGCCATCACCCGCCGCCGGACGCACCTGTCGGAGCTGGACAGCGGCCAGCGCGCTGAGGACGTCAGCGCAGCGCTGGCAGCACTGACCGATTGCCGGCTTGTCTCCGTGAGCAACGAGAGCGCCGAGATCAGTCATGAGACGCTGCTTCGTTCGTGGCCTCGCCTGAACGCATGGCTGGAGAGCAGCAGGGTTCAGATCGGGCTGCTCGCGCACCTTGCCGAGGCGGCGCAGGAGTGGGCAAGCAACGGTGAAGAACCGGCGTTCCTGTACCGGGGCGTGCGCCTGGATGCGGTCGTGGATGGACTGGACTGGACACTCCTGTCGGCCACAGAGCGTTCCTTCCTGAACGCGTCCCTGGCCCACACTGCGCGCGACCAGCGGGTGGCCCGGCGCCGAGTGCGAACGACCACAGCCATGATGACCGCCCTTGTCGTGCTGCTGGTCATCTCCTCCTGGACCACTTACGTGGCCTTGTCGTCGAGAGACACGGCAGAAGCGCAGCGCAAGTACGCGGTATCCCACCAGATCGTTACTGAAAGCCAGACCGTCTCCGGCAATCCCACGCTCGCTGGGCTGTTGTCCGTGGCCGGCTGGCGCATTGCGCAGACTACGGAGGCACGCAACAGCATGATCGCGGCGGCTACCGAGCGCGGAGGCGTCATCGACGCCTCCGTCTTCACCGCAGACGCCGACACCGCAGCCATCGCGTTGAGCCCGGACGGCCACACACTGGCCACCGCCGGCAAAGACAAGGAGATACGCCTGTGGGACATCACTCAGCCGAAGCATCCCCGGGCACAGCCCCCACTCAGCGCTCCGGACAGGGTTCAGCAGATGACGTTCAGCCCGGACGGCCGCACTCTCGTCGTCGCCACCGACCGCATCATCACGGTGATCGACGTAGCAGCCACGAAAGTGCAGCGCAGCGTCGGACTGGCCTCCCTCAGCCTCCAGGACATGGCGTTCAGTCCGGACGGTCGGCTCCTGGCCGTCACTGACGACAAGTACATGTGGATCTTGGACATGTCTCGCAGTTCTCCGCACATTCTCAGCCGGGTGGCCGTGTCGAACGAGGGGGCCAAGATCACTGCGTTGGTCTTCAGCCCCAGCGGGCGCACACTGGCCACCGCCACTTCCCACCACACCGTCCAGCTCTGGGAGCTTTCCGAGCAGCAGCCCAGACCGCGCAAGGCTGCTCTGCTGACCGGCCACGCCGCAGCCGTCAACAGCTTGGCGTTCAGTCCCAACGGGCGCACACTGGCCAGCGCCAGCTCCGACAACACCATTCGCCTGTGGGACATCTCCGACCTCGCCGAGCCCCGCGCACAAGCTGTGCTGGCCGGCCACACCGGGCCCGTCCAAGGCGTGGCTTTCAGCGGGGACGGGCAGACCCTGGCCACCGCCGCGTCGGACAACACCCTCCGTCTCTGGGACACGACAACCCTGCGGCAGACCCGCACGCTCATCGCCAGCACCGACGGCATCAGCCGCGTCGTCTTCAGCCCCGACAACCACGGGCTCCTGGCCATCGGACAGGACGGGAAGGTCCAGCAATGGACCATCCCCGCGCAGGCGCATCCGAGAGCCCTCGCCGCAGCGATCTGCGCCCAGGCCGGCCGAGACCTGACCAAGACCGAATGGGACCACTACGTGAAATACGTCCCCTACCAGAAGATCTGCTCCGCCTTCTGATGCCGCTGGCCCCGCCGATCATCCCTGACCGACCGAAAGAGTGGCGCTCTCCCCACCAGGGTGAGCCCTGCGTTCCAGCGAAGACCCACTGTGCTCTCAAGGGCCCGGCATGGCCGGTGCGACGCGCCCGCCATGCCGGGCGACACACGGCGCTCAGGCGCCCGTGCGGCGCTGCTGCCATGTGCGTACTTCGTCGAGGTGAACGATGTGGGCGTCCGGGCGGATGCGTCCGGTTTCCACGAGCCACTGGTGCACGGCCGCGGTGACGTCGCCGCCGGCGGCGTCCACGCGGCGGGCGAAGTCGGCGGCGTCGAAGCCGCCGGCCTGGGCGGATCCGCAGGAGCGTTCTTCGGTGTGGTCGGCGCGTTGGATGACGTTGCGGCGGATGCCGGGTGAGTCGGTGCGGCTGCCCGAGGGGTGGAGGTATCCGGTCTTGGCGAGGCGGACGGTGAAGGCGAGATGCAGTCCGCGGCGGGCGGCTTCGGCGATCAGGGGGCGAGGCGGGCGGAGGCGATGGCCTGGGCGGCGACGCGTCCGGTTCCGGTGCCTGTGGGGGTGATCAGGACGGCTTTGCTGCGGACGCGTGCACGGAGCACCAGACGGAGGGCGAGCCTGACCCTGTGACCGGCTGACCAGCCGTGGACGCCGTCAGCAGCAGCGGGAGGCACCCTCACGCCCGACCACGGGCCCGACCCAGACCGGCCCGGGCGGCCGATGACCTGGCGGGAAGGCATGGCGCGTGACGTGGACGCTGCCGAACAGCGGGTGCGCGCCTTCCTCCAGCCCCACGTCGCCGCCATCCGGCCCGCGCTCCGGGAGCGCTGAGCGGCACCCGGCCCGAACGGCATGGTCCTCGACGCCCAGCGGGTGCTGGTCGGGCTGGGCGTGCCCGGCGACCGGATCCACCAGGAACTCTTCTTCGCCGGGGACGAGCCCGTCGCCACCGTCCGCCACGAGGAACCCGGCACCGCCGGTCCAGTCAGCGAGGTGACCGTCGTCCTGGACGGCCGGTCCACCACCTCCGGGCTCTCCCGCGAGGCCACCGTCCTCGACTCCGGCTCCCGGGTCCACCCCGACCTGACCTTCGCCTGCAAGGGCGGCGTCTACGGCACCTGCCGCGCCCACATCACCGAGAGCAAGGCGGACATGCGGCGCAACTACGCGCCGGCACCCGCCGAGGTCGATGCCGGCCACGGCCACCTGCCGGGCCTACCCCGTCTCCGACACCCTGACCGTCGACTTCGACAGCTGCGGAGAAGCGCCGCGCCCTCGTGTCGACATCGCCGGGGGCGTCGACGGTGTGGCAGCCGGACACCGGTAGAAATCCCTGTTCATCAGGGGTTTCTTGCTTTTCGAAGTCCACCGGCGCCGGTGAACGGCACCACGCCCGTCGCAGCGTCCCTGCCATGGCCTGCACCGATCGGCGAGAGCAGATCGACTGCGCGCCGTCCGGCCGTCGAGCAGAGCCTCGGCAACGCTCTCGCTGCGCGTGGAATTCGCCACAATTTGCCCCTTAGGGGCGATGAATACGTAAAGGTGGTTCTTTGCAGCCGGTTACCTTCCTTCGGTAACCAGCTCCAGGGGTTCAATGACCAGTGGCATGGGAGAAGCGTTTGATCGCGGTACGTAAGCGACACACCGGGCTCATGGCTACGGCCGGCGTACTCGGCGGCGCACTTGCACTCACGGCCCTCGGCGGTATCAGCAACGCTGCCACCAGCGGCAACGGCACCGGGAACCAGCCGAAATCGCAGGCGCAGGCGCAGGCGCAGGGAGATCATGCGGGCGCACAGGAGACTTCCGACGCCCAAATAAAGATCACGCCCGGGCCAGGTGCCTACGGCGTCGGCATCAACGACCCCGTCAAGGTCACCGTCAGCAACGGCAAGCTCACCAAGGTGACCATGATCGCCGTCGCCACCGGTGCCGAGATTCCGGGCACCCTGTCCGCGGACGGCACGTCCTGGAAGACGACCGGCCCGCTGGAGCGGGCCACCACGTATCAGGTCGCCGCAGAGGCCGAGGACGCCAAGAACCGCTCCGTCACCGGGAACGCCACGATCACCACGATCTCCCCGGCCAACGACTTCATCGGGCACCTCTCCCCCGAGGACGGCTCGACCGTCGGCGTGGGCATGCCGGTGACGGTCAACTTCGACAAGGCGACCAGCGACAAGGCCGCCGTGGAGTCGGAGATCCAGGTCAGCTCCAGCAGCGGCCAGCGGGTCGTCGGTCACTGGTTCAACGACCACCGCCTGGACTTCCGCCCCGAGAACTACTGGGAGCCCGGCTCCACCGTCACCGTCACGCTCAACCGCCACGGCATCCAGAAGACGGTCACGTTCAAGATCGGCCGGAGCCAGATCAGCACCGTCGACGCAAAGACGAAGCAGATGACCGTCGTACGGGACGGCAAGACGATCAAGACCATCCCGATCTCGTCCGGCAGCCCCGAGCACCCGACGTACAACGGTCAGATGGTGATCTCCGAGAAGTTCAGGCAGATCCATATGAACGGTGCGAGCGTCGGCCTCACGGAGAAGGACGGCAAGCCCTCGTACGACATCAAGGCCGTACCGCACGCCATGCGCCTGACCGGCTCGGGCACGTTCATCCACGGCAACTACTGGGGTGCCGACTCGGTCTTCGGCAAGGTCAACACCAGCCACGGCTGCGTGGGCCTGAAGGACGTCAGGGACGGCGGCGACGGCAGGCAGCCCGCGGCGTGGTTCTTCGACCACTCGATGATCGGTGACGTCGTCATCGTCAAGAACTCCGCGGACAAGACCGCGCTGGCCCCGAGCAACGGCCTCAGCGACTGGAACATGCCGTGGAGCGAGTGGGTCTCGGGCAGCGCGACCAGCTGACACCACACCACTGCACGCACACGAACCTGAATCAGCCCCTTCCGCCAGGCGGCGGCCGACATTGTGTCGGCCGCCGCCTGCGGCGTCAGAGCGCTCGAACAACCCTCGCCCCGGGGAGCCCCGACACCACAGGATGATCGCCCTGTGTCAGGGCTTGAACGACGCCTGCATCGCGGGCGACCCGTACGTCTGCGCCGCGATGATCCGGTCCGTCATGGACCACATCCCGCTGGTGTTCGGGCAACCGGACTTCAAGCAGGTGGCGGCCCCACACACCGTTCACCATGAAGAAGACCGACAAGGCGCACGCCCAGGTCCTCGCGGAATCCAAGTCCAGCGGGAACAACGCGAAGCACCGGCCCATCAGCCCGAACGTGCCCACCCACTGCGCGCGCAACTCCCTCGTCGGCAGGCCCGCTGCCAGCAGGTGAGGTGACGCGACCAGAGCGGTGGAAGCGCGTCACCCCACCTCGGCGCCATTCTCACCCCGGGCCACTGCCCCCGATGCCCGCTCTGCACGATCAGAGCACCAGTGATGGCCTCCCTGCCCCGATCGCGCTGACCGGCCTTGAGCTGCGTGGTACCAACTAGGTACCATCGGAAGATGCCATCACTGAACGTGTCCTTCTCCGACGAGGAAATGGAAGGCGTCCGCGCCGCCGCCGCGGCAGAGGGCAAGAGCCTCAAGCAGTACCTGCACGACCTCGGGGTACGCGAGATGCACCGCAAGCGGTTCGTCGCCGGCGCCACCGCCTGGGCCGACAAGCTGCGCGGCGAGTTCGACGAAGCGTTCCCCGAAGAGATTCCCCCCTCCCCGCGCGGCAACGGGGCAGCGGCTGCCTGATGATCCTGCACATCGACGTCTCCTGGCTGCTCGACGTCCAGGAAGCCGCCCTCGGGCATGAGGACGTGACGGTCACCGACTACTCGGCACTGGTGGCTGCCGTGGCCCGGCACAAGACCCGGATGCCGACGCTCGAGACGTCCGACCCGGACACCGCCTGGCGCGCTGCTGCGCTCCTGCACACGATCGCGCGCCTCGAGCCACTCCCCCACCGCAACGGCCTCTTCGCCGCCTTCATCGCCGCCCAGTACATGGACCAGTCCGGCGAAGGCATCGACCCGCCCCACGGCGCACTCTCCGACCTCGTCCGCAAAGTCCGAGACACCCGCCTGAGCATCTACGCCGTCGCCGACACCCTGCGCTCCTGGCGCCTCTGATCCAGGCGCCAGGCCGCGAGCCGGGCGCTGTCGGCCGTACCCGGGCCACCGCATGAACCATGGCCCCCCAATCCCCCGGCTGACCGCGGCGGCCCGCGGGCTGGGATGTCCGTCACTGTGACACCTGGCAGTCGCTGGTGTCTTGGACTTCACCGTCCTCAGCCGCCGAGCCATACACGGGAGCAACCGATGCCCATGCCCATGCGGTGCGGGCCGTGGGGCGCTCCGGCCACATGACGGGTGCGCCGTCCCGGAGGTACAGCGGTCGTCCCGCGTCCAGTGCCTTCAGGGCGTGCTCGAACCGGCGCCGGATCCGATCCTGAACGCGACCGGCAGCGTCGGCGGCCGTCACGAACGCGGCTTCGGACAGCTCGCCGTCTCGTGGCTGTACCCGGTCGGCCTGGTCAAGGGTGCCGCCGTCGAAGATGAACGCGATCTGGTCGTCCCAGGGGCCGTGCGGGACGATCCAGTCCACCACCAGCAGCCTCAGCAGGGTGACGTGTAGGCCGAGTTCTTCCATCAGCTCCCGGCGTACGGTGTCCTCCGGCGGCTCGTTGGCCTCCGCCATCCCGCCGGGAAGGTCCCACCCCGGTTTGTAGGTGGGGTTCACCAGGAGCACGCGGCCGGACAGATCCCGTAGCAGCACATCGGCCACTACGCTTGCGGGCCTGCTTGGCGTTGCCCTCGGCAAGGTAGGCGTTCCAGGCGTCGGTGTCGGCGGGGTCTGCTGCGGTGCGCCTCATGCGGTGATGCCTCCCGGGTGCGGCGGGATCAGATCGGCCAACAGGAGCATGCTCACGCGGCGTGCATCATCGAACCGCGTCAGGTACTCCCGGACCGGCAGGTACCCCCGGTGCGGCTCCAGCAGCCGGCGCAACCCGTCGAACTGCTGCACCACCCGGACCGAACCCAGGGTCGGGCTCGTGCTCAGCAGGTCGTGTCCGACGTGCACGGCGGCGTCCAGGTCCCCGCGCCGCACGTGGATGTCCACCAGGCTGATCCGGCTCAGGGCCAGCGACCGCGCCCGCCCCGCCTCCCGTAGCGCAACCGCTTGTTCGGCGTGCGTCAGCGCCTGGTCGTACTCCTCCAGGTCGCGCAGGATCGGCGCGGACCCGCTGGCCAATGCGGCAGCGTCCAACGGGCTCAGCCACGGGTGATCAGCAGCGGCCGACGCCTCCAGGTCGTGGCGCGCGGCCTGCAGAGCCTGAGCGGCCGGGGTCCGCTGAGCGGCGACCGCGAGCGTACGCGCCTGCATGGTGTGCAGCCGCGCCGTCAGCGCCGGAATGCGAGGCCCCTGCGCGGCCAGGTCGAGCCCGGTCCGCGCCCAGCCGACAGCCCCGGCTGCATCCCCGTCTCAAGCGCCAAGTGACTGCTGCTCGCGGCGACATGCGCGGCCAGCGGCAGATCACCCGAGGTGCGCGCAAGGGGCAGCGCGCGGGCAAAGTGCTGCGCCGCGCGATCGTCGTGGCCGGAGTCGTGCGCCATCCAACCAGCCATCGTCGCGGTTCTTGGCCTGCTGCTGAGACCACAACTGCTCACCGATCACCGTGATATGCGGCTGATACACAGCCCCCCAAAAAAAGCACCTGGCAGAGAAGCGGTTGTCGGTGATGGCTGTTCTAGCTCGGCGGAAGTTCCGGGCGGTCCGTCTGGCGGTCGATCTGGTGGTGGTTGCCCTGACGATGGCCGGACTTGGGCTGTTGATCACCTACGTGCCATGGTGAGACCATCCGGATGTGAGGGGCGCCACACCTGTTGGCGCGCACTGCTCATCCCGGCCAACGCGCCACCAGCAACCCGGCGTCCGCTCCCCGCCGCAACCCGAGCAGTTCGCCAGGCGCACCGCCTCCAGGCAGGCAGGCCCACTGTCGGTAATGGGCTCGCCACCACGTACGAACTGCTCAAGTGACCTTGGAAGCGGACAGCTTCTGGCCTAGATGAGGGTTAGCGTCAGAGGTATGCCGACACGCACAGTGAGCTGGTCCGGGGCGAACGCCCGCCGTATCGAGCGCCAGGGCCTGGCCGCACCGGTCCCCGCCTCCCCCACCGCCCTCCCTTTGCTCGCCGGCGTCATGCTGGGCGCGCACGCCCAGGTGCTGTCGGCCGCCGAACTCTCCCTCGGGCTGCGCACCGAAGGGGAGACGCGGGCCCATGTGCGTCGTGCACTGTGGGAGGAACGGTCACTGGTCAAGACATTCGGCCCGCGCGGCACCGTGCACCTGCTGGCCGCTACGGACGTGCCGATGTGGACCGGCGCGCTTTCCGCGATCCCCGGCCGGGTCGGTCAGCTCTCCAAGGACATCCGGCTCACAGCGGCGCAGACGGAGGCGGTCGTAGCAGCCGTTGGAGAGGCTCTGTCCGGCGCAGAGTTGACCGCCGACGAGCTGACGGAGGCCATTGTGGCGCGGACCGGGGCCTGGGCCGGAGACCCTGTTGTTCCCGCTTTCCAGGGCATGTGGCCGCGTTGGCGGCAGGCGATGCACACGGCGGCGCACCGCGGGGTGCTCGCCTTCGGGCCGAACCGGGGGCGGAAGGTGACGTACACGAACCCCTGTGCGGTCCCGATGGAGCAGGTTGCGGCGCTCTCCGAGCTCGTACGCCGCTATCTGAACGCCTACGGCCCGGCCACCCCGCAGCACTTCGCCAAGTGGCTCGCCGCACCGAGAGGCTGGGCGAACGCGCTCTTCGGAGAGCTGGCCCGGGGCAGGGTAATCGAGGAGGTCGACTTCGAGGGGGTCGGGCAGGCGTGGGTTGCGGCCGGGGACACCGAGTTCCCCGAGGCGGGAGAAAGGGCTGAAGGGGTGCGGCTCCTCCCCTACTTCGACGCCTTCGGGATCGCATCGCAACCACGCGAACTGCTCTTCCCAGGGAGGGCCTTCGAGCGTGCCCTCGCGGGCGGCCAGGCCGGAAACTATCCACTTCTGCTCGTGGACGGGACGGTGGCCGGGGTGTGGCACCAACGCCGTTCGGGGAAGCGCATCACGGTCACGGTCGAACCGCTGGAGAAGCTGTCGGCAGAGCACCTGGAGGTACTGGAACGGCAGACGGCACGCATCGGCGAAGTGGCTGAAGGTGTAGCGGAGTTGACGGTGGGGACAGTGACGGTGGGGCCGCACGCTTAGAGATCTCAATTGGTGATGCCGGCAGTCTGGCGCTCTGTTGCTGACTGAGCGACTGGTTCCTGATGGACTGTAAGCACGCCCAGCCTGCTCGCCGCTTGTCGCCGCCGCCCCCGAACAGCACGGGGTCGGCTCCGTCCCCTGCCGCCCCGGCCCGTCGCAAGCTTCCGAACTGGTGCGTCAGAACACGAAGACGACCCCTTGCAAGTCTCCCGCCGTCGGGCACCCCACGGACTTCTTCAAGACCGCACCGGACGGTGGGAGGCCCCGGCGGTGACCACGGCGCTGTGAGGTAGTCACGGAGCAAGTCGTGGGCGGCGGGCCAGGCCGGCGCGCAGTGCGTCGTGGATAGCGTCGGGCTGCGCGGCGCCCCGGGCATGTTCGAGGAGCTGTTCCGCGACGACGGTCAGTTTGACGTCGGTGTGCTGGGAGGCCTCCCGCAGTCCGGTGCTGCCTGCAACGAGCCGTCTGCCGTCGGCTGTTGAAGAACTCTCGAATGCTCGGATCAAGTTCCGGCGATGTCCTTCGAAGTGTGTGAGGCGATAGGGCAGCGCTTCGAGGGTTCGCCCGCGGTGGGGTGTGCCGGTGCGGTGGGTGGATCGGGTCGATGGGGTGGAGAGGGGGGTGCGCGCGCTCCTGCTCGTTCGAGGTGTTGCACGGCCCCCGGGAAATTGTTGTCGTGCGCACACCCGGATCTTTGAGGTGAGCGTAAAGGATTCTTACACGGTGTCCCTTGTTCGGTGCTGGTCCTGCTGTCACCCTCGCATCATCCCCCGACGGCAGCCGCTTCCCACGTCGCTTCGGACGTAGACGGCCGACCGCCTTTGAAGTGGAATGGAGGAATCGCTCATGCTCAAAAATCTGCGATGGACTCGGTTCGGACGAACCATGGCTTCAGTGACGGCGCTGACGACGGCCGGGACAGGGATGGTGACGCTGGCAGCGACACAGGCCTCGGCGGCGGACGACGTGATCATGATCGGGCCAACCTACCCATATTCGGTCAATTTGCTCCGGCAGGAAATCCTCAAGTCCTGCTATGCCGATCCGTCGAACTGCACGCTCTCCGGCTCAGTGACCGACGAATGGGTCGCGCCCACGAAGAGCCACGCCTTCCTGGGTGGACCTGTCCTTCTCGAACCGGTCAACGGCCAGTACCCGATCCAGACGAACTGCACATCCTCGCAGACCTCGTTCAGATACCAGACCCAATATACGCGGGGCACTCAGTCCGAAAAGGGCGGCAACGGCAATTTCGAAATTGACCTCAAAGTGATCAAGATCGGCGGCGAGGGGGGAGGGACGAAAACGGAGGTAGAGGAGACTACAACCTTCATAAACATGGAAGTGCCCGTGAAACCTGGCGAAACAGGATTCGCCATGCACATCTTTCCTCAAGTGGAGTACACCGGCTGGTTGTGGTACCACCGCCTCAAGGACACTTCGCCCGATGTCAGAGTCTGGGTGGACTTCATAAAGACCGTCCCCGACGGCACCGACGGCGTGAACGGCCGGAACGTGCCCGTCTCCAGGCCGCAGACCGCCGACGAAGCCGCCGGGTGCAAATTGGCCCAGACGGCAATGATCAAGGCCCCGCCCACGACGACGTACTCGAGCACGACGCCCTTGAACACGCCGACGGCTCCCGCCTCGTCGCACACCATCGCTGCCGGCACCACCCTCAGGGCGGGCTGGTGGACGCAGGGGCCCTACACCCGCCTGGTCATGCAGGGGGACGGCAACCTGGTGATGTACCGCCTGCGTGACGGCGCCGCCATCTGGTCCACCCACACCTCCGGCCACCCGGGCGCGTACGCCGTGATGCAGACGGACGGCAACTTCGTCGTCTACAACAGCACCTCGGAAAGCCCCCACGTCGCCCTGTGGTCCGCCCACACCGAAGGCAACCCCGGCAGCTACGCGGTGATGCAGAACGACGGCAACCTCGTCGGCTACCAGAGCACCGGAGGTCCCGGCAAGGGCGGGGCCCTGTGGTCCACCGGCACCAACAAGACGGCGCAGTGACCACTCGACACACCTGACTCCGCCCACAACCGGGCGGAGTCAGCTCCGCGAACAACTGCCGGTCCCGTCACGATCCGCCCCCACTGCAGGGCTCTTGCAAAGTTGAATGGCTCTATCAGGATTCAGGTGTGATTGACCTGTTTGGCCTACGAGTTGTTCGGTGGGCTGCTCGGCTCACACTGGTCCGGCCGAAAGGCGGCCGTCGAAGAGGACGTCGTGGGCGACGCCACGGTGACCCGGGGCGCACACATCGCGTTCACCGCACGCGACCGAGCCTCGGTTGACGCCTTCTATGAGGCCGCCCTGACCGCTGGTGGCACGTCCCGGTACGAACCCCGGCCTTGGCCTGAGTACCGCGCCTACTGTGCGTTCGTGGACGACCCGGACGGCAACAACATCGAAGCCGTGTACAAGGAGCAGGCGTAGGTCAGTTGGGCGTGGCCCTAGCTCAAGGAGAGCCACACCCAAGTCAATGGCCGTCCTCGGCCAGGGTGACCACGTCCGAGCCGGCGACCGGCGCCTCGCCGTCGGCGGCGGACACCGGCTCCCAGCCGAAGCGGCAGATGTGGTGGTTGCCGTCCACCTCACCCGTCAGCCTGAACTCGAAGCCGGGGAACTGCTCGTGCGCCGCCCGGATCACCGCGGCGATCTGCTCGTGGCCGCGCACGTCGGCCAGCGGGTCGGTGTAGGTGCCGTCCTCGGACCACGCGGCGGCGACGGCCTTGGCGAGCGTGTCGGCGTCGGTGGCGTTCCACGCCTCGAAGCAGCGGGCAACGGCGGCAGCGTAGATCGACATGGCAGGACTCCCGTTCCGGTGAAGTGGCCTGCCGTCCAGGCGTGTTGGCCGGGTTCCGAGCCGGAGTGCGCCGGCCCGGAACCCGATGGCTTCACCTTGCCGCGCCCGGCCCGGCAGCGCGATTACCGCCCAGGTAATGCAGTGCCGGCCGGCTCAGGGCAGGGCTCCGGCCTCGCACTCCGTGCCGGGGCAGCCTGCGGGTGCCCTGCAGGCGTCTCGCGCGCATCCCTCTGCCCGGCCCGTGCCCTGGTCACCCCGGGTCAGGCGAGAGCGTCGCGAAGGCAGGCGGGCAGAATCTGGCAGAGTGCTGGATCCACCGTCCAAGGCCGGCCGGGAAGTTCGTCCGCGGTGACGGTCCAGCTCTCGCCGCCGCTGCCGGTGCGGACCAGGGACCGGAACGTTTCGCCACAGCGAGCCGGACCGCGGGCGAGATAGCCGGCCAGGACGGCACGGCCGAACTCGGCCGGGTCCGCGTCAGTGGTCGCGCGTCCGTAGCCCTTGCTGATCCACACACGGCTGAACGGCTCGTACAGATGCACCTCCCACACCAACAAGGCACCATCACTCTCACGGGACATGACTGCAATCATGCCCCGGCCCACCCGCCGCACCGCCCCTACCAGCCAGTACTGTCCGAAAGGATGCGATGCCGCCCGGCCGCTCGCCCGCGCAATGCCGCAGCCGTCCACGGTGCCGCGCCGCCAGGTACCCCTCGGTGCGGAACAAGGCTCGCGGCGGAGGGGAACCTGGTGCGGGTGGCGGTCGGCCCGCCCGGAGCTGACGGGTGCGTTCACCTGGTTGAGAGGAGTCCGCCGCCGCCGAGGATGGTGGTGTCCTTCTGCAGGAAGCCGACGGACGACGCGGTGATCACGCGGCTGCCCTTGGCAGTAGGGCCGTGGATGCCGCCCGGGAGGACCCAGACCGCGCCGGTGAAGTTGTTCTCCGCCCCGGCGCTGATGAAGAGCTCCGGTCTGCCGTCCTTGTTGATGTCGCCGACCGCCACGGTGGTGCCGAACATGTCGTCGTTCTCATCAGCGCCGGGGATGGAGGCGGTGTCCTGGGTGATCCGCACCGGACATGGCCTGAAGAGCATGGCCACCCTGCGCGGCTTCGCCATGAATCAGCCCCGTGCGGCCGGTCGGACTCCGCACGACAGCCCCTCGCTCCTACGAGCGGCCACTGGCCGTCCTCGGACTCCTGACCTGTGCCAACACACGATCAACGCATGTGCAATCGCTCTGCCAGTCGGGGATGTCCGTGCCGGGTGCGGACCCCGGTACCGGGCAGGCGCAGCTGTAAAAGAATCTTACACGGCATGTCCATTTCTGGTTTCAGCCCTCCTTTCCGTCATCCTCATGGGCACCCCAGGACGACCGGCACCCTTCACGTCACACCGGAGAGAGGCCACTCGTCACCTCCACTGTCGAACAGGAGGGACCGCGCATGTCGAAGAATCAGGCGTGGAGACGGCCCAGACAAGGATTGACTCTGGTAACCAGCGCGTTCGCGTTGGTAGTAGGGCTGGCGACGTCGTCGTCAGCGGAGACGTGGCCCACCACAGCCGAAATCATGGCCGACTGCCAATCGGGCCTGGGTAAGTGCACCTTCGGAGACACCGGCCCGGTCGCGGGCAGCAGCGGCCCCGGTGACTCCGTGTTCACAAAAAGACATTACTATGGCAACTTCGCGAAGGTCTCGCCTGAATTTCCCAACTGCACGCCGTTGACCCAGCGCAACTCGGTAGGCTGGTCCCACACAACGGGCACAAGTAATACCATCGGCGTCTCGGTCAGGACTTCGGTCACCCTCGCGAAAATCTTCGAAGTCAGTGTCGAGACGAAGTACGAACACGAGTGGATGGTCCAGGACACCGAAGCGGGAACCTACAACGTAGACACACCACCCGGCTACATAGGCTGGGTTGAGCGCCAGCAGGTGATGAACGACTTCTACGGTAAGTGGCGGACCCATTACGACGACCCCAAGTGGGGCCACTACTACTGGGCCACCCCCTATGACCACGTCTATACCCCCGCCCGAGAAGGCGAAGACGGCTTGTACAGCAACGTTGGGCAGAAGGTGCGCCCAATGACCCCTGAAGAGCTCAGCAGCAGATGCGGGTGGAGATACCCGAGTCAGGCTATCAAGCCCGGCACCACCCTCAGGGCGGGCTGGGAGACGCGGGCAAGCCTCACCCGCCTGACCATGCAGAGCGACGGGAACCTGGTGATGTACCGCCTGCGTGACAACAAGGCCCTCTGGTCCACCCGCACCTACGGCCACCCGGGCGCGTACGCCGTGATGCAGAAGGACGGCAACTTCGTCATCTACGACGCAGCAAACCGTTTCCTGTGGAACAGCAACACCGCCGACTACCCCGGCGCCTATGCGCTAATGCAGAACGACGGCGAATTCGTCATCTACTGCGCTACCGGGGGTCCCGACGTGGGCTCGGGTCCCGAGGAGGAGCGCGGGATCAAGTGGAGGACCTACACCGCCGCGGCGGCGCGGGGGTGACGACTCGGCACACCTGGCTCCGCCTGGTCCCGGGCGGAGCCACCCGGCAGCACGGGATACGCCACCTGCTCGCTTCCCGTTGGGGTGATCTCGGGCTGCGCCGCGCATGAAGGCAGGGCCGGGCCTCCTGTTCGGCTCCGGATCTGTCGAGATCCGAGTTGGCCAGGAGGCCCTTGTACTGCAGTGCTCCCCCCTCACCCGCGTCGTCCACTCGATTGCCCGATTGTGTGATTGCCTCGCTCACCGGTTCGGAGCCGCGAACGACCTCCGGAGCGCGAACCGCTATCCGTCGGACATGTCGGATGCGGAGTGGGTGGTCGTGCGGGACGCGATGCCAGCCCCGGGGGGTTGAGCCTTTTCAGCATGGCCACCGGTCGGGTGATGCTGACGGGATGCGCAACGCACGAGGCTCCTGTGCCGTTGAGGGAGGTGTTCGAAGTCTCAACCCAATGGCCCAGGGGCCGCGTTGGTTCCGTATTCTGCCGCACTCGACCTGCCCCACGCCTTGGTCGAGTGGGTCACGATGCTCATCGTCACCCGCGAGGGTGACCGCCGCTGCAAGCTGCCACCGCACCAGCGTGCGCAGGTCGGCCTGGTGTACCTGCGAAGGCACAACACGCTCGCGCAGATCGCTGTCGGCTTCGGTATCGCACTGTGCAGGGCACTGTCCCACCGGTAGCGGCCGCCGCCTGACTCCTGTGCGGCGGCCAGGGCCTGCTTGCCCGCCGGACGCACCGTGAGCACAGCGAACCGTGAGGCCGTCCGCCCCTTGCTGCCCTGCCACCAGGTCACCTCGATGAGGGTGTCCGCAATGTGGGCGGCGTGCTGGGACAGGGCACGTGGCGGGGTGCGATGACGCGGCAGGGACGGCGGTCCCAGGCCCCTGTAGGCAAGCCGATGCGGCTCGGCCGTCTCAGGATGGGCGACTTCCTTCCCGGTCAGTGTCAGCACATGCGTTCTCAGCTCCTCGCTCCGGCCGCGGGCAGCCAGCCTCGCCGGGATCCGCGCCCTCACGACACTCCTTGCTGTCCGCGATGAACGCGCGGCCGCCGCAACCAGAGCACACCCGCTCCACCCCGGCATCGTCAACAAGCACGGAGAACACGCGCCCGCCGCACAACATTGCCTCCAGAACCCGCAGTTGTGTCGGGGCGAGCTTGCAGCGGGCACCGCCGGGGCCCTTGGAGGCCAGGGCCTGCCGGCCTTCTGGAGCCAACGCCCGCCGCCAGCCGTCCGCCGACGTCCGCGGTCCCCTGAACCGCCGGGCCACCTCCCGCCGTCACGACCCTCCGTAACCCGCACCGTTAAAGATCTCTAGAGCTGCTCGGCTGGTGGGGCGCGAGTCATGAGTGGGCGCGGTGCGGGCGATAAAGGTCGAGGGGGAGCTGACCAACCACGGCCTGGTCACCTCACGTCAGTGGGCAGGTCGCTCCGTTCGGCACGTTCCGCTCGTAAATGGCCACCGTACGACTCTCGTATCCGAAGCTTTCGGAAAGGCCGCCCTCCTGCTCCCGCACTACACCCGACTGAGCATCATCTCTGAGGGGTCCAACAGTCCGCGAGGCTTCCCACGAACGCTGACATACCCCACTTCGGCCTGCCTGACGGCCCATCACCACCCGCGTAAATCCGCACACCAGGACAGCCACTGCGCTCATCGCCCATGCTCTCAAACCCGTGTGCCCACGGTTGATATCGGTAAGGGCGCGGGGGGGATAGCTACGGAAGGACGACGGCTCTGACGATCTTTCCGCCGATCTCCTGCGGGAGAAAATCCAAACTGTCGGCCAACGATGCAACGATACCCAGTCCGTAGCCACTGCACGCCGGCGCAGCTTCATCGGACGGATCTTCAAAGGCTGCGGGCAGAGTCGGTATACAGGGATCGCTGTCCCATACCTCGACCACTGCTTCCCCTTCCGACACTTCGAGGTTCATCCGGCACGGCCCCGACGAGTAGCGGCATGCATTCGTCACCAGCTCGGACACTACGAGAGTCAGGCCCTCCTGCGCCCCGGAGGGCCAGCCGAAGTTCGCGGCAAAGAATCGACAGGCAGCGCGGGCGTGGGAAAGAGAAGCATGGCCACGTTCGATCCAGATTTCGGCTCTCCCCGACACCGCCTGCAGAAGAGTGTCGTCCTTCACGAGAGTGGCGTCCTCTGCGTAAGTTTCGACCGCTACGAGGGTGTCGTCCACCGCGATCATCTCCTGAATCGCTACTGCGGCTTAATACGAATCAGGTTATGAATGTATAGGCAAGGCCAGCAATAGCTGTTGTCGGCAGCGCAACGCGCTGGCCAGAAGGCGAGCCAGAGATCTTTCACGGTACGAGCTGATCTGCACCAAAGCCCGCCACCGGCCACGGCTGATCTACCGCAGCCACCTTGACCGCGGTTCCCCCAAGGGCCGTCGCAAGGGCTTCACCGAGACGATGACACCCGCCTGCTGGCTGCCCCGAGCTCAGCCCAGACGAGGGCGTGTGGTCGCAGCTGAAGGGGTCGCTGACCGACCTCACCAAACACAGCCTCGCCCAGCTCACCGCGTTGGTGAAGACACGGCTGAAACGGATGTGGTACCGCCCCCGCCTCATCCAGGGACTCACCGCCAAGACCGGGCTCGACCTCCAACCGCCGGAACCTCAGCCGTTGAAGATCTCTAGGGGCTCATGAAGTTCCTGGTCACCGTTGTTGCAGTAGCGGCAACTCACGCTTGGGAGAGGCTGCCGTCCATCGTAGTATTCGCCGGAATGGCCAATAGCGTCCTGGTCGTAGTGCCCTGGTTGCAGGTACGGAACTGCCGTCCCCTTAAGTTTTCCTTGAGCGGATTCCTCTCGCCCCTTCTCCGATGAAGTTGTCAGTTGACAGATATGGTTCGGGCAGCATCGCGTCCCCTACGCGCCACAGATACTGGTCGCCGCAGTAGACGGCCGGAACGTGGTTGCACTCTCGCGTCGAGAAGCCCCCGCCGTGGTGGACGGGCATCGCTCGGCACCGACGCACAGCGGGTGCCCGGGGCAACGCCAGAGGACAGCGATTCATGGCCCCGGCATCAGGCTCCCGAATCAGGGACATCCTGGCTGACGGCCGGAAACACTGCTGCCTCGATGACGCTCGGCAAGCCGTGCCGGCACTGGACCATCAATGATTCATCCGCGGACCATCCGCACACCTGGCACCGTCACCGATCCCTCCTTCGGAAGCGCCTTCAAGACCATCACCGCAAGGTCGTCCCCCACCGGCTCGGTACTGAACTCGTGCACTGCCTGTCGCACCTGGTTCGCGACGGCCATGGCACTCATGCCGGCACATGCACGAAGCGTTGCGGACAGCCCATCACCGTCGTCGAACAGCTGAGTGCCTCTGCGGCGTTCTGTCACACCATCGGTGACACACAGCAGCGTCTCCCCCGGCAGCAAGGTGAAGGAATCGGCGATGAACTGTGCGTCGCGGTCCACACCCAGCAAGATTTGAGGTTGCGCCGCAGGCTTCACCACACCGTTGGCGAACAGCCGCAGGGGCAACGGGTGTCCAGCACTGGCGAGGCGGCAGCGTGCGCCCCCGGTGGTCACGTCTGGTTCCAATTCCCCGTACAGCAGGGTGAGGAAGCGCCCGGATGCGTGTTCCACACCGGCTGTCGCAGCTTCAGCGCTGTCGTCGGTCAGCGCAATATTGAGCCGCTCCAGGACGGACTCCACCCCGTGCCCCTCGCGAGCCAGGAGGCGCACCATGTGGCGGGCCAACCCTGTGACAGACATCGCTTCAGGGTCCTTGCCCTGGACATCCCCCAGGAGGAAGCACCAGCGACTGTCTTCCTTGCGAAAGAGATCGTAGAAATCCCCGCCTACGGTCTGTGCTTCTTCGTGGGGCTCGTAGGCGACGGCCACGTCGATGCCTGGCACAGGCGGCAGCACTGCAGGCAGTTGCCGGCGCTGCAGGGCCTTGCTGATAGTGGTCTGCTGGGCGTACCGGCGTGCCGTTGCGACAGCCTGAGCAACCAGCCGGACCATGTTCTCGACTTGTCGCATCACACTGTTGTCCTGCGACTGGTCGTCTGTGCCCACCACGAGTACGCCTTGGCACGAGCCGCCGGCCAGGAGCGGGAACGCGAAAGCCATGCTCCTGTCGCCAGCCGCACCCGCCCATCCAGGCAGGGAAAGACTGGTCGTGCGCAGGGCCACCGAGGGTGGATTGTGCTCGAGCAGTTGCCGCAGGGCTTCCATGAACCGTTCTTCCCTGTGCCAGACACGCGACAGCCGCATCCGACCTCTGGCTCCGCTCAGCCATACCCCGCACCAGTCAGCCACCCGGGGCACCACGAGTTGGGTTGCGAGCGCGGCGACCAGATCCTCGTCGAGTTGGCCGGCGAGGAGTTCGCTTGCCTCTGCGAGAAAGAACGGACCGAGGCCGGAACGTGGGTTCCTGTCGTTGCCACGACCGCCTGGTGCCGCTGCATCCACCTGCGAGCTCACATCGGACGGCATGGGCATGAGCGCGGTTCGCGGCTTGAGCGTGGCGGCTCGCGGAAAGTGCCTCAGACGGAACCTTGTCGCGAATTCGGCTGGCCCGCCTGTCTGCGGGCGCCCGCAACCGGGATCGCTGAGAGGTACAACCGTCTTCTCACGCCCAACTGCACCTCTCCGGCGCACCTGTGTCAATCGATGGGCGGTGCCGACCCGGCAAATGACTTCGACTTCGGTACCGGTTTCACGACCGATCTCTACCCTGCAGACAACCTCAACTTCGTTGCCGGCATGAATGATGCTGATGCTGATCAGTTCGTCGACGCGGTGCACGATGTCATCAATCGACTGCTCGCCGTAAGTGTCCTGCCTCAAACCCGCTGCCGCGAACTGCTTGGCGAGGAGCGCACGCACGAATGCGCATGCGCCAGTTACTGCCCGCTCCGGCAACAGCCTGGTGGAGGACACCGACACTCGGAGGTGAGGGGAAAAAGCTGGCATAGGCCACCTCGAAGAAGTTCGCTGAAGTTACTCCACTTCAGCCTCTCTTGACTTCAGCCTCTCATGGCCGTCCTACACACTACTAGACGTTCGTACGCGAAACACCGAAGGTTGGCGACGTTATGACTTCGGAATCCAACTCGTTTCCCCCGCTCTCACTGAGCCGTCAGCACAAACTCGCCCTTACCAACTCGCCCGACGCCTCTGAAGAACCTGAGGTGACGCTGGCCGAGCTACGTCCGATACTCGCCGCGTTGCACGCCCTGTGCGACGGAGACTTCACGATTCGTGTCCAAGGCCAGGCTCACGGCGTCGCAGCCGAAATGGCGGGCCTGTTCAACCAGATCGTGGCCCGCAACCAACATCTTGCTTCCGAGTTGCAGCGTGTACGACGCGAGGTGGTGCGTCAGGGCCGGCTGGACGCGCGTTTGGATGCAAGCCCCGGGCAGGGGGCGTGGTCGACGAGTGTGAATGCCATCAACATCCTGTTGGCGTCTCTCGCACTGCCAATGGCGAATGCCACGCGTGTTTTGGGCGCGGTCGCCGACGGAGATCTCACACAGCATGTGGATCTCCACGACGGGAACCGTCAGCTGCGCGGTGACCTGCGCCGTCTTGGACAGGGCGTGAACCGGATGGTCGAGCAGCTCTCCCGGTTTACCGCCGAGGTGACCCGAGTTGCCCGCGAGGTTGGTACAGAGGGTCGTCTGGGCGGGCGGGCAAAGGTGCAAGGACTGTCGGGTGACTGGCGCTACGTGACGGAAGCGGTCAACACCATGGCGTCCCGATTGACCGCACAAGTACGGGACATCGCCGTCGTGACGACAGCGGTAGCCGGAGGGGACCTGACGCGTCAAGTGACAGTGGAGGCGACGGGCGAACTCCTGGAGCTGAAGCTCACCGTGAACACCATGGTCGATCAATTGCGCGCGTTCGCAGACGAGGTCACGCGCGTAGCGCGCGAGGTGGGTACCGAAGGGCAGCTTGGCGGGCGCGCCCAGGTCAGGGGTGCTTCCGGGGTGTGGAAGGACCTCACCGACAACGTCAACTTCATGGCCTCGAACCTGACTTCGCAGGTCCGCAACATCGCCCAGGTGACCACCGCGGTCGCCAACGGCGATCTCAGTCAGAAGATCACTGTGGACGCCAAAGGCGAGATTCTCCAGCTCAAGAACACCGTCAACACGATGGTGGACCAGCTCTCGGCATTCGCCGACGAAGTGACCCGCGTGGCCCGAGAAGTCGGCACCGAAGGGCAGCTTGGCGGACGCGCGCAAGTCCGCGGCGTGTCAGGCGTCTGGAAAGACTTGACGCAGAACGTCAACTTCATGGCCGACAACCTCACCTCCCAGGTCCGCAACATCGCCCAAGTCGCCACAGCCGTCGCCGAAGGAGACCTGGGAAAGAAGATCACTGTGGAAGCCAAGGGAGAGATCCTCGAGCTGAAGACCACGATCAACACGATGGTGGACCAGCTCTCGGCATTCGCCGACGAAGTGACCCGCGTAGCCCGAGAAGTCGGCACCGAAGGAAATCTGGGCGGGCAAGCACAGGTCAGAGGCGTCTCAGGTGTGTGGAAGGAACTCACCGACAACGTCAACTTCATGGCCTCGAACCTGACTTCGCAGGTCCGCAACATCGCCCAGGTGACCACCGCGGTCGCCGACGGTGATCTGTCCAAGAAGATCTCCGTGGACGCGCGCGGTGAGATCCAACAGCTCAAGGACACCGTCAACACCATGGTCGACCAGCTCAGAGGCTTCGCCGACGAAGTGACCCGCGTAGCCCGAGAGGTCGGCACCGAAGGAAATCTGGGCGGACGCGCGCAAGTCCGCGGTGTTTCAGGCGTGTGGAAGGACCTCACCGACAACGTCAACTTCATGGCCGACAACCTCACCTCTCAGGTCCGCAACATCGCCCAAGTCGCCACGGCCGTCGCTCAGGGCGATCTCTCCAAGAAGATCGACGTCGATGCGCGCGGTGAGATCCTGGAACTGAAGACCACCATCAACACCATGGTTGACACACTGGTGTCCTTCTCCTCCGAGGTGACCCGAGTCGCCCGCGAGGTCGGCAGCGAGGGGCAGCTGGGCGGCCAGGCTCGCGTCGAGGGGGTCTACGGCACCTGGAAGCGACTCACCACCAGCGTCAACGAATTGGCGTCGAACCTGACCACTCAGGTCCGGGCCATCGCTGAGGTCGCCGACGCCGTCGCGCAAGGCGACATGTCCGGATCCGTTTCCGTCGAGGCGAAGGGTGAGGTCGCCGAGCTGAAGCACAACGTCAACCTCATGGTCGCGAACCTGCGCGAGACCACACGCGCGAAGGACTGGCTGGAGTCCAATCTCACCCGCATCGCCGGCCTCATGCAGGGTCACCGAGATCTGGTCGAAGTCGCAGACCTGATCCTGCGCGAGCTGACCCCGCTGGTGAACGCACAGCTGGGAGCGTTCTTCCTCGCCAGAGAAGGCGCCAAGCCTGGCGAGGGGCTGGAGTTCATCGCGGGGTACGGCACACACGCGGCTAACGACGAACCTCCCCCGAGCAGCCTGGGTGGCGGACTGGTTGCCCAAGCCGCCCTGGAAAAGAAACGTATCCTCATCACCGAGGTCCCGCCGAACTACATGAACATCAGTTCCGGTCTCGGAGTTGCGTCGCCTCTCAGCATCGTCATTCAGCCCATCCTCTTCGAGGACCGGGTGCTGGGAGTGATCGAGCTCTCCAGCCTGAGCAAGTTCAACGAGGTTCACGTCGCCTTCATCGACCAGTTCGTCCACACCATAGGCGTGACGATCAATACGATCATCGCCAACGCACGCACCGAGTCGCTCCTCTCCAAATCTCAGCGTCTGACCGCCGAACTACGCAAGCGCAGCGACGAGCTGCAGCGTTCCAACGCCGAGCTGGAAGAGAAGGCAGCCCTGTTGGCCATCTCCTCCCAATACAAGTCCGAGTTCTTGGCGAACATGTCCCACGAGCTCCGCACTCCCCTCAATTCGCTGCTGATTCTGGCCCGGCTACTGGCCGACAACCCTGACGGTCACCTCTCCGAGCAGGACGAACAGTTCGCAGCCACCATCTACCGCTCCGGCTCCGATCTCCTTCAATTGATCAACGACATCCTGGACCTGTCCAAGATCGAAGCCGGCCGCATGGACGTGCACCCCAAGAAACTGCCGCTGACCAAGCTGCTCGACTATGTCCGGACCACATTCCGGCCGCTGACGATCGACCGCGATCTGGATTTCGACGTATCGGTCGATGAAGGCGCACCGAACGAGCTGTTCTCCGACGAACAACGGCTCCAACAGGTGCTGCGAAATCTACTGTCCAACGCAGTCAAGTTCACCGCGGCGGGCGGCAGCGTGAGCCTGCGCGTCACCCGCGCAGCAGGGCCGTTCGAGGAGGCCACTCTCCACAACGCGGAAGCAGTCATAGCCTTCTGCGTGACGGACACCGGCATCGGCATCGCACCGGAGAAACTGTCGGTGATCTTCGATGCCTTCGAGCAGTCCGATGGTACGACGAGCCGCAAATACGGAGGCACGGGTCTCGGCTTGTCCATCAGCAGGGAAGTAACGGGTCTGCTCGGCGGGCGCATCGTTGCAGAGAGCGCCGAAGGCGTCGGATCCCAATTCACCCTCTACATACCGGCACGCCATCCCACCGTTGCCGCCACTTCCGAACGTACCGGCCCCCGCACCACGCGCACCCTCGCGCTCCCGCCAGTGTCCAACTCACCGGGAACACCCGAGGCCACCGCGCCCGAAACCCCGGCACCCACTTCCGGTCGTGCCTCCCCTGACGAGCCCCGAAATGTCCCAAGTGGCATCCGCATCCAAGAGATCAACATCCCGAGCACACGAGCTGGGGACGACTCCGTCGACAACTGGCTCGAAACTGCACCGCTGGCCGAGTGGCGAAGCGGCCGCACCGGACAGCTGCTGACCGGGCGCCAAATACTCATCGTCGATGACGACATCCGCAACGTCTTCGCCCTCACTCACATTCTCGGTCGCGTGGGGATCACGGTCAGGTATGCCGAGAACGGGCGTGAGGGACTCGAGGTACTCGATCTACACCCACAGGTGTCCCTCGTCCTGATGGACATCATGATGCCCGAGATGGATGGCTACGAGACGATCCAAGCCATCCGACGCATACCCCAGCACGCCGATCTGCCGATCATCGCGCTCACCGCCAAGGCCATGCCCGGAGACCGGGAGAAGGCCATCGAAAGCGGGGCGTCGGACTACGTACCCAAACCGGTCGACGTCGACAGACTGCTGTCCGTGGTGTGCGCGCTGCTGGCCCCCGAAGACGATCCAAGGACCGAACCCGACGAGGCCACTGCACCGTGCATGCCTGGAAAGGACTCGTCTGATCCTGTCGACGAGCCGACGAAGGGCTCCGGGACGCACGCCCCGGAGCAGCCCGACGACGTGGAGCCGAGGTAGGCCATGAGCACTGACCCGTCGAGCAAATCACTCATTTTGATCGTCGACGACATGGAGGACAACCTGATCGCGCTCGAGGCCGTCCTCGACTCACGCGATCAGGTCGTGCGCGCTCGGTCAGGTGAGGAAGCACTCAAGGCGATGCTGCGCCAGGATTTTGCAGTTGTTCTGCTGGATGTATTCATGCCGGGCATGGACGGCTTCGAAACCGTGGCCAACATCAAACGACTGGACCAGACGAGAGACGTTCCCGTCATCTTGCTCACGGGCGCGGATGCCGCCGGCGACTTTGCTTACCGTGGGTACAGCGTTGGTGCCGCCGACTTCTTGACCAAACCGGTCGACCCATGGCTGTTGCGCACCAAGGTCAACGTCTTCTTGGAACTGCACCGCAACAACCGCCAGCTCACCGCGCAAGCCGAGCAATTGCGACGACTACTGGTGAGAGAAACTGACTCGCCAAATACCATCAAGCCACCAACAACAGGTGCTACCACCCAAAGCGGTATCAGGAAGGGATCTGGATGCGACGCCGAAGACCCCTTCCCGGCAAGCGAGGCCACAACTGCGAACGACGAAGACTCGTTCGCCGAGATCATCGAACGACTGAACCAGATCGAACTCCTCCTGCGTGAGGCCAAGGGCGATGCCCCTGTCGGCCTCGCAGACCGCATCACCAGCCTCGAGCAGGCCGTCGAGTCACTGCACCGCAGCAGGAGCAGTTGAAATCGCCTTCGAGCAGGACGAAGCCAAAGACTCGAGTGTGACGTGCGCGCCGGACCGCTTCCTCGGAGGGCGGAGCGTTCAGGCGCCAAGTAACCTTGAAGACAGGAATGTCGCTGCTAGGCCACAACCGGCGCCGCGTCATGATGAGAGCCGGTAGATAGGAGGCCCCGGCGGGCCCGTCCTTCCGGAGGTGTCTCAGCAAAAAATCCCCTTGCTTCGGTCGAGGTCCTTCATGTTCGGCACTCTTCTAATCGCCAACCGGGGGGAAATTGCATGCCGTATTATTGCTGGCGCGCAAGCTCATGGACTGCGCACGGTGGCAGTGTATTCCGATGCCGACCGCTCAGCCCCTCATGTGCGGATGGCAGACCACGCAGTGCGACTTGGACCGCCGCCTGCGAGCCAAAGTTATCTGTCAATACCGCGCATTCTGCAGGCTGCCGCGGACTTCGATGCCGATGCCGTGCACCCGGGGTACGGCTTCCTTGCGGAGGACCACCGATTTGCCGCTGCGGTCGAAGCCGCGGGGATGTCCTTCGTAGGTCCCAGTCCTTCACACCTCAAGGTTTTCGGAGACAAACGAGTTGCACGGCAAGCCGCCGAGCGCGCCGGCGTTCCCGTGATACCCGCTTCCCCACTGATCAATAGTGATGAGCAGGCACTCCGCTCAGCTGAGTCACTGGGGTACCCGCTCATGATCAAAGCTGCTCGTGGAGGGGGCGGCATCGGCATGCGCCGCTGCGATGATCCTCGGGATCTTCCTGCAATGTTGCGCCACGTCGAGCGTCAGGCCGAAGCCGGCTTCGGGGGTGGCGGGATCTTCCTCGAACACCTGGTGACACGGGCACGCCATGTGGAAGTGCAAGTCTTCGGTGACGGCGCCGGAGGGGTCAGCCTCCTGGGCACTCGGGATTGCAGTCTGCAACGGCGGCAGCAGAAGGTTCTCGAAGAGGCCCCGGCGCCTCTCCTGAGTGATGCGATCCGCTCTCAACTCCACTCCTGGGCACGGCGTCTGTGCCAGGGTCTGGCCTACCGGTCCGCCGGAACCATCGAGTTCATCTACGACCTGGATACCGAACAGGCCTGGTTCCTGGAAGGAAACCCTCGCCTTCAAGTCGAACATCCGGTGACCGAAATGGTGACTGGGCTCGACCTTGTTTCCTGGATGCTGCGCCTGGCCGGCGGCGAAAGGGGTCTGCTCTCTGATCTTGGCCCCGGCCCCCCGCCCAACCTGTGCCATGCCGTCGAGGCACGGCTGTATGCAGAAGATCCCTCGCACAACTTTCTGCCCAGTTCGGGGCTGCTCACGCTCGTGCAACTGCCCGCCGATGTTCGTGTGGACACCGGGGTGGAAACCGGTCAGGAGATCACCAGCGACTATGATCCTCTGCTCGCAAAGATCATCGCTTCCGGCGCGGACCGACGCCAGGCATTCGATGCGCTGTATCAAGCCCTGCAGCGCACCCGAATTGACGGAGTAGAGACCAACCTCGGTCTGTTGCGTGAGGCGTGCCGCAGCCAGGAAGTCTTGGAGGGCAGGGTCACCACCACAACGCTCTCCCGAATCAAGGACGGGCGCCCTCGGATCGAGGTGGTCCGGGCGGGAACCTCGACCACTGTCCAAGACTGGCCCGGCCGGACTGGCTACTGGCATGTCGGAGTCCCGCCCAGCGGCCCCATGGACAGCTTGTCCTTCTGCACAGGCAATCTGGCACTGGGCAATGCCGAGGGAGCACCGGGACTGGAATGCACATGGGAAGGACCCATCCTGCATTTCACGACAGAGACCGTCGTCTGCGTCACCGGAGCCCCGGCGCGTGTCACCGTTGACGGCCGTCCTGCCCCGCAGTGGGAACCTCTGTCCGTCGGCCCAGGCGCCCTTCTGGAAGTCGCTGCTCCCGACAGCACGGGTATGCGCACCTACGTCCTGGTCCAAGGTGGCGTGAACGTACCCGATTATCTCGGAAGCGCGGCCACCTTTCCTCTTGGACGCTTCGGCGGCCACGCAGGGCGGCCTCTGCGCGCCGGTGATGTGCTGAGGCCCGGGCACAGCGCCGGCAGGTTGGACTCCTCACGCTCTACCCAGCCCGCTGGTCCACCCCCCGTGTTCACTCATGACTGGGATCTCGCCGTATACGAGGGGCCGCACTCGGCACCTGACTTCATCACCCGTGAAGGCATGCAGGAGATCTACGCCACTCCGTGGGAGGTCCATGCCCATTCCGCCCGCAGCGGCGTGCGATTGATCGGACCGCGCCCGCTCTGGGCCCGTAGGCACGCACACGAAGCCGGCCTGCATCCCTCCAACATCCACGACACCCCCTACTCGGTCGGTGCGGTCAACTTTTCTGGCGACACCCCCATCATCCTCGGACCAGATGGCCCCAGTCTGGGCGGGTATGTCTGCCCCATGACGGTGGCCACTGCTGACCGATGGAAGATCGGTCAGATGCGACCGGGCGACACCGTCCGCTTCCGCCCTGTGCCCGCACCAGATGCCCGACCTCTACTGCAGCCTCACCGCGGTACAACCTCGCGGCGATCATCAGCGCGCAAGAGTAATGCTGAGGCTGTCATGGCGCGCGGTGAAACGGCGGACGGCACCAGCGTGGTCTACCGCCGTGGGGCGGAAGACAACCTCTTGGTCGAGTACGGGTCCACGGCCTTGGACTTGGGGCTCCGTCTTCGGGCGCACGCGCTGCACGAGCACCTGATCGCGATGAGGCCACGCGGGCTCATCGACATAACTCCCGGCACCTGTTCCCTGCATCTGCATGTCGATCCCGACACTCTTTCGTTGGAGACTCTGCTGGGCGCTGTCATGGAAGCCGAAGAGCTCCTTCCGCCCACAAGCGAAATCACCGTGCCCAGTCGCGAAGTGCACCTGCCGTTGTCCTGGGACGATCCTGCTGTCCGCGAGGCCATCTCCCGCTACTCGGCGACGGTGCGGGCGCGATCTCCATGGACGCCGTCCAACATAGACTTCATCCGGCGCACCAATGGATTGACCAGTCCGGAGGACGTACGGAATCTCGTGCTCGATGCTCAGTACTTGGTTCTCGGATTGGGCGACGTCTATCTCGGGGCACCGTGTGCCACCGCGATCGATCCTCGTCATCGCCTCGCAACTGCCAAGTACAGCCCTGCCCGCACCTGGACGCCGGAGGCCGCCGTAGGTCTTGGTGGCCCCTACCTGTGCGTATATGGCATGGAGAGCCCCGGGGGCTACCAGCTCATCGGCCGCACCGTGCCCATCTGGAGCAGTCTGCGCCAGCCTCCGTCCTTCGAGCCTGATACGCCATGGCTCCTGCGCGTGTTCGACCGTCTGATATGGCATCCGGTCAGTTCCGCTGAGCTGCGAGACGTGCGGGCGGACCTCGATACGGGGCACGTCAGTCTCGACATCCGGGATGGGGTCTTCGACATGGCCTGGTACCAGCAGTTCCTGTCGGACCATGCCCATTCCATTTCGGCAGCTCAACATCGACGTACGGCGGCCCTTCTGAGTGAACGTAATAGCTGGGACGAAAGCGATACCACCAGCGAAGCAGAGCCAGCGGCTGCTGTTGCGCACGAGCAGATCCCGGACGGGGAAGGCGTGATCACCGCTCCCCTGACAGGGACCGTTTGGCAGATCCACGCTGGTCATGGCACACCCGTCACCGCAAGCCAACCCCTGCTGAGCCTGGAAGTCATGAAGCTGGAGGTCATGGTTCGGGCCCCG
Organism: Streptomyces sp. NPDC101151; assembly: GCF_044768335.1. Classification (NCBI taxonomy): domain Bacteria; kingdom Bacillati; phylum Actinomycetota; class Actinomycetes; order Kitasatosporales; family Streptomycetaceae; genus Streptomyces; species Streptomyces sp. NPDC101151. Next base: position 39,236 of record NZ_JBIWPP010000035.1, on the reverse strand, counting down.
TGCAACGGCGTCGTGGACCGAGTCATGGCCCGCCCCGGCCAACAAGTGGGCGCCGGAACGCCCTTGATGACACTCGACGCCGGCGAGGGGGGCTAGCTCATGCCTCCTCTGCCCGTGACCTCAGCCCAGAAACGCGTTCAATCCGCGTACCAGAAGATCAACATCTCCCGACGCCCGGACATTTGGATCACCTTGCGCCCCTCCTCAGCGGTGAACGCGGAAGCCGAGCAGGTCGATCAGCGGGTGGAACGGGGAGAAACTCTCCCCTTGGCCGGAACCGTTGTAGCCGTAAAGGACAACATCGACGTCGCCGGCATCCCCACCACGGCCGGGTGCCCGTCCTTCAGCTACGTCCCGAGCACCACGGCGCCTGCCATCCAGCGTCTTGTGGACGCCGGTGCCCTCGTCCTGGGGAAAACCAACCTTGACCAGTTCGCCACGGGACTGGTCGGAATGCGCAGTTCCTATGGAATAGTCCGCAACGCATGGCTTCCCGAAAAGATAGCCGGCGGTTCAAGCGCCGGGTCCGCGGTGGCTGTCGCCCTCGGGCTGGCCGATATCGGCATCGGCACCGACACCGCCGGTTCGGGCCGAGTCCCGGCAGCGTTCAACGGCATCGTCGGGTTCAAACCCACGCGCGGCCTCATTCCGATCACAGGCGTTGTCCCGGCAAGCCGTTCTTACGACTGCGTCACCGTGCTGACGCGCACGCTGGAACTCGGGCAACGAGCCCTAGCGATCATGTCGGGCCCGGACAGTCACGATCCCGCAAGCCGCGCATGGCCCGACTTCGTGCGGCTCGCCGCCTCCACTCCCCCTCACCTGGCCGTCCCCCGTGCGGCCGACCTTGCGCCTTTGTCCCCTCCAGGGCGTCGCGCCTTTGCCCGTACGGTGGAGCGATTCACCACAGCCGGGGCACAGACCACCGAGATTGACATCAGCCCGTTCCTGGACGCAGCAAAGCTCCTGTACGACGGAGCACTCGTCGCTGAACGATACGCGGCCGTCGGAGAGTTCATCGCCGGCCACCGGCAGGACGTCGACCCGTCCGTTGCTGCCATCATCCTCGAGGCCGCCCACATCGCTGCCCATCAGCTGGCGACCCACCAGGGTGTCGTGGAAGAGACCAAGGTGATCGCCGCAGCCGCCCTCAAGGGCTGTGATGCTCTGCTGCTGCCTACAGCTCCCGAACTTCCGGAGGTGACAGCCGTCCAGCAGGATCCACTGGGCATCAACCGGCATATAGGGACCTATACAAACTTTGTCAATGTCCTGGACATGGCGGCACTCGCCGTTCCTGCCGATGAGCTCGAGGAGGGCCCTTTCGGCGTCAGCATCATCACCCACGCGTTCGGCGACCAGATCGCGCTCGACCTCGCAGCACTCCTGCTCAGAGAGCCGCCGCCACCGCCCTATGTCGACACCGCCCGATACCTCCTGCTTCCCCCGGTCACGCCGGACCCTCGGCTCAGACAGCAACTAGTTGTCCAAGGGGCCCGGCTTCTGGGCGAACACCGCTCCGCATCAGCCATTTCCGAAGGCACACCCGTACAACTGCAAAAGAGCGGGACGACACCCGAAACCACCGAGCTGTGGGCCATCTCGCTCGGGGGCCTGTCACGGCTTCTCACCGACCACCCTGGCCCCATCGTCTTGTCCACCGTCTCACTGAACGACGGCTCGACGGCGCTGCATCTCGACGTCTGCGGGAGGGCGCCGGCCGAGTCAACGGAGGCGTCCAGCGTGATCAGTGTCGGTCACTGTGGAGGTGAAACAAGGGGAACTGAGGAGTGACTCAGGTTTCGGTGTCGGCCGTCCTCGAAACGTCGTTGACGTTCGTTGATACAGCAAGCGGCGCTCAAGGGGTTTGACCGATTTTCCTTCGCAGGTCACGCCGACCAGTGAGTCCGAACCGCGCATATATGTTGCCGAGGTGGTACTCCACCGTTTTGGGGCTGATAAGGAGCGCGCCGGCGATTTCATTATTGGTCATGCCTCGGCCTACCAGAACTGCAATGTCTCGTTCTCGTTCGCTAAGTGCAAGCATTGCACTCCGGTCAGGACGATAGGTACTGCTGGGCAGGGTGAATCCCAGAGCGGCCCGGCAGCGGTCTGCGTATGGAACGGCGTGCAGAGCCGCAAAACCTCTCAGAGCCTGCTGAATCCATTCAGTCGCTTCTTTGCGTCGACCGCCGGAACGCAGCGCAAATCCCAGGGCCTGGTGGAGACGTGCTCGTGGCAGGGGCGCCTCATTCACAGTGATAGCGATACTTGCGCCCTGCTCGTACAGAGCGATGGCGCGATCCGGCTCTCCGTTGCATTCGGCGAGCAGCCCCTGCACATGCAGCAAAGGGAGTTGGAAACACGGGGCCGTTTCATGGAGGCCATTCAGTTCGGCCAGCACTTCACCAGCGTCGTCCAACGCATTGGTTTTGATGAGCGCCTCTGTGAGCAACGGGCCCCACCAGCGCAACCAACGAGCGTAACCTCGCCGCTCTTGGTCATCCGCTGGGCGCCACAGAGGTTCAAGAGCAGTCAACATGCGAGACGCGTCGTCACTTGCCTGAGCCATGAAAGCCTCGGCCATGGAGGTGTAGAGGACGTCCAATGCTGTGCCGATTTCGCGTGTCTTGCGCTGCGCTGCTTCGAGATGGCGGTTCGCTGTCGACCACTCACCTCGCCCAGCCGAAACGTAACAGGCTGCGGCGTGGCTGCCGGCGACTTCCATGCCCCGCTCCCGGGATGAGGTCGTGGCGATGGAAAGACCACGCTCCGCGATAATGGCTGCGTCATCCCAGGATCCGCGCATGTACATGACGAGTGGCTGAATATAGTAGGCCCACATGCCCCACCGCAGCTTGGCACCTGATTTACCACGAGCAATGACGACGGATAGATCGTCCTCCGCCTGTGCGAGTTCACCCGCCATGGCGTTTGCCATTCCCCGGTATGTCAATACTTCTGTGCTTCGGAGCGGGACATCCCGACTGGAGTTCGGCAGGAAGTTCAGATGCTTCAGGCAAGCTCTCGGGCCGTCGGTAAGAGCGTGTCCGCAAGCCAGGATGTACTGGATGGAATCTGCCATGCTAGGGCTGAGTTGATTAGAAGCGAGGGCGCGCGTTGCAGCGTCAACGCAATCCTTTCCACGATTTTGCAGGACGTATGCATAGGAGAGGAATGCTGCCGCGTATGCTTCGATCCAGTCGAGTTCGGCTCCAGTTACTGGTTCCGTATCGCGTACCAACGGGGCGACGTACGGGATAAGAAGCTGTTCAGCCAGGGGTGTGTTACCTCGAATTACCGCCATGATGCCACGTACGCAATCCTGCAGCTTACTCTTTCCGCAAGTCTCGATTTCTTCCTGTCGGCGTGCAGCCCACGTCTCACTAAGAGTCGAGAGCGAATAGAGACACGCAGTCAGTAGACGCTCCTCATACAGTGCCCGGTTATCGGACAACTGGGCAGCCCACAAAAGGTGTGTGGCGGCCTGCAGCCATTCGCTCCGGCCGGCTTCTGTGGTCGCTTGGACTTGCAGCGACTCGGCCAGCTCCGGATCTACGTGATCGGCTGCTGCCACACGATGTGCCCAGGCAGCATTGGCATCGACTACCGTTGCTGCGGCCAGATGCAGTTTCCGCCTTCGGGATGGGGCAATACCTGCGTAGATGGCTTCGCGTTGCAATGTATGAGTGATGGCCACGGGGCAACTGGTTTCCATCGGCCACCACTCGACCAGGCCTTTGGCAAGGGCTGGTTCCAGTGCTGACCCGCCGTCCCGAACTCCTGCCACCTGCGCGGCTCGGACAAGCGGTACGCGCGTATCCAGGACAGCGAGCGATTCGATGAGATGCTGGCTGTCCTCAGGCAATTGGATGAGTATATCGCGTGTTACCGCGGCCAGCGAGGGCGGCACTCTCAATCGGGCTTCCGCTACGTCGCCCGCAAGCTCAGTCAGTAGGGAACGGGCATAGAGGGGATGCCCGTGCGTGTATGCGTACAAGCGGTTGAGGACCTCACCCTGTACGGCATCCGTACCGAATGATTTGGCCATAACACCGATCTCGTCCAGCGAAAGTCCATCCAGGGAGATTTCCAGAGAGTGATCGACATCTTCGATCAGTCTGCGAGTCGAAGCCGCTGCCGAGTCCTTGCCGCTTCGTGAGGTGAATACCAGGAGGATGCGGTCGGCGGCTAGCCGCCTTGCCAAGAAATTAAGAGTGCGGATAGACGGAGGATCCACCCACTGGACGTCATCGATCACCAATATGATGGGACCGTACTCCTGAAGATCACCCAGCAGGAGAAGCAATTCTGCACCTACTGCATAGGTGGCCGGCTCGGCGCGCAGCTCCTTGGACAGCAGGGGGAACCGTTTAAGTTCCTTTCGGTCTACATAGCGGAGAAGGCTCGCAATTATCTCGAAAGGAAGCTCACTTTCGGAGTAGTCGCCTCGGGCAGTCAGAACGGTGAACTTCTTGAGAGATGCGAGCCAGTGTCGGATGAGGGTTGTCTTTCCGATTCCTGCCTCGCCCTGCACCCATACCAGCCACGGAGTTCCTTTCTCGACCTCTTTGGCCACCTGGGCGAGTTGTGTCAGCTCTCTCTGACGTCCGACAAATACGTGACCGCTGCTAATCTCGTGGTTTTGTGGCCGTATGGAGGAAAGATGATCGTCCATTAGCTCACCCGTCCAATCGTCGCACTTCAAAAATAGCCGATACTGGGCGCGAGCGCTGGATACGTGATGCGGTCCCCGATGAAGTCGCGCTCGCCCGTACTGCGACGCTTGCCCTTGCCCGCGGGGTGGGTGCGCAGGCGGTGGTACAGCCGAGTCCGGGAGCAGGGCCGCACGGCGATCAGTCCGGCCACCGACAAGCATCCGGATCGCCGGCCGCCGAGGCATCGGCAAGGGCTTCGGGCGATCATGGAGGAACAGCGGGACGACGACCGGCGCGGTGATGCGGATGACGTGGCAGGAGGGTCAGGCCTTTGTCGGGCGTGAGGAAGAACTGGGCCGGCTTCGCGGATGGATGTCGGATGTCCGCGACGGCCGTCCTTGGGTGGTGCTGGTCGAAGGGGAGCCCGGCATCGGGAAGACGACGATGCTGCGCCGTTGGCTTGCCGCTCCGGAGCTGACGGGCGTGACCGTGCTGCGAGCGGGGTGCGACCCGGACGAGGCCGACGTGCCCTTCGGGGTGGTCGGGCAGTTCCTGGCCCGGGTGGACCGGGCCCGCCTGCAGGAGCTGGGGCTGGGGCTGGCCGAAGCCTCGATCCCTCCAGGCGCGACCGCCTTCCAGATCGGCGGCGACCTGGTACGGCTGATCGACGCGCTGCAAGGGGCCGGGCCGGTTGCGGTGGCCGTCGACGACGTCCAATGGGCGGACGCCCTCTCTATGCAGGCCCTGCGCTTCGCCCTGCACCGCCTGGAGGCAGACGCCCTGCTGATCCTGCTGACCCGGCGCTCCCAGCCGGGAACCGAAGGCCAGGCTCGCGTCGATGAAGCCCAGGGCCCGATCGAACGGACGATCCGAGCCGCGGAGCGCTCCGCCCACATCACACTCGGGGGCCTGGACCTGGACGCCATCAGCGAGCTCGCGCAGGAGCACGCCGGCCGTCGCATCGAGGACAAGACCCTCACCCGGCTCGCCGAGCAGACCGAGGGCAACCCGCTCTACTTGAACATGATCCTGGCCCAGACTCCCCACCCGGGCCCGCTCGGCGACGCGATGACGGTGCCCACGACCTTGGTGGCCGGCATCCGCCGCCAGCTGGAGAGCCTGCCCGAACCCGCCCGGCACCTCGTCGAGGCCGCAGCCGTCCTCAACACCCCAGCCCCCTTGTGGACCGTGGGCCGGATCGCCGCCGTGCAGGACCCCGCCGCCGCCCTCGCCCCCGCGCTGGAGGCCGGCCTGCTGCGATGGCGGTCCGCCGAACCCACCACTCCCGTGACGATCGCTCACGCCCTGCAGCAAAAGGCGGTCATCCACGCCACCGCGCCCGCCCGGCTGCAGCAGCTGCACGCGGCGGCCGCCCAGGTCGTCGAGCGAGACGCCACCTGGGCCCATCGCATCGCCGCCTCGGCCAGCCCCGACCCGGGGCTGGCCGAGGAACTGGCCCGCGAGGCCGAAACCCAAGCCGCCGGCACGAACCTGGAACGCGCGGCCACACTCGGCCTGTGGGCGGCCGACATGGCCGACAGCCGCCCGGAACAGGAGCGCCACCTGTGCACCGCCACGGCGCGCCTGCTGTGGGCGGACGACTTCACGCGGGCCGCGCCGCTACTCACCCGCGTCGAAGCCTGCGGTCCCTCTCCGCTCAAGAGCCTGGTCCTGGGTGCCTACGAGAGCAGCCGCAGCGTGACCGGCCCGGCACAAGCGCAGCTGACACGCGCCCTCGAAGAGGCTGAGCACGAGCCGGAACTGCGGTGGGCCGCTGCCATGGCCGGCACCTGGCTGGGACTGCTGTACACCTACCAGGGCCGCGGCACCCAGGTCGCCGCCACCTTGCAGCAGGTCCTGGAACTCACCTCGATCCCGGACAGCCTGCGGCTTCGCGCACGCGGCTTCCTGGGCCTGGGACTGGGCTTCGCACACGGCGCCTCGAGGGGCCTGGCGCTGTTCGCCGAGGCCGTACCCATGCCGGACGCCGCCACCGTGACCGCGGGCGACGCGTTCCCCTTGAGCATCCGCGGCGCCCTGAACGGTTGGGCGGGGCGTTTGACGCAGGCCGTCGACGACCTGACTGCGGCACTTGGTCTGGGCAGTCGGCACGGCGCCCCGGTCATGGCCGAGTACACCTACGCCAACCTGGCCGCCGCCCAGTACCTTCACGGGGCATGGTCCGAGGCGACGATCAGCGCGAACCACGCGCTGGCCGTGACCGACGCCGAGGACAAGCCCTGGGCCAAGCCGCCCGCCCACGCGATCGCGGCGTGGCCGCTGGCCGCGCAGGGCGATTGGGAGCAGGCCGAGGCCCACATCCGTGCCGCACAACAGTGGGCTCCCTCCTTCGGCCCGGGGATCCTGCCCCATGTCGCCACCGCGAAAGCGCTGCTCGCGCAGGCTCGCGGCGACCACACGGGCATGCGCAAGGCCCTGCGTCCCCTGCCGTCGATGCTCGGCCAGGGCATGCCCCTGCTCTCCCGCCTGTGGTGGCTTCCGCTGCACGCGCACGCCCTCATCGCCACCGGAGAGCTCGCGGAGGCTGGCCGGGCCCTTGCCGAGCTCGCCGGTCTGGCTACCGACACCCCGCCGCTGCTGGTACCCGCGGGCTGGCTGACCGGCCTGCTCGCCGAACGGCAGGGCGACCCGCGCACCGCTCTCGACCGGTACCGGAGCGCCGTCGCCGTGCCGCCCGGCCCGGACGACATGCCCCTGTACCGGGCACAGCTGCAGCAGGCCCTCGGCCAGTGCCTGCTCAGCACGGGTGAACACGCCGAAGCCGTCGCCGCACTGCGCGCGGCACAGCACGGATTCCAGCAGCTGAGGGCGCGCCCCTACCTGGAACGCTGCGAGGCCGCTCTGGCGGCCGCCCAGGAGCGCGCTCTGCATCCGGCCCTGCACGATGCGGCCTCCGAGATGACCGTCCGCGAGCTGGACATCGCCCACCTGGTGGAACGCGGCATGACCAACAAGGAGATCGCCGCCGAGCTGTTCATCAGCACGAAAACCGTGGAGTACCACCTCGGCCACATCTTCACCCGCGCCCACATCACCAGCCGCCGACAACTGCGCGAGCTGATGCGAGCGGCGTCGGTGTAGCTCCCAGACCCCGCAGGTGTTGTGTCGACGACAGTTGTGTTTTCGACACTGGTGGAGAGGTGACCGACCAGATCAAAGGCTGTCGGCTCTACTCGGCGCGAGGGCGGGGACGGGGACGGGGCACATGGCCAGCCCGGGGGGCGAGATGGAGCGCGCTGAACAACCGAGCCTGCTTGCCTGCGAGTTGCAGACTACTCGTGACGAAGACGATCCTGCCGGTCCGTATGCACACCACTACGTAGAACCCACCTATCCGCTGCACGCGATATGTACCAACCATGCCAACCCCAGTTGCTCGCTTTGCTTCGCAGCCTGATGTTGGACGCACGGTAACGGAGCCCTACTCCGCGGCCCATAAGGGTTGCTGCCGCCGCATCCAAAAACGGCGTTGCAATCTCAGCAACTGCAGTTGGGGCATCTTGTGCCGGTTCCTAGACTCTGTCCGGAACAGAGCACCCAGGGGGTCGTAGCTGTGAACCGGCCGAGGTGGGAGCGGGGCGTAGTTGGAGCGAAAAATGCTGACCGTGGCGGATGTGCTGGGCCTGGAAGTCATCGTGCGCAGTGCGCCCAAGGTAGTAGTCGGTGAGAATCTCCTCTCTGCGCCTGTCCGGTGGGTTCATGTCAATGAGTTGGTGTGGCACGGCTACATGCCGCAGAATAAGCAATTGATCATGACTTGTGGTCTCGCCCTCCCGGACGACGCCCACGAGATCGACGCACTCTTTGCGGCCCTGGCGAATTCCAATGTGTCCGGTCTGGTAATTCAACTCGGGCCCCGATATGCAGTATCTCTGCCATCAGAACTTGTCAGCGCAGCTGAGCGACACAAAGTTCCCCTGATAACGCTGCAAGTACCCGCTCCCCTGAATCAGATTACGGAGACCGTCAACCTCGTCATCGCCGACGAGCGACTGGAGGTTCTGACGGCGGCAGAAGATGTGCATCAAACCTTTACAGAGCTCGCGCTGGAGGGTGCCAGCCCATGGGAAGTCGTGCGTCAGATAGCCCTGCTCTCCGGACGCCCGGTAGTCCTCGAAAACCTGTCCCACCAAATGCTTGCCTACGATTCTGCAAATGAGGACCCGAATCGGCTTCTCCTGGGCTGGGAGGAACAGTCCCGCCAGATCCCATCTATCACGAAGACCGGTGACGCCGAGCACTGCGGCTGGCTGATCGCCACGGTAGGAGCGCGGGGTAAGGACTGGGGGCGCCTCCTTCTCCTACCTCCAGCACAGAAAGACCAAATCGCGAACTCTGCGACCTTAAGGTATCGGTCAGAGCTTACGTCACTCACCTTGAAGAGGGGAGCAGAAGCCCTCGCATTGAACCAGCTCATCGGAGCTAGTGAGGAACACGGAGAGCGACAGGCACACGCAGTATTGCTCAATGGAATTCTGACACATTCTCTGACGTCTAAAGAAGTAGCCTTGCGTTCGCGCGCAATGGGCATTCCACTCGAGAACTCCCAGATCCTTGGTGTCGTCATCCGCCGGCGCGGCAGTCATAAACTCTCGCCCGCAGATGTACGGCGCTTGGAAGACATCGTCGTCACAGCACAGCACCGCCAACGCATCCGCGCTCTCACGGCAGCGTTGGACAGCGGAGTCGTTGCCGTGCTCATGACGATCAAACGTCAAGATGACGCGACCAAGATAATCGAGTCCCTCTCCCGCATTCTTCACGGCCTGGCCAAAGATTATTTCGGCTCGCTCGACGCCGGCAGACGCAACGGATCAGAGCTGATCATCGCAGTAGGTCCGTCAGTGAATTCCATCTGCGATGCACGACGCAGTTTGACATCCGCCCATCAAGCGTTGGGCGTGGCGATGAAAAGTGACCACCCGATAAGCACCCGCCCCTATGTGAGAACTCAGGACATGCGACTTACGGGTCTGCTGCGCCTTCTGCACGACGACAGCCGTTTGCAGAGTTATGTCGAGAGTGAAATTGGCCCGCTGCTCGAGCACGATGCCCGGCACGGTACCCGTCTCACATCGGTACTGGCTTGCTATCTCGACGCTGGACGGAACAAGACGGCCGCAGCCGAGGCCGCTCAGATGTCACGCCCGTCGCTTTACGATCGGTTGGAGCGCATCGAGCGCATCCTCTCCGTAGACCTCGAAGATCCACGGTCTTGCCTTTCCCTGCAGGTGGCCACGCAGGCTCTCCAGGTGGTGAGGCAGAACAACGTCTTGTAAAGACCATGTCCTACATGGTGAGGCGGACGAGCCGCTTGCAGCAGCAGAGGGCTGCGACGAGACCCAAGACCGTGGAACTGGGGGACAACCGCAGCCAGGACACTGTCGAGCAGGCGCAGGAGGTGGGTGACGTCGTTGCGGTCTCCACCGCGCAGTGGCACCGCGAGCGGTGCCCTGCGGTCGACCGGGCCGGAACAGCTTTGGGCACCACTGTGCGGGCGCCACGAGGGTCTTGCGGCACATCAGGCTGACATGTTCGAGATCAACTCGGCCGCATGCTCCCCTTCTGCGATTGCCTCGTCCAGCGTTCGGGGAAACACCGCATCGCCGATCCGTGTAACACAGTGCGACGCGTGAGCCTCAGCCCAAAGCCGGACACGAGACGCTCGCGGTGACGCAACCACGAAGGCGCCAATATATGAAGGAAGAGGGAACTCATTTCCGGTGACCGTATTGTGCAATATCGGCCCTTCGCATCTAGGGATGAACTTCACTGCACTGCCGGTCAGGATTCGTACGCCCTTTTCCAAGAGGCGCTCATGGTAGAGCTCCTGCTCACTGCCGCTCAGGCGGTGTGCCACCGCGGCTGCCGCGGTCACCATGGTGACCGCATGCCCGTGTGTTGCGAGCGTCATGGCAGCATCGACAGCAGACCACTCCCCTTCCAGGTCCAGGACCACGACACCGGCTGGGAGAGGGGAAGGCCGCATGATGGCTGTCCATGCGTCCAGAACGACCATGCGGCCGGATGGCATCAGGGGCCAAGGCCTCAAAGCGGCACCGGTCGCTATAACGACGTGGTCATATGCACCGATGCCATTGACACGAACTGGTGTGTTCAGCCGCACCTCTACTGCGCCGGCCCGTAGCTCCTGGCATGCTTCCGCCAACCATCCTTTTAGGCGCCCCCGCCGCAGCATCGTGAAACCCGCGACTGCCAATTGCCCACCGAGGCAGTTCGAAGCTTCGGCAAGTACGACACGGAACCCTGCGCGCGCCGCCGCTACCGCCGCTGCCACGCCTGCTGGTCCCCCTCCCACGACGAGAATGTTTTTTCGCCGTCCACCCACTGATGGCGCTGGCACCCTCTGCATGTGCAGGGGAACAGTTGAGGTATGGAGCTCATGGTCCTGTTTCATGAGCAGTCTCCTCGGTCTGCGATGGGCTCGAGTGGGGCGGATGTGAAGGCTCTCGGCAGGCCCTGAACCGCCTTCCCTAGCTGTGGCACACGGCTACTAGCGGCGCACCGGGCAGAATTGCGGATCACCATCCACACCAGGCGGGCATAGAGACTGGGTCGCATCCTGCGACCGAGCGGCCTATGCACACTGCCCATCACTCACCCGTCTTGTTCAGGCCTTCCTCCGGTCAGCGTCGGCGGGCTCCTAGGCCAGACGACTACCGTGAGCGCGTCTCGGAGACTGGGCTGGTCACTAGGGACATTCACGGGCCACTGGACTGCACCCGAGATCCCTTCTTCCGCAAGCCTGTCCCCCCGGACCAGGTGAGTCACCAGGACATATCCCCAGTCCGGGTCTGACGGTCAGGGCATCTCCCTAGGAACAGCGCATGCCAACCGTGGCAAACCAGGGAGGATTCGTCTTGACTACAGGCACGATGATGTGTTCAGGCCATGCTCTGGTGAGGTGCTCGTTCGTACGTTCCATGAGACGGGAACGTGAAGCTGGATTGTGCTGGAGGGCTATGGAAGATCTCCAAGCCCGATCTCCCCGGAGCGCTTGTCGATCACGCTGAAGTCGTCTCGGACGAAGTGAACCCGGCAGCGTTGCCAGGCCGCGCCGAGGAAGACGGTGCGGATCGCGGCCACCGGTCCACTGTGGCTGTCGGAGATCACCAGCTGGACATTCTCCAGGCCACGGGCCCGTAAGGAGCGCAGGAACTTCGTCCAGAACGGCTTCGACTCGCTGTTGCCGACCATCAGCCCGAGGATCTCGCGGTGGCCGGTGGCGATGACCACGGCCTGGGACACGATCCGGTGGTTCACCCTGGCCTTGCAGTAGGTGGCGTCCAGGAAGACGTAGGGGAAGACGGTGTGGTCCAGCGGCCGTTCCTTGAACGCGTCGAGTTCGGCGTCGAGTTCACCGCAGATCCGCGACACCTCGGACTTGGAGATCCCTGAGTCAGCACCCAGTGCTTTGACCAGGTCATCGATCGAGTGGAGGGCGACCCCATTGCGGAGCCACCAAGAAGGTAATTGTGATAGTCGACCTGCGGCCCGGGATGGGTTGCTGTCAGGCTGGCGTCGACGTTCCGGTATGACCCGCAAGGTAATTGGCGGCTCGTCAGAGCCTGCCGTGCCCCCGAGATGTCTACCGGGCGTCGGCGTCGGCCTGGCCCACCCCGTTGGCTTGATCAGCAGCTTGTCCGCCATTTCGACGTGACTCATCACAGTTCTGCCACGCGGTGACTCCACCCAGGCCGGCGCCGACCACGGTCGCCCAGCTCTGAAGGAGAACAACCGCGTGACCATGCTCGCAGAACAGGTCGACGGCGTCATCGGCGTCGACACCCACCGGGACACCCTCGCCGCAGCGGCCGTCAGCCCCATCGGTGCCGTCCTCGCCACCACAGACGCTCCCGCGAACGCGCGGGGCTACCGGCGCCTGCTGGACTTCGCCCGCCAGCAGGTTCCCGGCCGCCGATGCTGGGCTCTTGAAGGAGTCGGCAGTTACGGAGCCGGCCTGGCTGCCTTCCTCGATCAGGCCGGCGAACAGGTCGTCGAAGTACTGCGTCCCAAACGGACGGCTGTCCGTGGCGGCCGCAAGACCGACATGATCGACGCCATCCGGGCAGCTAAGGAAGCTCTGGCCAGCGAGCACCTGATCCAGCCCAGGCTGCGAGGCGAGCGCGAGGCCCTGCGTGTCCTCCTCGTCACCCGGCACGGCGCCGTCCTTGCCTCGACTGCAGCCATCAATCAGTTCAAGGGCCTGATCGTTTCCGCCCCCGACGAACTGCGTGCCGAGCTGCGGAAACTCAAGCGTCCTGCCCAGATCGCCCGCTGTGCTCAGCTCAGGGACCGCCCGACGCAGGACATCGAGCACCGCATGACCGTTCGCGCTCTGAGATCCACCGCCCAGCGGGTCCAGACACTCCAGGCTGAGGCCAAGGACCTCGAGAACGAGATCCTCACGCTTGTGCGTCAGATGGTTCCCGAACTGCTGAACCTGCAAGGAGTCGGGCCCATCACAGCCGCCCAGGTCCTCGTCAGCTGGTCACACCCCGGCCGCTTCCGCTCCGAGGCGGCATTCGCGTCCTTCGCCGGTGCCTCGCCAATCCCGGCGTCCTCAGGGCTCACCAACCGCCACCGGATCAACCGCAGCGGCGACCGGCAGCTGAACCGGGCCCTGCACACCATCACGCTCATCCGCATGCGGCTGGACCCCGCCACGAAGACCTACGTCGCCCGCAGGATCAGCGAGGGCAAGACCTCCCGTGACGCCCAACGGTGCCTGAAGCGAGCCGTATGCCGTCAACTGTTCAAGATCCTTGAACGCTCAGACCAAACCACGAGGATCTCCTCGGAACCGCTTGACGCGATATAGCAGCCTCGGGGAGAGAGACCCCGTGCACGTACGCCTCCATCACCACGGCGAACAGCGCGCGGTCGATCCGCCGGCGCCGCTCCAGAAGGGACGGGAAGAATGATCCGGTCCGCAGCTTCGGGATCTTCAGGTCCAGATCGCCGGCCTGGGTGGTCAGCAGCCTCTCCCGGTGGCCGTTGCGCCAGGTCGTGCGCTGGTCCGAGTGCTCGCCCAGGGGCAGCACCGATGGCCTCGGTGGCCTCGGCCTCGATGGGCTCCTGCAGGATCCGCTCGCACAGCACCTGATCGTCTCAACTCCGTCGGCCGTACGCAGTGACTCCAGCAGCCGCGTCAGGTCGGACGGGGACAAGGCCATCGTGCGCTCCTGCGGTCGAACTACGCGTTCACCAGGGAGAAGGGAGACTCGCGCGATGGCCTGCCCATGAGCCGTCACCGACAGTGGATGCACGCCCCGAGCAGACACCCGCACATTCACGGCCTTCGACCGACTGCACCAGGGCCGGGACACCGTCACATCGAGGGAGAAAGGCGTATTTAGTGATCGTGACAACGCCCTGGAAATAGGGCAGATCGTGGCATATGGTTGCAGCAACGACAGTTGCCTGTGGCGCAACCAAGGGGTGAACTTCAGTGAGTGCAGGACGAACAGCCGTCGGTCTCCGCCGAGATCTGGAGATCCTTGAGGTTCTTCGCAGCCCTGAGGCCACCCGAGGTCCGGGACTGAGCATGACGCGCATATCCGAACTGACAGGGCGCGAAAAGAGCCAAGTGTCGCGTGCCCTCGCGGGCATGCGCGAGGAAGGTCTGGTCGATCGAGATCCCGAGACATTGGCCTATCGGTGCGGCTGGCGCCTGTACGCTCTTGCAGCGGCAACCGGCGAGAGTCGACTGGTGCACACGGCAAGCCCCTTCCTGCGTCGACTTGTGTCCCAAGTCCGCGAAACCGCTTACCTGTGCGTCCTGCGAGGGAACAACGTGATGACCCTCCTTACCGAGCCCTCGCCGCATGCCTTTCGCAGCCTCGGGTGGGAAGGCCTTACATTGCCCGTAACGCAGACATCAGCCGGACGTGTCCTCATCTCCGATTGGGACGATGACGTGGTGCGTGCATCTTTCACTGACGAAATGTTGCAGCAGGCCCCTCCGACGCAGCAGCTGCGCACGGTTGATGCCCTGGTCAACGAACTAAGAGTGATTCGAATGACCGGGTATGCAAAAGTTGATGGCGAGCTGGAGGAAGGTTTGGTCGGCGTCGCCGCACCGGTACGCGACTTTCGAGGTCATTTGATTGCCGCCGTTAACATCGGCGCCCCCCGCAACCGTCTTCAGAACCAGCTGGATGCCGCAGGACGACTCGCTCTCCGATGTGCAACGCAGCTGTCGCGCACTCTCGGATACTCCAGTTCATCCATCGACGTCGGCGCCGAAAAGGCTGACGCAATGCTCCATGCAGGAGCATGAGTTCCAGGGCAGGACTTCGCCACCCAGCCGCTCCTCGAATTCCTCACGCGTATGCTGGTCAGCGGCTGCGCCGATTACACGAGTCCGTACTCGAAACTGGTACCTGCAGGTGCCTCTCGCAGACCACCAGGCCTTGATCGCTGACGGCATCAACGCCTTGACGAGGCTGCTCTCTACGGCTGTCGTCCTCGCTGCGGCACCAAAGTCGTACCCTGGCCGCCAACGCCGCTGCGCACACCGGCCTGTTCGCCCCTCCCCTGCCCGGCCAGTCACCCGCCCAGAGGCGCGGTCCGGGCGGGAGGGGGGGAGAACGTCGAGTGCGTGTCTTCCACGGGACGGGGACATCCGCCAGGCGGCAGGCTCTCAGTCACCGTGCCGGTCGCCCGTCAGCAGACGCTCGAGCCGGTCGAAGCGTTCATGCAGTGCCTGAACGGTCTCGTCACGCAGATGGTGCACGCGGCCGCGTCGCCGCTCCTCCCGGCCGACGAACCAGGTCGCCAGCGCAGCCGTGACCATGCCGTACGTCGTGATCCCGACGACCATGACAAGCGAAGCAACGACCCGGCCCCACGGCGTGACCGGATAGAGGTCCCCGTAGCCGACCGTGGTCGCCGTCTCGATCGACCACCACAGCGCCCTCGGGTACGACGTCAGGTTCGCACCACGCGCTCCCTCCTCGGCGGCCACGACCGCCCAGGAACCGCCGAGCATCACCAGCACGAGAACGAGCGTCGTGCCGCCGGCCGCCTTCAGGTGCAGCGACCGTCCTTCCCTGCCGAGCAGCACGGCGACCGCCCTGGCGAGGAATCCGGGAAGCATGATCACTCCTTCCGCCCGCGGCCAGTGTCCGCGCGGACGGGTGCCCCCGCATGCCAGGCGAGCCGTTTGGGTCGCCGCCGAGAACCGGCTACGCGTGAACAGGGGGAAGGGATGTGGGTGCCGCCGTGGCATGCCGATCCGGTGGAGGCTGCGACCGAGGTGACGCGATCACGCAGGACGCAGAAAGCCCCTGGCCATCGCCTACAACCTGCACGCGCACTCACGGATCCGTCGACTGCGCCCGGCAGATGGCAGGTCGGCCGGGCCAACCGGCAGATCATCGCCTCGCCTTGGGGATAGCCGCGGTGCGTACGATGCGAACGCCCCGTTCCCGGTAACTGGCTTGCCGGGGACGAGGCGCGATTTTTGGCGGGTCAGGCTGGGCCCTCTCGCGAATGCGGATCCCGCAATTTGATCACGCCTCAATGCGCGCTCTAGAAGGGGCGAGCGTGACTTGCGTGGGATCGGATGAAGTCCGGGTCGGAGGGTGGCTGAACGGAGGCCTTCAGTGAGGTGATCGCACCCGGATCGAGATGGATGACGTGGGCGTGCCCGTCCGCGTCGAATTTCTGGTAAGTGCGTCGGTAGTGCGCCTTGTTGTGGGCGTCGACGGTCGAATCCGCGTCGCCCTTCACCTCTTGTGCCACGAGACCCGTGTGCAGCTTGTCCGAGTAGTCCGAGTTGAAGATGACCACCACGTCGCCGGGCTGAGCCTTGGCGGGACTGTCGCCGACATCCTTGCCGAGATCGTAGTCCATGATGAAGTCGTAGAGGCTTCGGTAGCCGATGACGTCCGAGATCAGCAGGAGATCGTATTCCTTGCCGTTCGGTGCCTTGTAGTGGTAATAGGAGTCCTGGGGATCATCCGGCTTCAGTCCGGGGACAAGGCCGCCCGCGGCAAGGGCGCGAGCGACGAACTCGGCGCACTCGAAATACGGCTGTACCTGGCCGTCCTTCGCCCGGGGGGTGCTGTCGTCCCATGTGGTCCAGTTCCAGTGGGCGTCCGCGTACTGGACGGCCGTCTCGCGCCATTTGTCGGAGGTCCGGGCAGTTTTCTGTGTTTTCTGGTGCCCGACTGGAACCGCTTGCACGGGACCGGCGCTCATCCCCAGAAGTGCAACTCCGAGGGTGACGACGGGGAAAGTACGAAGGGTTTTCCCCAGGAAGGACATGGCGGTCACCTCTCGGCAGTTCCAGGTATCGCGCGGTCGTGCACTCGTGTGGCGACACGCTGCCGCGCCTCACGACGATCTTGTTTCCGCGGAGCGGCCTTTTACCAGGGGTCTGGATCGAAATCTCACTCGGTAGAGAGAAGGAGATCCCCTCCGCGTACTCTCAATGCCGCAAGGCTGCTGCAAACGAGATCTCGGCAGATGCGGCTCCGCCCTTGCGGACCGGCTCCGGCCGGCGCCGGGTGCGGCCGGTGCCTGGAGCACTGTGCCTGGAGCACGGTGACGGGCCCCGGGCCTTGGCACTATGCATCCCGATGTCTCATGCCTCAGGGATCCGGTCGAGGAAGCCGAGGACCGAGGTGATCCGGCCGTCCCCGTCCAGGGTGATGGTGTCCGAGCCGGCGACCGGCGCCGAGCCGTCTGCGGTGGACACCAGCTCCCAGCTGAAGCGGGCGATGTGACGGTTGCCGTCCACGTCACCGGTCAGCTGGAACTCAAAGCCGGGGAACTGCTCGTGCGCCGCCTGGACGACCGCGGCGATCTGCTCGTGGCCGCGCACGTCGGCGAGCGGGTCGGTGTAGGTGCCCTCCTCGGACCACGCCGTGGCAACCGCCTTGGCAAGTGCGTCGGCGTCGGTGGCGTTCCACGCCTCGAAGTAGCGGGCAACGGCGGCAGCGTAGGTCGACATGGCGGGGACTCCGTTCAGTGAGGTGGCCTGGTTTCAGGCCTGTTGGCCCGGGTTCCGAGCCGGAGTGCGCCGGCCCGGAACCCGATGGCTTCACCTTGCCGCGCCCCGTCCGGCCGCGCGATTACCGCCCAGGTAATAGGGCGCGGGCCCGCTGAGGCAGCTCACCGGCCCCGGACTCCATGCCGGGGCGACCTGCGAGTCCCCTGCAGGCATCTCGCGCGCGCGTTCTGCCCGGCCCGTGTCCGGGTACGCCCTGCCCGGCGCATGACGTAGGCTGGGCGTACCGACGCGGGGTGGAGCAGCTCGGTAGCTCGCTGGGCTCATAACCCAGAGGTCGCAGGTTCAAATCCTGTCCCCGCTACCAACGCACCGGCCCCCTCGACACCAATCGACGTCGAGGGGGCCGGAAGCATGTGGGGCATCGGTCCTGTGGAGTGAACTCACCGTCGCCCATGGGGCCTGGCCGGGCCAGGGCGTACGGGTTCGGTCCTCGCCTGATCAGCCACAGGCATGGTGAGGCTCTGTCGTCGCCGGGCCGGCCGCAGCGGGGTCAGGCGAGAGCGTCGCGGAGGCAGGCGGGCAGCATCTGGCAGAGTGCTGGATCCACCGTCCAGGGCTGGGCGGGAAGTTCGTCCGCGGTGACGGTCCAGCTCTCGCCGCTGCCTGTGCGGACGAGGGACCGGAACGTTTCGCCACAGCGGGCCGGACCGCGGGCGAGATAGCCGGCCAGGACGGCACGGGCGAACTCGGCCGGGTCCGCGTCGGTGGTCGCGCGTCCGTAGCCCTTGCTGATCCACACACGGCTGAACGGCTCGTACAGCTGCACCTCCCACACCAGGCAGGCACCATCACTCTCACGGGACATGACTGCGATCATGCCCCGGACCACCCCCCGCACCGCCCCTACCAGCCAGTACTGTCCGAAAGGATGCGGTGCCGCCCGGCCGCTCGCCCGCGCAATGCCGCAGCCGTTCCTGCGGGCGTCCGGTGGTGTCGCGCGGCCAGGTACCCCTCGGTGCGGAACAAGGCTCTCGGCGGAGGGGAACCTGGTGCGGGTGGCGGTCGGCCCGCCCGGAGCTGACGGGTGCGTTCAGCTGGTTGAGAGGGGTCCGCCGAGGAGGGTGCTGTCCTCCTGCGGGAAGCCGACGGACGACGCGGTGATCATGCGGCTGCCCTTGGCAGTAGGGCCGTTGGTGCCGCCCGGGAGGACCCAGACCGCGCCGGTGAAGTTGTTCTCCGCCCCGGCGCTGATGAAGAGCTCCGGTCTGCCGTCCTTGTTGATGTCGCCGATCGCCACGGTGGTGCCGAACATGTCGTCGGTCTCATCGGCGTCGGGGATGGAGGCGGTGTCCTGGGTGAAGGCGTAGGCGCCGCCGCCCAGAGCGCCGGTGCGGCGGCCGGGGACGACCGTCACCTGCCCGGCCCTTGACTTGCTGGTGTCCTCCATCGGCGAGCCGATCACGATGTCCGCCAGTCCGTCACGGTTCAGGTCGGCCACCGTGAGGGCACCGCCGAACTTGTCCCCCTTCTCGCTCGAACCAGGGACACCGGCGGTGTTCTGGGTCAGCTGCACCGGTTGCGCGTCCTGCGCGATGCCCTGCGCCGAGCCGTACCACACGAGCACCCGGCCTCCGAGCGCACCGTCGGCTCCGGCCCGGTGCGGCTCGTCCGGGTCTCCGACCACGAGATCGGCGTATCCGTCGCCGTTGATGTCCCCGGTGGCCGCGATCAGGCCATTGCCTCTCAGCTGCTCGCCCTCCACATTGGGGTCGATGTAGACCGCACCGCCGCTCAGTTCGCTCAGCCGGACGGAGACGACCACCTCTTCCGGAAAGCCCCCGTGGTGGAAATCGCCCAGCGCGACGCTTCCGACGGAAGGGGTGTCCCGGTTCTCCACGGCCCGGCCGTAGGTGCCACGGCGGCTGAACGGCCCAGTGAAGGCCATCGACCCCTCATACCCACCGACGAGCACCTCGGTCTTCGCGCCGGGGCCGGTGCTCAGCGCTGCCACGTCCAGGCCGTAATAGCTGCCGGCAGTGGTCGCGGGCAGGTCGGTGCCGGCAGTCAGCCCCTTCGCGCTGCCCCACAGGACCGTCACCGTGCCGGCGTCCTTGCCCCGCGTGGTGTCCTCGTACGGGGCGGACACCACCAGGTCCGCAAAACCGTCCCGATTCAGGTCGGCCGTCGCCGTGGCCGCGCCGAAACCGTCGTACGACTCGGCCGCTCCCGGCACCCCCGCGCTGTTCTGCGTGATGGTCGCCCGCCGGGACGTCGACAGCCCCGACTTCGCTCCGTAGAGCACGACCACCGCTCCGGCCCCCTTCTTGCCCGCCACGTTCGCCCCCGGCGCGGGCAGCACGGCGTCGCGGTAACCGTCGCCGTTGAAGTCACCGGGCACCGCCCCGTGTACGGCCCCCGCGGGCGCGGCCGCCACCAGCGGAGCGCCCACGACGACGGCGACCAGGAGCGCTCCTGTTCTCCAACCGCCGTGCAGGACCTGTCTGTTCCCCATGAACTGGATCCCCCTCCCACCCGACGCACCGGACGTGCGCCGCAGTCAAAAGATCGTAAGGGTACCCCCGCGAAGCGTCCGGAACACCCCGGGCCCGATAGCACCCCGGGCCCGATTCACCACCGGCTGTGCAGCCCGGCAGACGGGCAGCCTCCCGCAGCGGCGGCGCAAGCGGCGCGCGGCCCGTGCAGCGGTGGCACCTGCGCAACCCGATGCCCGAACCGGGCACCGTCACCCCCGAGGACTGCTACCCCGACGCCTGCGAACAGGTTGCGGAGCAGCGCAAGCAGGACGTCCTGCACCCACGATCGAGGGCGCGCTCGCCCTCCTGCTCGTCGACGTCGACGGCCGGCGGGTACAGCTCCTCCGGCGAGCGGATCTCGTCGGGCCAGCGCATCGCGTGCAGTACCAGCACGTCCTCGCGGACCCGCAACAGGCCCAGCCGTTCCCGCCCGCTCCACACGTACTTTGCGACGGCCACCCACGAGGACCTGCCGAGGGCCTGCACCAGTAGTTTGTACGGCTTCGCCGCGACCTGCCCGCTCGGCTGCAGGTAGTAACCCTCCCCGATCTTCAGTGGGTCTACCGATTCCAGCGGCACAAACCCCTCGATCTCGATCGCCTTCGCCGTCGGAAGGGGCAGCTGACGCAGTTCTTCATCGGTGATCGGGATGATCTGTTCCGGGACGTCCTTGGTCCCCCGCACCCACTTGTAGCCCTTGCCGATCTCCGCGTTCGAGACTTCTCCGAACTACGGGAAGCAGCAACGGCTGACGGCGAGTTCTGGTGTGCGACATCCCGCAGACTGGTGAGCTCGCATGTTGCGATGTCGCATATTCGGCAGCTGCGGATGCGCCGGACACGGTGGAGTGATCGCTTGGGCATCGTGGCGGCCAGGCCCGCGGCAGATGACATCCATGCCGTGTCAGCAACCGCCGTAAGGGGAAGAGAGCACGCGTGGTGGAGCTGTGGGCGGTCATGGGCGACATCGCCGTCAGTGTCTCGACGCCAATCGATCCGCGCGTGGGTTACCGACGCCTGCGCGACACCGGTGCACAGCCGCTGTTCTGCCTGAGCTCCGTGCCGGTGCCTGCCCAGGCCCGCCTCGTCCACTCGGACGTCGCCGAAGAATCGTTCTGCACCGTCCACACCGCCCCGTACCTCATCGAACTACGCTGCTCCACTGACCGCCTTGGGCACGACGGCACGGCGCTCCTGCAGGTGGTGCAGATGATCCTGGAGCGGCTCTTGCAGCGATCGGGCGCTGCCTCCCTCGTGGCGGCATGTGTCAGACTGCCCTCCGGCTGCGGCGCGCTGCTGCTCGGCGGCCGCGGGGCGGGCAAGACCTCGACCGCGATCGCCCTGTGCGAGACGGCGGGGGGACGGCTGGTGGCCAACGATATGTGCGTCGTCGGCCTGTACGAAGGGCAGCCCGTCGCTGTGGCGGGCAGCCGCGAACTGTGTATCCGTCATGAGGCGGCGGTCCGCAATTTCCCCTGGCTGCTGCCGCGGCTGCCGATCGCCCGGCCTTCCGGTTGGAGCGGCAAGATCCCGATTCGCCCGGAGGACGTGGGACTGTCGACTACCCGCGAACCGACCCCCGTCACAGGCGCCTACGTCCTGCGCATCGACGCTTCCGTACCGTTACACACCATGGAAGCCGACCCCCGTCGGATGCGATACGAGCTGTACGAAAATACCGCCCGCATCGTACGCGGCAGCGCCACCCCCTTGCTGCGCGGGGACGGACACGGTTTCGCCGCCTGTCTCCCCAGCCTGGACGATGAGGTGTGTCACAAGAGCCGGGCGGGGCTGGTCGAAACCCTGGTCACCACGGTTGGACTGGTCGAGGTGACGGGACCCGCTGGAGACGCCGCGCAATGGATCGCAGCCGACGCCGCGAGCCGGGTCGTGCGCCCTTGACTGCCGTCTGCTGCCCACCGACAGTGGGAAACCAGCCCCCTGCAGAAGGAGCTGCAATGGAACGCCAGATCCAGGACATGCCTTTCCGGAAGTCGTCGTACTCACCCGACGCCAATACCTGTGTGGAGGTCGGCGTGCACGACGGTCTGATCAAGGTCCGCGACAGCAAGGACCAGGAGACGGGGCCACGTTTCGCGCTGCGGGCACGCGCGTGGGACGCGTTTGTCGACGCAGTCAAGACCACTTCGTTCAGCGCGTCGTAGTCGGCCTCGTCAGTCTGGTCGGCGCGTGTTTTCGGACGGACTGCTCAGCGCCGCCGCAGGGTTCGACTACCAGCGACTGCTGGGCGAGTACGCCCTGTACGACGACGGCTGGCCGTGTCGCCTGGTCCTGAAACAGCACGGCGACCGCCTCACCGCGGAGTTCGAGAGCTACGACCGCACCGAAGGGCTGTTCGCTGCGGTCTGCGCGGCCGACCCGGTGCTTCTCCACGGATTCCGTCTCACCGTCCAGGACTTCAACGAGGTCAGCCACCAGGTCTACCGGGGTTACGCATTCACCCGCGGTGTTGTAGGCATCACGGGCTTTACGGAGTGGAAGGGAGAACCCTACGGATTCTTCGGTCGGCGCCATCCGCCCCACACCATCGGATCGCCCGTGCCGGGAACCGTCGTGCCCTCCGATTTCCTCGGCCACTACCACCTGTACTGTGACGGGTTGCACGCGACCGTACATCTCAGCTCTGTGGAACAAGGCGCTGTCGCCGTTCTGACGGGCAGCCTATGCGAGACCACGGCCCCGAACGCCCTGACGAGCGGGGGCGGCGGCGGGTTGGAACTGCCTGTGCGTGCGACGGTCGATGCCCATGTTCCATACCGGATTGCCCTCGTCGTGGAGGGAGTAGTCGTGCCGGATACCACCCCGCCACCCACCATGGACCTGCTCATGTTTTCCCGCCCGAGAACCGCGCTGGCCGGATCGATGCGGTGGGGCGGCACAGAGCTCGGCTGTTATCTGACGAAGTACGGAAGGCCCGACCACAGGGCTGCGAATCACACCCGCTAGACACATGAGGGGACGCAGGTGGCGCAGTACATCGAGTTCGGGGCGGGCGAGGGTGAAGCAGTACTGATCGAAGTCTCGGGCACCGAGGACACACGGTCCGACGGCACAGTCAAGGCGGGGGTCAGAGACCGGCTGCAAGGCGCCGTGGCTATCGCCCAAACTACCCTCGACGAGTCTCTCACCTGCTTGGTCCGTGCCAACGCCCGAGTGTTTGTGGAGGCTGTGCGCGATGTGGACCCGCGGCCCGCCGAACTAGAGGTCAACTTCGGAATCAAGGCCACGGGCGAAGTCGGCAACCTCGCCGTCGCCAAGGCGGCTGGTGAGGCCAGCTACAGCGTCCGGATGCTGTGGCGCAACGATCCCTCGTGACTCCCCCGCCACCCCACCACGGCGTCGTCCGCGTACTCGACCGAGAAGGGGCCACCGCGGGTACCGGTTTCCTCCTCACGGACGACGGTCTGATCGCCACGTGCGCCCATGTCGTGCACAGCGCGGAGTCGGGACCGGGCGACGTTGTCGAGTTGGTGTTCGTGGTCGGCGGCGAGCGGATGACGGCGACCGTGGATCCCGACCACTGGTGCGGTCCAGACGCCGAAGACGTGGCCGTACTACGGCTGGAAGGCACAGCGCCGCGGACGGCCGTACCGCTGTCGTTGCGTCGGGCAGCCGGCGGCGCGGGCAACCGCTTTATGACGTACGGCTTCCCCGACGGCCTTTCCGAGGAAGGACTGTGGGGGTACGGAACCATCGGCCACCTCACGACCGACCGCAGCGGTGCCCCGGTGCTCCAACTCACCGCCACCACGGAGACGACGCGCGGCTTCAGCGGCGCACCCGTTATCGATCAGCTCAGCCAGCGTGTCGTCGGGATGGTCACCACCATCACGGCCTCCGACGCCTATGGCCGACTCACCGCCACGGCGTTCGCGACGCCCAGCGAAACGCTGCGGCGGATCTGCCCACGCCTGCAGGTCTCGCAAGTGTGTCCGTACCGCAGCCTGGACTTCTTCGATACCGAGCACGCGCCCTACTACTTCGGCCGTGAACGGATCCTGCGGCGCGTGTTGGAGCGGCTGCGCGGCCAGCCCCGGCTTCTGGCCCTGCTTGGCCCCTCGGGGAGCGGGAAGACCTCGTTGCTGCGGGCTGGGCTGATTGCCGGGTTGGCCGGGGGCGCACTGCCCGGGAGCGAGCGGTGGCACCTGATCGTTTGCCGCCCGTCGGACCTGGCTGCGGATGCCTCCCTGTTCGATCTCCGGCAGTCGGACGACACGCACACGCTCCTGGCCCTCGACCAGTTCGAGGATCTGCTCATCCAGGACGAGACAGCGGTCGAACGATTGGGGATGCAGCTTGTGCGACTGCTCGCGAGCCGGGTGGCCGTTACCGTGGTTCTGGTCATGCGGGACGACTTCTACAGCAAGCTGGCTGGCGCCCTGCCTGATCTGATGAGCCGGTGGGTTGTCCCGCACCTGATCAACGTGCCTGCAGTACTGGATGTCGAGGAACTGTCGGACATCGTCCGAAAGCCCGCTGATCGGGCTGGGCTGGTTCTGGAGGACGGACTGCTGGAAGCTGTGCTCGATGAAGCCGTCGCAGTCGCACCAGCAGGTCGCCCCGGGGCCGCGCGCAGTACGGTGCTGCCGTTGCTGGAGTTCGCCCTGACCCAGTTGTGGCACCGCCAGGAGGATGGGGTGGTGCCGCGGGCGGTTTTCCGCGCCATGGGGGGCGTTGCCGGCGGCATCGCACAATGGGCCGACGACGTGTACGGGCAGCTTACGCTGGCCATCCGTCCGCTGGCGCGTATCATCCTGACCCTCCTCGTACAGCCCGCGGACGACCGGTTGGGCGTTCCAGAGGCCCGGCGCCGACGCTTCCTAGACGAGATTGACGCCCAGTACGGCCACTTCTCCGCCCGCGCCGTCCACGATGTTCTGGGGCATCTGGTGTCCGGACGTCTGCTGGTCACCAGTCGCGACGATGCGACCGGACGGGTCACGGTCGAACTCATCCATGACGTGCTGCTGCGCGAGTGGCGGCAAATGCGCCTATGGCTCGACGAGGACGCGGAGTTCCTGCGCTGGCGGCAGAGCCTGGAATACCGGTTGGGTCCTGTGCCCATGGCTGCGGCCGGTCCAACCGCGCAGCTCCCCGACTCCGGGTCGGCAGCGGCAGGACCCAGTTGGCTCGATGGGCGGGAGTTGGATCAGGCTCGGCGGTGGTTGGTCACCCGGCCGGGCGATCTCGACGCGCGCCAACGTGCCTACATTGAGAAGAGCTTGGCCGCTCGTGAACGTCGGCGTGACCAGGAACGGGAGCTGTACGCGCGTGCCGAGCGAGCGGCGCAGGAGGCGGAGCACCAGCGGCAGATCGCCCAAACCCTCGACTTGGTCGCCAGGCTGCGGGGGGAGGCGGAGGACGCCGTAGCCCGGCTCGCGTTGGAACCTGCGAGGGCGCTGGCGTCTGTGATCGCCACGACCGCAACCAGCCTCGAGGGACTCGGTGGAGAGCCCATCGCAGTCGTGCAGGCCGGCCTGCACGCGGCCGTGCGGGCCTCCAAGGAAAGACTCGTGCTGCCGGGATCCGGCCACGCGGTGATGTCGGTTGCGTACGGTCCCGGCGGCGCCTGGCTCGTCGGCGGCGACGAGGGCGGCTCCGTCCGTACTTGGTCCATGGCCGGGCCCCCGGGGGAGGGTAGACGGCTCTTCGGCGCGGGCGATGCCGTGCTGAGCGTGGCTGTTCATTCGGGCAGTGGGTTGCTTGCAGCAGGAGGGCGTGACGGCTCGGTACTGCTGTGGCGGTCCTCCGGGGTTGCGCTCCAGGAGCGTCTGGCCGGACCGCTGGACGCAGTACTGGGTCTCGCGTTCTGCCCGAGTGGTCTGCTGGCAGCCGCCTGTGCCGACGGTGGACTGTATGTGTGGTCAGCGGAAGGCGAGCTGCTGACCCGGCTGGAACACAACAGCTGGGTCGCGTCCGTGGTCTTCAGCGTCGACGGACAGCTGATCGCCTCCGGGGACGGAACCGGTCGGCTGAGGCTGTGGCGGTGTTCCGGATTTCGTCTGGAGGCCGAGACCGAGACAGGACAGTCCTTCGTCACCTCGGTGGCTATGAGCCCGAGTCAACGTTCGATTGCCGCTGCATGTGGTCGTACGGTGACCCTGTGGCGCCCAGAGGACGGGCGCCAAGACCGGCCGTCGGCTGGCACGGTCACCGAAATCGCCCAACACCAGAGCCTGGTGACCGCCGTGGCGTTCAGCCCGGACGGCACGGTGCTCCTCAGCACGGATGAAGGCGGTACCGCGCAGCTGCGTGAGGTATCCGGCGCGCCCGCGCACGCGCCACTGGTCACCGGGGGCGATCCGGTGACCTCAGTCGCTTTCAGCCCGGACGGGCGGGCCATCGCTGGAGCCTGCGGTGGGCAGATCAGGGTATGGGACTGGCTCCCACCCGGTGCCGCCATGCCCACACCATCGCCGATCGGTGGGTCCGATGGCGACAGATCCGTACGCCGGTGGGACGGGGGCGGTGGGCAAGCACGCCCGGCCTGGACGGGGCACAAGGACATCGTCACCGCGGTCGCGTTCAACCACGACGGGAACCGTGTGGTCAGTGCGGGAGCCGATCGGACCCTGCTGTTCCGCGATCTCGACGGCCGTGAACTGGCCCGCGCTACGCGCGCCCACGATGGCGGTATCACGGCACTGGCCTGCTCGCCGCAGGGCTTCCATGTCATCGCGACCGGCGGCCGCGACAACACTGTCCGTCTGTGGGATCTGTCCGGCAGTCCCCTGGCCGAACCGTTCACCGGGCACACCGCTGACGTCATGGCGATTGCGTTCAGCCCGGCGGCGGATCTAGTGGCGAGCTCCGGCCGCGACCGCACAGTCCGGCTGTGGCGACTCGACGGCGCACCGCACGGCCGGCCCTGGACCGGCCACAGCCACAGTGTCGTCGCTGTCGCGTTTAGCCCCGGAGGGGACCTGGTGGCCACAGGTAGCGGGGATGGCACGGTCAGGCTGTGGCGACCGGATGGTTCGCCCCACGCCGAACCCCTTGTCGGACACCTGGGATATGTGCACGCCGTAGCCTTCAGTCCGGACGGCCGGACGGTTGCCAGTGGAGGCGCCGACCGGACGGTACGGCTGTGGCACCTCGACGGACGCCCGGCTGCCAGGCCCTGGCACGGCCACCACTCCGCTGTCCGCTCCCTCGCCTTTCACCCCGATGGGCACATGCTGCTCAGCGCCGGAGATGACGCGACGGTGCGCAGCTGGGAGCTGCGCAGCGGGCCACTGCTGCGTCCCTGGCAGGCGCACACCGGCTCTGTCTTGGCACTTGCGGTCAGTCCGGATGGGGAATGGGCCGCCACGGCGGGCGAGGACCGCACGGTCCGGCTCTGGAGGCTCGGATCCTGGCGTTCCTGGCTGAGGGAGGGCTGTGACCGACTGGATTGGCACCCTCTTCTGGACGAAGACACCGAAACGGCGCGCGCCGTACGGCGCGTCCGGGCGAATGCGCCCTGGCTGAACGGGATGGAGGGCCCGTAATCATGACCCGGTGGCACCGGATCGCCCCAGACCTGATGACCGTCGACGAACGGAACCGTTTGTACAGGGAGGCTGGCCAGTACCGTCCGGACGCAGAGCTGAAGGACCGGCGCGGCTACAGCGTTGTGAACGGGACGCAACTCCTGAGCCCCGCACGCAACCGATTCGCCGAGGCTGGCGCTCACCGCGACGACCTGCACACCAAGGTCCTACCCCGCCGCCTCGCCCGTCTGCTTGGCCATCCTGTGCGGCCGTCAGTCTCGTGCTACCTGTACTACGGCCCGGACGACCACCTCGGCCTGCACACAGACCAGCGGGTGTGCCCCTTGACGGTCCTGGTCCTGCTGTCCGGGGACGCCGGACCGCTGCACACGCACCCGGAGTTGTCGGACGTACCCGTCCAGACCCTGCTCCGGCTCAGCCGCAAGCACGGCGGCCATCCGCCGGGGGGAAATCCGCTGAGCCTCCAAGACGGCCCCCTGCTTCTCCAGGGGAGCCGAATCCCCCACCACCGTCTTCCCCACCGCGGGCCGGGTGAACTGTCCTTGGCGACCTTCTGCTTCGGGACCTGACCGCTACTTTGTGAATTGGGACAGAGACGGGACTCGGGGACGCCCGCTGCGCGACCGGCTGACGCCCCGCACGGCGTCACCGCTTCTTCTTCTGGTTCTTCTTCGGCAGCTGAACTCCCGCTTCTCCACGTCTGCACCATCAACTACTGGACGCGCATACGGTCAGGCGCCGCGGCGCGCCGGTTTGTCAGCCGGCGGTGGTGGAACGTCCCGTGGTTGTCTCCGGCAGGCCGGCAGGGGCGGCAGCGTGTCACGCGACTCCGAAGCCGGGCAGCAGGTCCTCCTGCATGGGTTGTATGCCGGGGAAGAGGCGGATGCGCTCGTACGGCAGGCCGTGCCGGTCGACCGCATCTCGCACGCCCCAGGGCGCGTCGGGCAGCCTCACCGTCTGCGTGTACGCGTTGCAACCGTGGGTGCAGGCGAAGGTGTCCTCCCACACGGTGCCGTCCTCGGTGCTGCCCGGTAGACGCATGGTGTGGATCAGGACCGGGCCGTCCTTGCAGTCGCATGTCTCGCCGTGCAGCCCGTCCGAACTCCCGCACGGACGTGGTCTGCCGGGGCTCCTGCTCCGGGTCGTCCCACGACAGCTGAGTCTTCAACTCCCGCCGTGCCGCTTCCTCCTCGTCGACGGCCTGGCCGGCCGCCGCCCGGTCCCCCTGATGCATCGTCACGGCAGCGACGTTGCACGGGCTTTCGTTTGCTCGTCAGTCCTCGCCCATGGGTGGCGATCTTCGACGTCAAACGGTCTTCCGTGACTGAGAACCGCCCGGCACGCTGGGCCCGCCGGTGTAGTGATCAGGGGGAGACATGGAGTTAGAGGCCACCGAGCTGTCGGAGGCCATCAAGGCGGTTCGCGCCGGACTGGCTGCAGCGCAGCAGGACGGGGACGGCTCCCCGATCCGGTTCACGGTCAAGGACATGCTGGATCTTGGCATCGAGCTGCGCCAGACCGCCTCGGCCGGGGGCGGGGTGAAGGCATTCGTCGTTTCCGCAGATGCCCCGCGGTGAACGCGCGAGCGCGGCTACGCACCGTGTGACCGTCACGTTGCAGGTCGAGTCCGGCCCGGGCAGTCGTGACGTGCTCATCGTCTGGTTACGGTGTCCTGGAAGGGGCGCTAGGACGCCGAGCGCACCAGGCTCGCGTCCACGGATGCGAGGTCCTTACGGCCGCAGAGCGCCATGGCGGTCTCCAACTCGGCGCCGAGGATGGACAGTACGTCCCGTGCGCCTTCGGCCGCCGAGACGGCCATACCCCACAGTACGGGCCGACCCACCAGTACTGCCCGGGCGCCCAGGGCCAGGGCGATGAGCACGTCCGAGCCACGACGGATGCCCCCGTCGATGAGGACCTCACAACGTCCGGCAACGGCCAGGACCACCTCGGGAAGAGCGTCGAGAGCGGTGACAGAGCCGTCCAGCTGGCGGCCGCCGTGGTTGGAGACCACGATCGCGGCCACCCCCAACTCGGCTGCGAGGGCCGCGTCCTCGGCGGTGAGCACGCCCTTGAGGACGATCGGAAGCCGGGTCAGCGAGCGCAGCCAGGCCAGATCGTCCCAGGTGAAGGCGGGATCGATACGCCGGGCCAGCTGCGCGGCCAGCTCGGCCGAAGAGCCGTCGGCAACGTCGGGGAAATTCGCCGGTGCCAGCCCCGGGGGAAGGGCGAAGGCGTTGCGCAGATCCCGTACCCGGCGCCCCCTCACCGGGGCGTCCACAGTGACGACGAGCGCCCGGTACCCGGCCGCCTCGGCCCTCTTGACCAGATCCTCGCTGACCGTGCGGTCCCGGAAGACGTACAACTGCATCCACAACGGCCCCCGCGCCACCCGAGCGACATCCTCCAGTCGCCTGGTGGCGAACGTACTGACCACCATCAGCGCGCCCGCCTCTCCCGCAGCGCGGGCACAGGCAGACTCGGCTTCCGGCGTGACCAACCCGTGAAAGCCGGTGGGGGCTACCGCGATGGGCAGGGCGACCGGAGAGCCGAGCAAGGTGGTGCGCATGTCGCAGCGGGAGACGTCGACGAGGACACGCGGACGCAGCCGGTAGCGCCGGTAGCCGGCCAGGTTCTCGCGCAGAGTCGTCTCATCACCGCTGCCGCCGTCGATGTAATCCCAGACAGAGGAGGCCACCGTGCAACGCGCCGCCGTGCAGTAGTCGTCCAGCGCGACCATCCTCCGGCCGCCGACACCAGGAGAGTTGCCAGAATTTTCCTTGTCCGCCGCCACGACGCACACCTCACCAACACCGCCCGCCGGACGCAAGCCCGGTTCCGGCCAGCCCCAGCCACGCCTCGTTGTGCCGACCGGGCCCGCAGAGACAGCCACGTCGGCCCTTTCGCACTGGGGTAGGCCTGGTGTCCGCGCCGGCATCCACGCTGTGGGCGAGAGCGCCCGGGGAGCCCTGGAGATCAGCATGCCCAGGGCGAGCAGAGGCGACCGTGACTCCTCCCCCCGGATGAATCCGGGGGGCTTCTCCTGTCGGTGGCTAGGCCACGTCGGGAAGGACCAGCCCGGCCCTGATGGCGACGTTGAGTGCGCCGACTTGATCGGCGTTGGCGGTGGGTCCGCAACTCGTGCACTCGAACTTCTCTTGTGTGACGCGGTTCTCGCCGGACACGTGCCCGCAGGCGGGGCAGGTGCGGGAGGTGTTGCGGGGGTCCACCGGGATCAGTCGACGACCGGCGCTTTCAGCCTTGTGCGCGAGGATGCCCAGGAACACCCCCCAGCCCGCGTCGTGGACGCTCTTGTTCAGCCCGGCCTTGGCGGCAGACCCGTTGGAAAGGAACGCGCCCGCATTGTCGGGGTCAGGCTTCGGCTTGGGTGCGCGGACCATGTTCGCGATGTTCAGGCGCTCGTGCGCTATGACGTCGTAGGTGCGGACCATCGCCAGAGCGGTCTTGTGTGCGTGGTCGGTACGCCGTCGGCGTACTTTGCGGTAGAGAGCGGCGACCTTCTCCACCGCCCGGCGGTGCTTCGCGGTGCGGTTGTCCCGTGTGCGGCGCGGGAACGCCTTGAGGGCGCGTTGAGCGTCGGCGAGGGCATCGGTGTTGCCCTTGCTGTGCCTCGGGTTGGGCTGGTGCTCGCCCCCGGAGGTAGTGAGGAAGTGGGCTACGCCCATGTCGATGCCGGTCACCGCGCCCGTGGCGGGGAGCGGTTCGGCAGGTACTTCGTCGCAGGCGAGGACGACGTACCACTGCCGTCCCTCGCGCTTGACCGAGACCGTCTTGACCCGGCCGCGCACGGGCCGGTGCTGGTGCACGCGGACGTGCCCGACACCCTGCAGCCTCACGCGGGTGACGCGATCGTGCGGGGTGGAGTCCCACCGGCAGCCGTCCCCGTCCTTGGGGAACTCCACCGTGTCGAACCAGTTCACCCCGCGAAAGCGCTGGTAACCGGGCTTCTCACCGGCCTTGACCCGGCGGAAGAACGCCTGGAACGCCCTGTCCAGACGGCGGAGCGTCGCCTGCTGCGACGAGAACGACCAGCGGCCCTGGCGCTCCGGATCGAACGCCCGGATCTCCTTGAGCTGCGCGGACTGCCGGCCGTACGTGATGCTCGTCCTCGAGGCGTGGAGGTAGGCGTCGCGCCGTTCCTGCACGGCCCCGTTGTAGAGCGAGCAGTGATCACGCAGCATCTCGGACAGCGCCTGTGCCTGACGGACAGTGGGGCGCAGGAGGAACTTGTATGCGCGGTGCACGCTCAGCGTCCTCCTTCCGCTTCCTCGTCCAGGGGCGTTCCCACTGGGCGTTGATGTACTTCTCCACCGTGTCCGCGCTCACCGCACCGACCGAGGCGACGAAGAACGACGACGACCACAGTGTGGGCATCTGCGACTTCAGGTGCGCGAACTCGGCCCGCAGCACGCGGGAGGTGAAGCCCTTGAACTGGTTTCGCAACGTAGGACGCGGACGCCTTCGGCTCGTGCTTGACGAACAGGTCCACGTGATCGGGCATCACCTCAAGGGCGATGATCTCCCAGCCCTTGTCTGCGGCCTTGGCCTCGCAATCTTCCGTCGCATCGCGCAGGCGGGCGCGGGCACGGATCTGAGCGTTCAAGGACCGCGTCACCCCGTGCGACCGTCCCCGCTCTCGGACGAGGACCTACGCGGCCTGTGCGCCTCACGGACGGGCTGCCGGCAAGTCGGCAGGGCTCTCTGACTTCCGGCCATTTTGTGCAGCGTGGCGACCACGTCGACCTGGGCTTTCCTCTACCTCGGACTAGTCGAATTCACCTGCGTTCGCTGTGAATGCAGATCTTCATGCCACCTGGGCCCGCTTGCGACCTGGGCACATGGGATTCACAGCACACACACAAGTCCAACACGTCTGAATCATGTTCCGTCAACTGGCCTTGCCCCGTTGCTCAGGCGAAGCTGCTCCCGGCCCACAAGGCCCCCGACCCTCATGAAGGAGCTTCCATGCGCATGAACCTGCGCTCCGCCGGTGCCGCCGCAGCCGCCGTCAGCGTGATCGGCGCGGCATTAGCCGCCTCCTCGGTCGCAGCCACCGCAGCCCCGTCCAGCCTCTACGCGCCCTCGGCACTGGTCCTGACCGTGTCCTACCCCGGAGGATCAACCGACACCGCAGCTCGCGCCGTCACACTGAGCTGCGCACCCGGCGCCTCCGGCACCCACCCTGCCCCTGCTGCAGCCTGCGCGGATCTACGCAAGGCCGACGGTCGCCTCGACTCCCTGCTGTCCACGGCATCCGGTCAGGCCTGCACACAGCTCTGGTCCCCCGTGACCATCACCGCCGACGGCGTTTGGCAGGGAACGCGTACTTCCTGGAAACACACCTTTGCGAACTCCTGCGAAATGAACAACACGGTCGAGCAGAGCAGCCTCTTCAGCTTCTGACCGCACCTGCGTACACAGACGACACACGGTTCCGAGCGAGACACAGACCTCCTCGGAACCGTCGGCTCCACGACACCGGAACACACGGCCCGCCATCACGGACGAGGACGACACTCCGAGACAGCACGCGTCCTGCACGACCTCACACCGTCCAACTGGCCGCCCCCTCAGGTGAGCAGCCAGTCGGCTGGTGGCGGCACCGGCCCAGCAACTCCCCCTCCTCGCCGACGCGGACACCGCGCCGCGACAGGTCCATGCCGCGCGCCGTCGCAGTTGTCGCGCTGCTCCAGCCCGGTGCCCGGCACTCGCCGGCCCACCGGCCGGACCGGCCGGCATCTCGCCGACGCCGCCACCCCGGCACCATGAGCCATCGGGCCTTTGGCCGGCTCCTGCTCGAGCACCTCAAGCCGTCCACCGCACAGCCGGTCGGCAAGCGCGAGAGTGCGTGCCCTCGCCCTCCACCGCCCTCAGCGCAGCGTCGGACGGACCGAACACGTCCGGGGTGTTCGCCTTGCCTTCTCCACGGTCAAGGCAACTGGGGACAGAACGCTCGGGTTCCACGCAACAGCACATGGCCACCGCCCGGCTAGGACCGGTCCGGGGGAACCGGGTAGGAGCTGGTCCGGTACCGGCTGCGGAATTCGGCCAGCAGCTCATCGGTCGCCTCGGCCCCGGCGCTCACCGTGGCGTGGACGTCGCGGAAGTAGTTCTCGTAGCCGGCCGGGGTGTAGAGGCACAAGGCGCGTGCGGGGACAGGGCCTGCGTTGCGGAAGCCGTGCGGGGTGCCACGGGTCGCGGCGAGCAGATGCCCGGGGCCCACCGTCACCTCCTCGTCCCCGGTGTGGAGCGTCAACTGGCCCTCAAGGACGTAGAAGTACTCGTCATGTCCTTCATGCACATGCGGCCTGGCACCGATGGTGTCGGGGGCCAGGGTGAACTCCTCGAAGGCGAAGTGCCCGCCCGTGTGCTCGCCGGTGAGCCGGAAGAAGTGCGCGACGCCGGCGACGTCTATGAGCTCACCGTCCCGCGGGCGACGCAGCAGCGGGCGGGCGGGAATGCGCAACTGATCATCGGTCATGGGGGCATTGTGCCCGTGGCAGTGCCCAGACCCCGTTCGACGTACCTCCGAGCCGCAAGCGG
The DNA here is from genome assembly GCF_044768335.1 of Streptomyces sp. NPDC101151. Classification (NCBI taxonomy): domain Bacteria; kingdom Bacillati; phylum Actinomycetota; class Actinomycetes; order Kitasatosporales; family Streptomycetaceae; genus Streptomyces; species Streptomyces sp. NPDC101151. The sequence goes on along the minus strand of NZ_JBIWPP010000035.1, from coordinate 4,964 downwards.
TCCCCGGCGGTCGGGGCCGGTGCCCCAGACCCGGCCGCGCAGCGGCTGCTCATCGTGCTCAGCCACTGACCGACGCCCTGCTGGGCTGTCCTCACAGTGTTCAGGTCCGGAATCGGGAAAGCCGGCCGCCGGCCTTCCGCGCGGCGGCCTGTGCCTCCGCTTCCTGGCGGAGGCGTTCCGGCTCCTGACGCTCGCGTTCGTCGGCTTCAGCCTGCTGCTGGGCTGCGCCGGCCCGGCTCTGACAGTCGTCGCACACGTGCGGGGGCCACTCGCGCGGCTGATCCCCTCCCCCGCGCCTCGATCCGCTCCCACCGGTCGTCGGTGAACGTGCGCCCGCAGCCCTTGCACACGGGCCGCCGTGCCTGCCGTGCCGCGGCGTCCCGCTCTGTGCGGCGACGTTCCTCATCTGGGCGGCTGCGTGGCAGCCGGCCGCCGCCTTCGGCGCGCAGACGGTCGTGACCTCGACGTTCTCGCCGAGTTGGTTCCGCGAGATGCCGGTGCATTTTCGATGCGAGAGAGCCGTACGGGCCAAGGATCGCTCCACAACTCTCCCAACTCGTACGGCTCTTCTCACGTCACGGTGCAGCCACATCCGCTGCCGTGCACCACGTCGCGAGCGTGTACGTTCCCACGCAGATCCTTCCGACAGAACAGACCTGTGAGCCGCGCGACGAAGCCTCGAACCACTCCGCCCACAACTCCACATCACGCAGCGTCTCCCACGGACAGACCAACGAGTCATCCCGCCGGCCGACACGAAACGCCCCTGCAGTACCGGCAGGGAGGCGGGTTTCCAGGGCGACACCGGCGCATTTCACCGGCGGAGATCGTTACGGGCAGGGCCGGTTGACTACCTTCCACTCGCCGTCTGCCGAGTCGGTCCCCGGAAGCAGCACCGGGGTTGCCGTTTTGTACGTGCCTCTCCAGCTGAATGAGTTGTGGGTAAGCTCCAGGTAATCGGCTATCACGGTGCCGGATACCTGCGCGAGGTAGGGCCGCCACTGGACATAGCCGATCGAATTGGGATTCACGGACAGGTTGTAGGTCGTGCTCTCGGCGTAGGCGGTGCCGCTGGACACCGTGTGCGAATTCTGCCAGGCATGATTGATGCCCAGCTTCAGTGCCTCGCCGAGCTGGAGGCCCGCCTCAACCTGCGTCGAATACCCGGACATGTCTGACACTTCGTTCGTGACTGTGGCGGTGAAGTTCTTCATGATGTACGAGGGTGCTGTCGCACCGCAGTTGTTGATGTCCGCGGACTTCTTCTCCGGCGCCCCGAGCACCATTTGCGGCGTGCCGGACGGATTGAAGTAGCACTTGGGGTATTCTACGTAGTCATACCCGTGCGGGTCCGTCCCATTGGTCGCTGTGACACTCGGACCGGTCGAGTGGTTGCAGTCCCATATATAGTTCGGCACCCACGGGACTATTGCGGGGTAGCCCTTCGAAGTCGGCAGACGGTTCGCTTGATCTGCCTGGGCGGCGTAAGCGGACGTGCTGGCAAGGGCTGTGAGCACGGAGGCGCTGAGCAGCGACAGTGCAGCAAGGCGACCTCGCCGCGAAAGTGCTGGTCTGAAGTGTGTCACGTGGACTCCAGTCCTGCCCGAGCAGGGCTTATGAGCGGCTCGGGCCGTTGCAGAACAATTGGCCTGCGGCCATACCTCAGTAACGCCGGGCATGACCAGCTAGAAGAGCTACGACGTACGACGTGGGAATGCCCGAACAGCCGACCACACCATCGGCTGCCTGCGCGCGGGCAGCACACCATGTCGCGTGCCTCCATAATCAGCCGCCACCACGCCACCACAACGCCCAAAAGGGCAGCACAAAGAACCTGACAGAACCAACGGCACCGTGAAGGTTATTCAGAACTCGTTGATCAGTTGGGCTCCAGGTGCGGAGGAGTTCGAGCTGGACGGTGGTGTCGAGGGTCTCAGGGAAGCGGTCCAAGGTTGTCGCGTAACTGTTGGTCGCGGGTGAGATGTTCTTGTCGTGTCTGGTGTGATCACGGCGTCGGAGCCGTCCTGGCCAGCACCGTTCACCGGGCTGAGCCCACGTCAGTTCGGCAAGCTGATCAGCCCGTTGGGTCGTGAAGGTGTGGATCCGGTGCGCAAGGGCCGACTGTGGAGCCTGTCGCTGGAGGACCCCGTGCTTCTGGGTGGCCGCGTACTGGCGGACGAACCTCACGCTGCGCCAGCCGGCGCCGCTGTTCGGGTGTCCAAGTCCGCGGCCGACCGGATCGTCGCTGGCGCTGCCGCCGCGCAGACGGTTCCGTTGTGATGCCGTGCTGATCGTGGACGGCACCCTCGTCCTCACGAGCGATCACCAGGTCGCGCTCGCCGTCGGCCGGTCCAAGGGCAGCCACCTGTACGCCCAGCACCACCGGCTACGACCCCGGCGCGGAGAGAAGCGGACCATTGTCGCGGTCGCGCACAGCATGCTCGTATCCGCCTACCACATCCTCTCCAACGACGTTCTCTACCAGGGCCTCGGACCCGACTACTTCACCCACCGCCTCGGCGAGGAACGACACCGGCGACGCCTCATCGCCCCACTCGACGAGCTCGGCTACGACGTCACTCTCGAACGAGGGGACGCCGCATGACCCAGTCACGTCATTTTCAAGGGAGCATCGTGATCTGGGCGTCCTGACGCCGGACAAGCGCGATCAGCTCGTCTCGGCACAGCACTTCAAGATCGGACATGGCAAGATCCAATCACAGCCACATACGCTCGAGCTCACACGGCCGCGCAGGCAACAACCGTCACCCTCCGATTACCCACTGAAGGTTTGCCTGGCAACGCCTCACCGCGGGTTGTTTGGGACCTGTCCAGGGCCCCGCATGCGGCTGCCCGAACGCGCAGATGTGGTGACCGCTCGTTGACGCCGACGGGAAGCGTCTTTCTAGCATGCATGTAATCAGCTGGCGCACATAGGCAGGGTGACGACGTGAATTCCAATTACATCGGAACCCGTCGCTGGTGGCACAACTCATTGATCTGCCAGGGGTATGTCCACAGCTTCCCGGACTGCAACGGCACCGGTGGTCTGATTGCGACCGGGGCCGGACCACCGTGTCCAGCAAGCTCGACGTCGACTGTATGTGGCGGAGTCCCGGCTGAAAACTGGCCGACTGCCTCGCCCACGAAGCGTGCCGGTAAGGCGAGTTGGACACCCGATCGGGCGGCACCACCGTCCCTGGCCTGCGGATTCCGATGTCTTGATCCCCTACACCACCGGGCGGGACGCCGTCCTCGCCCGGTCCGCCCTGCTGAGGGTGACCGCCCAGCGCCTGGGGCCGACGTGGCGTAGCGCCTTACCCCGGGACGGCTGTTCCCATCAGCACTCTTCCTTCCCCGTATTTCTCACCGGCAGCTCCGGCAGCCGCGACCGGGGCTCGCCGACAGCCGTCATGCCGGCGGCGCAGCTGCCCGACGGCTGTTATCCCGTGTCCGTCTCTCCCGCAGATTCAGAAGCGATCTGCCTTCTTCGTTCTCCCCCACCGTAAGGTCTTTGGCAATGAGCAGTTCCATCAAGTTCAGCAAGGCAGGCATCGTTGCGCTCGTATGCGGCGCGCTACTCGTCGCTGTGGCTGCGGCCGGCTGCGAGGAAAAACACCCGGAGGCATCTGGTGCCAGTCCAGAGGCATCTGGTGCCAGTCCGTCTATGACCGGCAGCGCCGAGCCCCACATCAAGGTCCGTATGATTTATCAATCCGACCCGTCTGAGCCTTCCCTGCGCATGATCCTGAACGGGATACAGCAAGCCGGATCCAGCGACGTCGACGTCAGTTATGCCCGCGCCTCCTCCACGGACGAACAGGCCGACTCGATCCAGAAGGCGATTGACGACAAGATCGACGGCGTTGCCCTTGTGCTGACGAATCCGCAGCCTCTCAAGGAGATCATCAGCAAAGCCCAGAAGGCAGGCGTTTCAGTCGCCGGGCTCGAGCCCGGATCCTGGAAGTCGATGAAACCACCGGTGCTGTTTGTCGGGATGCCAGACGCCGCAGTGGGCTCGTCCGCCGGTGCGCAGCTCAGCAAGGAAGGCTTGAAGCACGTCATCTGTGTCATCCAGGACGCTGCCGTGGAAGATCGCTGCGCAGGTGTCCAGAAGGCCTTCAAAGGAAAAACGGAAACACTCCGCGCGGGCACGAATGACACCTCGCTGACGAAAGTGATTTCCGCAAAGCTGCAGCAGGACCCGTCAATCGATGCAGTGTTCACCGCCGGGTCGTCAGGTGCACTTCCTGCCACTCAGGCAGTGGCCGAGGCGCGAAGTCGTGCGCGGGTGGCGACATTCGGCCTCAATGAGGAAACAGTCGCAGCCATTCGCAGCGAAAAGATCGACTTCGCCGTCGATATACACTTTTTCATGCAAGGATGGTTGGCCCTCCGTCTGCTTCAGGGGCAGGAGCACTTGAAAAATGATGAAACGCTACTGAGTCGCCCAGCGATTCCGCAGATTTTCGATCGGAGCGCTCTGAATAAGATAGACAAGCTTCCTCAGATCAAGCCCAGCGCACGGTGATCAGGATCTTCAAAGTTGAGCGGTGCAGAGGGTGCTGTCACGTTGCCGGTCTGGGGGGATGATCTTCGAGTTGTCCGTGTCCGGGGAGGGGATCGCTCGTGTCGGATGTGCCACCGTCCTACAAGAACCACCGCTACCCGGTGGAGATCGTCTCGTACTACGTGTGGCTGTACTTCCGCTTCCCCTGTAGCCACCGCGAGGTCGAGGAGCTCGTGCTCGAACTCCAGGCGTCTCGATCCTCAGGGCGTCGTGATTCGAGTCCTGTGTCCCTGCCCTTTGACGCCGCTCCACGCATTCGGTCACCCCGCGAACCGTATTTCGTCGATTCCCCTGTACCCGGAGGCCTATTCACGGAGGTCTCGGCTCGCTGTACTTGATCGTGAGGGCGGCCCTGCTCGGTAGCGTGACGTTTGCGAGGACGTCAGTTTTCCAC